>NZ_JBIAVN010000001.1:855251-1159242 GCF_042894285.1 Streptomyces sp. NPDC001544 | reverse complement strand
CCGCCGAATGGAGGACCGAGGAGTGGTGGGGGGGGGGGGGGGGGCCCCCGGGGGGCCCCCCCCCCCCCCCCCCCCCCCCCCCGGGGGGGGGGGGGGGGGGGGGGGGGGGGGCGCCGGGGGCCGGGGGGGGGGGGGGGGGGGGCGGGGGCCCCCCCCCCCCCCCCGCGGCCGTAGCACCTGTTCTTCAGTGGCGGGTGTGGCGGGTGCGCCACCACAGGCCCGCCACGACGAGGGCCGCGCCCGCGCCGACGAGCAGCGTCGGCACCGGGTGCCGCGCTCCCGTCTGGACGAAGGTGCGGGCCTGGCGCGGTACGCGACGCTCGACGGCGTGCCCGGCGTGCGCCGCCCTGTCCTGGGCGACGTGCCCGGCGTGCCCCGCCCGCTCCTGCACGGTGTGTCCCGCCCTGGCGGCCTGCTCCTGCACGGTGTGCCCGGCCCTGGCCGCCCGCTCCTGCACCGTGTGTCCGGCCTGTGCGGCGGTGCTGCGCAGCTGTACCGTCATCGCGCCCGCCTTGTCCCTGAGGTCGGCGGCGCGGGCCCGGGCACGGCCCTTTACGTCCACCCTGGCGGCCAGCTCCTCGACGGTGCTGCCGAGCTGGCTCCTGGTGTGCTTGATCTGCTCCCGCAGCTCGTCGGGGCCCTTCGCGCCGCCCCCGCCGGGTCCGCTCCTGTTTGTCATCGGTGAGCCCTTTCCCTGATCTCGTCGACGTCCGCCTTGACGCTGCCGAGCGTCTCCTCGGGTGTGGGTGGTGCGGCCCGCCGCAGCTGGGCGCGGCCGGTCGCGGCGAGTACGGCGGCGACGGCGAAGAGCACCGCCGTGACGATGAGTGCCGCGGCCCACACGGGCAGCGTCAGCGAGAGGGCGGCGGCGGCCGCGGCGGCCAGGCCGAGGAAACCGGCGTAGGCGACGGCGCCCGCCGCGCCCAGCAGCCCGCCGCCGCGTCCCGCTCGCCGGCCTTTCTCGGTCAGCTCCTCCTTGGCGAGGGCCACTTCCTGCCGCACGAGGCGGGAGAGCTGTTCGGTGGCCCGGCCGACGAGTTCGCCCACCGAAGCTTGGTGGTCGGCTGTCGGCCGCACGTTCGTGGTCCCGGTCACGGTGTTCCGCCTCCTCTCGGTCCGGAGCATCCGGGTACCCCGGCCGATGACCGTTAAGGGGGCGGTCAGCCCTTCGGAGGAGGGGGCGGGCCGTTGTCCCCTCCCCCTGCGCCGTGGTCGCCGAGCCGGGCCAGCTGGGACTGGAACCAGTCGAGGCGGGCCTGCAACAGGGCGGCTTCGGCGACGAGTTCGGGTACGCCGAGTCCGTCGGGCCCGGCCGGGCCGCCGTCCGCCGGGTCGCTGCCGCGCGCCACCACCCGCAGCCCGTACCCGGCCAGCCGGGCGAAGGAGGCGAGCGAGAGGGACGTACGGCCGCGCACGCACAGCGGGCAGTACGCGGCCAGAGCGCGCCATCCGGGTCTGCCCCAGCCCGTGTCGGCGAGCGCCACCGGCGTCGCCCCACAGGCACAGGGGCCGGCGGTGACGGTGCGCACCCGCTGCCGGGCGTAGCGGAAGCCGCGCTCGAAGCGGATGTAGGCACCCAGGACGGACACCTCCAGCAGGACCGCCGCCCGGTGCTCTGCGGTGCACAGCAGTGCCTCGGCGTCCCCGCGGTCGTGCACGCAGTGGAAGCCGCAGTCGCACAGCCGCGCGGGCGGGCGGTGCCGGCGCCCGTAGACGCAGGACGCGTCGTCCAGGACCGCGTACGGCAGCGCACCGCCGAGCGACACGCCGGTGAACCCGGCCCGGGTGCCGTCCTGGGACAGCACCGGGTGGGCGATCTTGTATCCGGTCGGCGGCTCCGCCGGGCGTTCCGTGGGGAGCCGCAGTCTCATCGGGCCGCCGGGACCTCTTCGGGGGCGGACGACCGCGGTTCGCGGATCGCGGTGGGCTCCGGTTCGCGGATCTCCTCGGGGACGTCGAGTTCTTCCTCGTGGACGAGCGGGCGTTCCTCAGCGACTCCGGTGGCCAGTGCCTTGCCGAGCTTCATGGCGCCTCCATGACCTGCCGTCGATGTCCTCCTGGCCATAGTGACCCATGAAGGGCCGAGTTGGACACAGGGCATGGCGCGCACGGGAACCGTCGTCGCAGCAGTGCTTATCGATATCTCTTAGGAAATTTAAGTGGAGCTTCATTGTCGTGGCGCCGAGACTACCCCCATGACGACCACCCCTCAGTCCTCCCCGCACGCCGTCCCGCACCCCTTCGGCCGCACGCTCTGCGCGATGATCACTCCTTTCACCCGGGCGGGCACGCTCGACCTGGACGGTGCCGGGCGTCTGGCCGAGCGGCTGGTGTCGGAGGGCTGCGACGGCCTGGTGCTGAACGGCACGTCGGGCGAGTCACCCACCACGACCGACACCGAGAAGGCGGCGCTCGTCACGGCCGTCCGGGAGGCGGTCGGCGAGCGGGCGTCGATCGTGACGGGTGTGGGCACCTCCGACACCCTGCACACCGTGGAGCTGGCCCTGGCGGCCGAGAAGGCGGGCGCGGACGGGGTGCTGGTGGTGACGCCGTACTACAGCAGACCACCGCAGGACGCGCTGGAGGCGCACTTCCGTCAGGTCGCCGACGCGAGCGGTCTTCCGGTGATGCTGTACGACATCCCGGGCCGCACCGGCGCCCGCATCGAGCCGGAGACGATGATCCGCCTCGCGGACCACCCGCGGATCGTGGCCGTCAAGGACTGTTCGTACGACTTCCTCGGCACGCAGAAGGTGCTGGCCCGCACCGGCCTCGCCTACTACGCCGGCTGCGACGAGCACATCCTCGCCCTGTACGCGGTGGGCGCCGCCGGCTGTGTCAGCACGGTCGCGAACGTCGTCCCGCGCCGGATCGCCGACATCCTGGACGCGTTCGACGCGGGCGACACGGCCCGCGCGACCCGGCTCCAGCTACGGGCGACCCCGCTGATCGAGGCGATGATGGGCGCGGGCCTGCCCGGCACGGTCACCGCCAAGGCCCTGCTGACCGGCCTCGGGCTGCCCGCGGGCCCGGTGCGGGCCCCGCTCCGGCCCGCCGGCCGGGAGGCGGCCGACATGCTGCGTGCGGCGTACGAGGAGCTCGCGGAGGCCTGATCATCCCTTCCCCGCCGGTCCGCGGCGCCCCGTGCCGTACGTTGGTCCCGTGAGCCGTCCCGTGCTGTACCTGGACGTCGACGGCCCTCTGAACCCGTACGCGGCGAAGCCCGAGCGGCGGCCCGAGGGCTACACGACGATCCGGGTGGCCCTGCGTCCCGGCCGCGCCCTGCGGGTCTGGCTGAACCCGGCCCACGGGCCCGCACTCCTGGACCTCGGCTACGACCTGTGCTGGGCGACCACGTGGATGGACGCGGCCAACCGCTGGATCGCCCCTGTCGTCGGCCTGCCTGACCTGCCGTACGTCGACTTCGGCGCGGGCCTGTTCGCCCTGCGGCCCGACGGCGTCCACTGGAAGACGCAGGCCATCGTCGCCCACGCCGCCGACCGACCCTTCGCGTGGGTGGACGACGAGCAGACCCCGGCCGACTCGGCCTACGTACGGGCCCACCACACCGGCCCCGCGCTGCTCCACCACGTCAGCCCCGGGATCGGACTCCTGGAGCCGGACTTCACGGCGCTGGCCGACTTCGCGCAGGCCCTTGGGACATGAACGAGCGCCCTCCCGCACGGGGCGGAAGGGCGCCGCGGGGCCGTCGCCGTCAGTTGTGGCTGTGCAGCACCTCGTTCAGACCGCCCCAGACCGCGTTGTTCGGGCGGGCCTCGACCGTGCCGGTGACCGAGTTGCGGCGGAAGAGGATGTTGGAGGCGCCGGAGAGCTCGCGAGCCTTGACGATCTGGCCGTCGGGCATGGTGATCCGGGTGCCCGCGGTGACGTAGAGGCCGGCCTCGACCACGCACTCGTCGCCGAGGGCGATGCCGACGCCCGCCTCGGCGCCGATCAGGCAGCGCTCGCCGATGGAGATGATCACGTTGCCGCCGCCGGAGAGGGTGCCCATGGTGGAGGCGCCGCCGCCGATGTCCGAGCCGTCGCCGACCACGACGCCCGCGGAGATACGGCCCTCGACCATGGAGGTGCCGAGAGTGCCCGCGTTGAAGTTGACGAAGCCCTCGTGCATGACCGTGGTGCCCTCGGCGAGGTGCGCGCCGAGGCGGACGCGGTCGGCGTCGGCGATACGGACGCCCTTCGGGGCGACGTAGTCCGTCATGCGGGGGAACTTGTCGATCGAGGTCACCTGGAGGTGCAGGCCCTCGGCCCGGACGTTCAGGCGCACCTTCTCGACGTCGTCCACGGCGACCGGGCCGAGCGAGGTCCAGGCGACGTTGGCCAGGTGGGCGAACATGCCGTCCAGGTTCTGGCCGTGCGGCTTGACCAGCCGGTGGGAGAGCAGGTGCAGGCGCAGGTAGACGTCGTGCGCGTCGATCGGCTTGTCGTCGAGCGAGGCGATGACCGTGCGGACCGCGACCACCTCGACGCCCCGGCGGGTGTCCGGGCCGATCGCCGCGGTCGCGCCGCCGCCGAGCAGCTGCGCGGCCTGCTCTGCGGAAAGCCGCTCGGTGCCGGTGGGGCCGGGCTGCTCCGTC
This sequence comes from Streptomyces sp. NPDC001544, assembly GCF_042894285.1. Classification (NCBI taxonomy): domain Bacteria; kingdom Bacillati; phylum Actinomycetota; class Actinomycetes; order Kitasatosporales; family Streptomycetaceae; genus Streptomyces; species Streptomyces sp. NPDC001544. Next base: position 1,154,644 of record NZ_JBIAVN010000001.1, on the reverse strand, counting down.
AGCTCCGGAGCGGGGAACCAGGTGTCGAGGACGGTGCCGTCGGCGGCGATCGTGGCGAGGCCGGCTGCGACGGCACCGGTGGTGCGTACGTTCTTGTCGGTCATATGGGCAACCTAACGTGACCGGGTCGTCCGGGGCGAACCGTGTCTCATCTTCCGGGCCACGGGTCGCCGCCCCCCGGCTCGCCGACCGGTCCGTGACACCGTTCCGTGGCTCCCGGCCGATCCGCGGTCCGCCACGCCCGGAGGAGGGCTCCGTGGCCTCTCCGCGGGCCACGGGCCGCCGCCCGGCGCCAGCCCCACGGCGCAACCCTCGACCGAGCCGGAACACGTCGACACGGTCGGCGAGGGCCCTCGGCGGTCGGCCGCGTCGCGTTCCGCGCCGCGGTCCCACGGCGTCAGCCGCTGTCGCCGACGCCCGTACCGGGCGTCCGGTGCGGCTCCCGACGACGGGACACGTCCGTCACCCGCGCCCGAGCAGCAGCCGAATCACGCAGTTCCAGCCATCCCGGGCCAGATGCATCGAGAGTGGACCGGGAAGGAAGTGCCAGGAGACACAGGCAACTTGAGGTTGTTTCATTTTCATGGAAACCGCTCGCCCAAACGTCTCCCGACGACCCGTCGGCTCCACTAGTGTTTCACCCCTCACTTACTTCCCCCTCACACCCCCGGCCGCCGCCCCGCGCGCCGCTGGAGGAACAGCGCATGCAAGAAACCACCCCCCAGCTCCCTGAGAACGAACCATGGGAGAACGGTTGGGCCCCCGACACGTCCCGGGCTCCCGGAACGCGAAGACTCTGGCTGGCCGGCGGACTGGCCATCGCTACGATCGTCGCCTGTGCGACGGCGATAGCGGTGAACCGCAACGCCACTGAAGAGCCGTCAGCCAAGGCGGAGTCGCCGTCTCCCGTCGACGACGGGCCCGGTCTGCTCTCCTTCGCCTCGCCCTCGGCGAGCACGAAGTCCGCGCCCGGAACGAAGAGCCTTCCGTCGTCGGGCAGGACCACCGCCTCGGCGTCGGCCTCGGCCACGCCCCCTCACGACAAAGCGGGACACAAGGCTTCCGCCAAGCCCTCGAAGTCGCCGGGGTCCTCGGGATCCTCGGGCTCGTCCGGGTCGTCCGGCTCGGACGGCGGTTCGCACGGCTCGAAGACGCCGTCCGCCTGGAAGTCCATGCGGTCGGTCAACTACCCGGACCGCTACTGGCACGTCAGCGGCGACTACGTGAAGCTCGACCCGGTCGGCTCCGCCTCCGCCCGCCGCGACGCCACCTTCAAGGTGGTCAGGGGCCTGGCCAACGCCTCCTGCTACTCGTTCGCCACGGCCGACGGCACCTACCTGCGGCACCGCAACTTCGTGCTCCGCTCCGAACGCAACGACGGCTCGTCGCTGTTCAAGCAGGACGCCACCTTCTGCGCCCGGGCGTCCATGTACTCCGGCGCGGTGATGCTGGAATCGGTGAACTACCCCGGCCGCTTCCTGCGTCACCAGAACTTCCAGCTCAAGCTGGACGCGTACCAGAACAGCAACCAGTACTGGGCGGACTCGGCCTTCAAGCTGGTCGACGGGCTCGCCTGAGCGCCTGAACAGCTGAACCCCTGAACAACACGGAAGCGGCGGCACCTGCCAGGTGCCGCCGCTTCACGCGTACAGAAGCTCTCAGACGTTGAAGCCGAGCGCCCTCAGCTGCTCCCGGCCGTCGTCCGTGATCTTGTCGGGGCCCCACGGCGGCATCCACACCCAGTTGATGCGCAGCTCGCTGACCAGCCCGTCCGTGGCGGACTTGGCCTGGTCCTCGATGACGTCGGTCAGCGGACAGGCCGCCGAGGTCAGCGTCATGTCGATCGTCGCGATGTTCGCGTCGTCGATGTGGATGCCGTAGATCAGGCCGAGGTTGACGACGTCGATCCCCAGCTCGGGGTCGACGACGTCGTACAGCGCCTCGCGGAGTTCTTCCTCCGAGGCCGGCTTCATCTCAGCGGTGTCGGTCATGCCGTCTTCCTTTCGGCGTCGGCCGCGCCACCCAGCGCCTGGGCCGTCGCGTCCTTCCACGCCATCCAGCTCAGGAGGGCGCACTTGACCCGGGCGGGGTACTTGGAGACGCCGGCGAACGCGACCGCGTCCTCCAGGACGTCCTCCATGGCGTCGTCGGGCTCGATCCGGCCCTTGGACTGCATCAGTTCCAGGAAGGTCTCCTGGATCTTCTGCGCGTCGGCCAGGTCCTTGCCGACGAGGAGCTCGTTCAGCACGGAGGCCGAGGCCTGGCTGATGGAGCAGCCCTGGCCCTCGTAACTGACGTCCTCGATCGTCGTGCCGTCGTACTTCACGCGGAGGGTGATCTCGTCGCCGCACGTCGGGTTCACATGGTGAACCTCGGCGTCGCCATCCCTGAGACCACGCCCATGCGGGTTCTTGTAGTGGTCCAGGATGACTTCCTGGTACATCGAGTCCAGCTTCACGGTCTCAGCTCACGCCCTTCAGCCGAAGAAGTTCCGTACGTGCTCCAGGCCGTCGACCAGTGCGTCGATCTCGGCCGGCGTGGAGTACAGATAGAACGACGCTCGCGTGGTCGCGGGAATTCCGTAGCGGAGGCAGACGGGCCGCGCGCAGTGGTGGCCGACGCGGACCGCGATGCCCTGCTCGTCGAGGACCTGGCCCACGTCGTGCGGGTGGATGTCCCCCAGTGTGAAGGAGATCGCCGCGCCCCGCTCCTCGGCCGTGGTCGGGCCGATGATCCTGAGGTCGGGGACCTCCGCCAGCTTGCGCACCGCGTACTCGGTGAGCGCGTGCTCGTGGGCGAGGATCTTGTCCATGCCGATCGACGACAGGTAGTCGATCGCCGCTCCCAGACCGACCGCCTGGGCGATCGGCGGGGTGCCCGCCTCGAACTTGTGCGGGGCGGGGGCGTAGGTCGAGGAGTGCATGGACACCGTCTCGATCATCTCGCCACCGCCGAGGAACGGAGGCAGGTCCTCCAGCAGTTCCTGGCGGCCCCACAGCACGCCGATGCCGGTCGGGCCGCACATCTTGTGGCCGGTGAAGGCCACGAAGTCGGCCTGCAGGGCCTGGACGTCCAGCGGCATGTGCGGCGCGGCCTGGGAGGCGTCGACGCAGACCAGCGCGCCGACCTCCTGGGCGCGGCGGACTATCGCCTCGACCGGGTTCAGGGTGCCCAGGATGTTCGACACCAGCACGAAGGAGACGATCTTCGTCTTCTCGGTGATGATCTCTTCGATGTTGGACAGGTCCAGCCGGCCGTCGTCGGTGAGGCCGAACCACTTCAGCTTCGCGCCGGTGCGCTGCGCGAGCAGCTGCCACGGCACGATGTTGGAGTGGTGCTCCATCTCCGTGATGACGATCTCGGTGTCGGAGTCCACCCGGTAGGGCTCGTCGGCCCAGCCGAGCATGTTCGCCACGAGGTTGAGCGACTCGGAGGCGTTCTTGGTGAAGATCACCTCGTCACGGCTCGGCGCGTTGATGAACTCGGCGACCTTGTCGCGCGCGCCCTCGTACAGTGCCGTGGCCTCCTCGGCGAGCACATGCACACCGCGGTGGACGTTGGCGTTGTAGCGCTCGTAGTACTCGCTGAGGGCGTCCAGCACCTGGCGCGGCTTCTGCGAGGTCGCCGCGTTGTCCAGGTACACGAGCTTCTTGTCGTCGTGGACCAGGCGGTCCAGGACGGGGAAGTCCTTGCGGATCGCCTCCGTGTCGAGAAGGCCCGGCAGCTGGGTCACTCGGATGCGCCACCCTTCGTGTATGCCTCGTAGCCCTCGTTCTCCAGCTTGTCCGCGAGCTCGGGACCGCCGGACTCGACGATCTTGCCGCCGGCGAACACGTGGACGTGGTCGGGCTTGATGTAGCGCAGGATGCGCGTGTAGTGCGTGATCAGCAGTGTGCCGACCTGGCCGGACTCGCGGACGCGGTTGACGCCCTCGGAGACCACCCGCAGCGCGTCGACGTCGAGGCCGGAGTCGGTCTCGTCGAGGATCGCGACCTTCGGCTTGAGCAGCTCGAGCTGGAGGATCTCGTGGCGCTTCTTCTCACCGCCGGAGAAGCCCTCGTTGACGTTGCGCTCGGCGAAGGACGGGTCCATGTTGAGGCGCTGCATGGCCTCCTTGACCTCCTTCACCCAGGTGCGCAGCTTCGGGGCCTCGCCGCGGATGGCGGTGGCGGAGGTGCGCAGGAAGTTGGAGACCGAGACGCCGGGGACCTCGACCGGGTACTGCATCGCCAGGAACAGGCCGGCGCGGGCGCGCTCGTCGACGGACATCTCCAGGACGTCCTCGCCGTCGAGGGTGACGGTGCCGCTGGTGATCGTGTACTTCGGGTGACCCGCGAGCGAGTAGGCGAGGGTCGACTTGCCCGAGCCGTTGGGGCCCATGATGGCGTGCGTCTCGCCCTGCTTCACGGTGAGGTCGACGCCCTTGAGGATCTCCTTCGTGGCGTTGTCGGCCTCGACGGTGACGTGCAGGTCTCGGATTTCAAGCGTTGCCATGGGTGCCTCAGGACTCCTTGAGGGAGACGAGCACGTCGTCCCCTTCGATCTTTACGGGGTATACGGGGACGGGGCGCGTCGCGGGCAGGCTGTCGGGCTTGCCGGAGCGGAGGTCGAAACGCGAGCCGTGCAGCCAGCACTCGATGTGGCAGTCGTCGACCTCGCCCTCGGCGAGCGAGACGTTCGCGTGGGAGCAGATGTCGTGGATCGCGAACACCTCTCCCTCGGTCCGCACGACCGAGACCGGCGTGCCGTCGACCTCCACCCGCTTCGGGGTGTCGTCCTCCAGCTCGCTCAGCCCGCAGACACGTACGAATGCGTCGCTCATGCGACCGACGCCTCCAGCTCTTCCTCGATCTTGGCGAGCAGGCGCTCCTCGATGTCCGCGACGCCGATCTGCTGGACCAGCTCGGCGAAGAAGCCGCGGACGACGAGGCGGCGGGCCTCGTGCTCGGGGATGCCCCGCGCCATCAGGTAGAAGAGCTGCTCGTCGTCGAAGCGGCCGGTGGCGCTGGCGTGGCCGGCGCCGACGATCTCGCCGGTCTCGATCTCCAGGTTGGGCACGGAGTCGACCCGGGCGCCGTCGGTGAGGACGAGGTTGCGGTTCATCTCGTACGTGTCGGTGCCCTCGGCCTTGGCCTCGATGAGCACGTCGCCGATCCACACCGCGTGCGCGTCGTCGCCCTGGAGCGCGCCCTTGTAGGCGACGTTCGACTTGCAGTGCGGGGTGTTGTGGTCGACGAGGAGGCGGTGTTCCTGGTGCTGCCCGGCGTCGGTGAAGTACAGGCCGTACAGCTCGGCCTCGCCGCCGGTGCCGGCGTACTCCACGCGCGGGTGCAGGCGGACCACGTCGCCGCCGAAGGTCACGACGACCGACTTGAAGGAGGCGTCCCGGCCGACGAGGGCGTTGTGCTGGGCCACGTGGACGGCCTTGTCGTCCCAGTCCTGGACGGAGACGACGGTCAGCTTGGCGCCGTCGCCCAGGATGTAGTCGACGTTGGCGGCGAGTACGGCGTCACCGGTGTGGTCGATGACGACGACGGCCTCGGCGAAGGCTCCCAGCTCGACGACCTGGTGGCCGTAGGCGGTCCCGCCCTGGCCGTGCACGGCGATACGGATCGGCTCGGTGAGCACCGTCTCCTTGGGGACGGTGACCACGCCGGCCTTCTCGAACGCCGAGTACGCCTGGGCGGCGACACGGTCCACGGGGGTGCCGGCCCTGCCGAGGCGCGCGTCGTCGCGGCCCACGGTCTCGACGGTCACGCCCTCGGGGGCCTGGACGTCCACCTTCACGCCGTCGCCGGTCGCGACCGCCGTGCCGTCGTGCAGCCCGCGCAGCCGCTCCAGCGGCGTGAAGCGCCATTCCTCCTCGCGGCCGTGGGGGACCGGGAAGTCCGCCACGTCGAAGGACGGGGGCGCGCTCATGCGCGTGGCGACGGTCGACTCGGCGGCCACCGCGATCTGGCCGGCGGTGGTGGACCCGGCCGGGATGTTCTGAGCCTCAGCCATGGCTGTCGGTCTGCTCGCTTTCTTGCGTGAGTGACTTGACGGTAGGACGGGCGGTGCTTAGCCGACCGCGCCTTCCATCTGGAGCTCGATCAGCCGGTTGAGTTCGAGGGCGTACTCCATGGGCAGCTCCTTGGCGATCGGCTCGACGAAGCCGCGCACGATCATCGCCATCGCCTCGTCCTCGGAGAGGCCGCGGCTCATCAGGTAGAAGAGCTGGTCCTCGGAGACCTTGGAGACGGTCGCCTCGTGGCCCATGGACACGTCGTCCTCGCGGACGTCGACGTACGGGTAGGTGTCGGACCGCGAGATCGTGTCGACGAGCAGCGCGTCGCACAGCACGTTCGACTTGGAGCCCGGGGCACCCTCGCCGATCTCGATCAGACCGCGGTAGGAGGTGCGGCCACCGCCACGCGCCACCGACTTGGAGACGATGTTGGAGGAGGTGTTGGGGGCCATGTGGACCATCTTGGCGCCCGCGTCCTGGTGCTGGCCCTCGCCCGCGAAGGCGATGGAGAGGGTCTCGCCCTTGGCGTGCTCGCCCATCAGGTAGACGGCCGGGTACTTCATCGTCACCTTGGAGCCGATGTTGCCGTCGATCCACTCCATGGTGGCGCCCTCGTAGGCCACGGCGCGCTTGGTGACCAGGTTGTAGACGTTGTTCGACCAGTTCTGGATGGTCGTGTAACGGCAGCGGGCGTTCTTCTTGACGATGATCTCGACGACCGCGCTGTGCAGGGAGTCCGACTTGTAGATCGGGGCGGTGCAGCCCTCGACGTAGTGCACGTAGGCACCCTCGTCGACGATGATCAGGGTCCGCTCGAACTGGCCCATGTTCTCCGTGTTGATCCGGAAGTAGGCCTGGAGCGGGATCTCCACGTGCACGCCCTTCGGCACGTAGATGAAGGAGCCGCCCGACCACACGGCGGTGTTCAGCGCGGCGAACTTGTTGTCACCGGCGGGGATGACCGTGCCGAAGTACTCCTTGAAGAGCTCCGGGTGCTCCTTCAGCGCGGTGTCGGTGTCGAGGAAGATGACGCCCTGCTCCTCCAGGTCCTCGCGGATCTGGTGGTAGACGACCTCCGACTCGTACTGGGCGGCGACACCGGCGACCAGGCGCTGCTTCTCCGCCTCCGGGATGCCCAGCTTGTCGTAGGTGTTCTTGATGTCCTCGGGCAGGTCCTCCCAGGACTCCGCCTGCTTCTCCGTGGAGCGCACGAAGTACTTGATGTTGTCGAAGTCGATGCCCGACAGGTCCGAGCCCCAGTTCGGCATGGGCTTCTTCCCGAAGAGCTTCAGGCCCTTGAGGCGCAGCTTGGTCATCCACTCCGGCTCGGACTTCTTGCCCGAGATGTCGCGGACGACGTCCTCGTTCAGGCCGCGGCGCGCGGACGCACCGGCCACGTCGGAGTCGGCCCAGCCGTATTCGTACTTGCCCAGGCCCTCGAGTTCGGGGTGAGCAGTCTCCGTGGGGAGAGTCATGCGGGGTTCCTCCCGGCCGTGCTTGCAGATGCGTCAGTGGAAATCTTGGGGATGAACGTCGTGCAGACGCCGTCGCCGTGGGCGATGGTCGCCAGTCGCTGGACATGTGTTCCCAGCAGCTCGGCGAAGGCCTCGGTCTCCGCCTCGCACAGCTGGGGGAACTGCTCCGCGACATGGGCGACCGGGCAGTGGTGCTGGCAGAGCTGCTCGCCGACCGGTGCGCTGCGCGCCGTTGCAGCGTACCCGTCCGCGCTGAGGGCCCTGGCCAGCGCTTCGGCGCGTTTGTCGGGGGTGACGCTCTCGATCGCCTTGCGGTAGGCGCGCGCCTGGGCGGCGATCCGGGCCCGGGCGAAGGCGGTGACCGCCTCCTGCCCGCCCTCTCGCTCGGCGATCCAGCGCAGCGCGTCCGCGGCGAGCTTGTCGTACGACTGGTCGAAGGCGTCGCGGCCGCAGTCGGTCAGGGCGAAGACCTTGGCGGGACGGCCGCGCGTGCGCGCGCCGTACACGCGCTGCTCGCGTGGTTCGACGACGTCGTCGGCGACCAGCGCGTCCAGGTGACGGCGTACGGCCGCCTGGGTGAGTCCCAGCCGCCCGGCCAGCTCGGCGACGGTCGACGGGCCGTGGTCCAGGATGGACCGCGCGACCCGGTTGCGGGTGGACCGCTCCCCGGTCGCGAGCTCCTCCTGTGGGGTCCCCGTGGGGGTCTCCCGAGCCTCGCCGACGTTTTTCACAACGCCATTGTTGCGTAATTCGGCGGAGGCAGGCAAGCCGCGTCCGGCCGGGCGGACGGTGCCCTGTGTCACTTAGGCATACCTAATCCGACCTGCGGAAACGTCGCGGGCCGGGTAAACCGGTGGCGTGGACGATCGTGGTCGGAAAGACTGCCGAACCATGCCCACACCCCCTCCGACCGGCCCTCTTGTCACCCGCGGCACACTCGGCGCTCAGCTGCGCGCGCTGGGCGTCGAGCCGGGCGAGACCCTCCTCGTGCACTCCTCGCTCAGTTCGCTCGGCTGGGTGTGCGGGGGCGCCGTCGCCGTGGTCCAGGGGCTGCTGGACGCCGTCGGTCCGGACGGCACGATCGTCGTTCCCACCCAGTCGGGTGATCTGTCCGACCCGGCGGTGTGGGGAAACCCGCCGGTGCCGGAGAGCTGGTGGGAGGAGATCCGGGCCGCCATGCCCGCGTACGACCCGCTGATCACCCCCTCCCGCGGGGTCGGCGTGATCCCGGAGGCCGTACGGACCTGGCCGGGCGCCGTGCGCAGCGCCCACCCGCAGACCTCGTTCGCGGCACTGGGAGCGCGCGCGGCGGAGATCGTCGAGAGCCACGCACCCGACTGCCGCCTCGGTGAGCACAGTCCGCTGGCCCGGCTGGAGGACCGGGGCGCCCGGGTGCTGCTGCTCGGCGCCGGATACGACGCGTGCACCGGCTTCCACCTGGCGGAGTGCCGGATCCCCGCACCGCTCGTCCGGGTCGGCCGGCCCGCACCCGGCGGGGGCTGGGAGACGGTGACCGAGGTGTCGATCAGCTCGGACCGGTTCGACGAGCTGGGCCACGACTTCGAACGGGACCGCCCCGTCCTGCGGGGCGAGGTGGGCGCGGCCGACGTACGCCTGTTCCCCCTGGCGGACGCCGTGGCCTACGCCGAGCGGTGGCTCGCGGTGCACCGCCCCCGCGAGGACGAGATCCTGCACCCGCCCGCCTGAGGCGCGGCAGGCCTACCTAGACTCTGGACCCATGCGAAGTGAGCCCGTGGTCCAGGTCCACGCCTTGGTGAAGCGGTATGGCACGAAGACCGCGGTGGACGGACTCGACCTGGTGGCCCGACCGGGGGTGACCGCCGTACTCGGCCCCAACGGGGCGGGCAAGACGACCACGATCGAGACCTGCGAGGGGTACCGGAAGCCGGACTCGGGGACGGTGCGGGTGCTCGGGCTCGACCCGGTGACAGAGTCGGCCGCGCTGCGGCCCAGGATCGGCGTGATGCTGCAGTCCGGAGGGGTGTACTCCGGCGCCCGGGCCGACGAGATGCTGCGCCACGTGGCAAAGCTGCACGCCCACCCGCTGGACGTGGACGCCCTCATCGAACGCCTCGGGCTCGGCTCCTGCGGCCGGACCACGTACCGGCGGCTGTCCGGCGGCCAGCAGCAGCGGCTCGCGCTGGCCATGGCTGTCGTGGGGCGCCCGGAGCTGGTGTTCCTGGACGAGCCCACGGCCGGGCTCGACCCGCAGGCCCGCCGGGCCACCTGGGACCTCGTACGGGACCTGCGCGCCGACGGCGTCTCCGCGATCCTCACGACCCACCACATGGACGAGGCCGAGCAGCTCGCCGACGACGTCGCGATCATCGACGCCGGCCGGGTCATGGCCCAGGGCTCCCCCGAGGAACTGTGCAAGGGCGGCGCCGAGAACACGCTGCGCTTCACCGGTCGTCCCGGCCTCGACGTGGGCTCCCTGCTGAAGGCCCTCCCGGCCGACTGCACGGCCGCCGAGCTCACGCCGGGCGCCTACCGGGTCGTCGGCAAGGTCGATCCGCAGCTCCTCGCCACGGTCACCTCCTGGTGCGCCCAGCACGGCGTGATGCCGGACCGGATCTCGGTGGAGCGGCACACCCTCGAAGACGTTTTTCTGGAGCTGACGGGTAAGGAGCTGCGCTCGTGATTCCGCCCAGCACCGGCTTCGGCCGGGGGTCCGGGGGTTGTCCCCCGGGAAGGCACAGCCTGGAGCTGACAGGTAAGGAGCTGCGCTCGTGATTCCGCCCAGCACCGGCTTCGGCCGGGGGTCCGGCCCGCGGCGCAGCCGCAATCAGGTACAGCGTCCCCCGGGAAGGCACAGCCTGGAGCTGACCGGCAAGGAGCTGCGTTCGTGACCATCACGGGCACCTACACCCCCAAGCCCGGCGCCGCCCCTCTGCCCCGCATGATCGCGGCCCAGGCGGCGCTGGAGACCAGGATGCTGCTGCGCAACGGCGAACAGCTGCTGCTGACGGTCGTGATCCCGACCCTGCTGCTGGTCCTCTTCAGCTCCGTCGACATCGTCGACACGGGCGCGGGCAAGGCCGTCGACTTCCTCGCGCCGGGCGTCCTCGCCCTCGCCGTGATGTCGACGGCGTTCACCGGGCAGGCCATCGCGACCGGTTTCGAGCGGCGCTACGGCGTGCTGAAGCGGCTGGCCTCCTCCCCGCTGCCCCGCTGGGGACTGATGGCCGCGAAGACGGCGTCCGTGCTGGTCACGGAAGTCCTCCAGGTGATCCTGCTCACGGCGATCGCCTTCGCGCTGGGCTGGTCCCCGCACGGCAACCCCGCCACCGTGCTGCTCCTGCTGGTCCTCGGCACGGCCGCCTTCTCCGGGCTGGGCCTGCTGATGGCGGGCACGCTGAAGGCGGAGGCCACGCTGGCCGCCGCCAACCTGGTCTTCCTGCTGCTCCTCGTCGGCGGCGGGGTGATCGTCCCGCTGGACAAGTTCCCCTCCGGCGTCCAGGACGCGCTCGGGCTGCTGCCCGTCTCGGCGCTGTCCGACGGACTGCGGGACGTGCTCCAGCACGGGGCCGGGGTGCCCTGGGGCGACCTGGGGATCCTGGGCGTGTGGGCGGTCGTGGGGCTGGCGGCGGCCGGAAAGCTGTTCCGCTGGGAGTGACCCTCGTGAACGCGTGCACAAGCGGCGGCCTACGATGGTGAGCGTGCCAAAGCTGAACCCCGCCGACGCCCGAGCGGCGCTGCGCAACCCGCTCTCCTTCATCGCCGCGCGCTGGACGCCGAACCCGAGAACGGTCCAGCGGGCCGCGCTGGCCGCCCTGGTGATGTCGGTCGTCATCGTGGTCACCGGCGGTGCGGTGCGGCTGACCGGCTCGGGCCTGGGCTGCCCGACCTGGCCCACCTGCACCGACGACTCGCTCACCACGACCCGTGCGATGGGCTTCCACGGCATCGTCGAGTTCAGCAACCGCATGCTGACGTACGTGCTGTGCGCGGCCGTCGGCTGGGCGATCATCGCCGCGCGCGCGCAGAAGCCGTGGCGGCGCAGCCTGACCCGCCTCGGGTGGGCTCAGTTCTGGCTCGTCATGGGCAACGCGGTGCTCGGCGGCATCGTGGTCCTGGTCGGCCTCAACCCGTACACCGTGGCCGCGCACTTCCTGCTCGCCTCGGCGCTCATCGCGGTCGCCACGGTGATGTGGCAGCGCACCCGCGAGGGCGACGGGGAGCCGCGCCCGCTGGTCGGCAAGGCGGTCCAGCAGCTGGTCTGGTTCCTGGTCGCCGCGTCCGTCCTGCTCATCGCGGTCGGCACCGTGGTGACCGGGGCCGGCCCGCACGCGGGGGACTCCAGCGAGGTCAAGCGGATCCCGATCGACTGGGAGACCGTCGCCAAGCTGCACGCGGTGCTCGCCTGGATCGTGGTGACGCTGACCTTCGCCCTGTGGTTCGTGCTGAAGGCGGTCGACGCGCCCAGGGAGCCGTCGGTCCGCACCCGGGACCTGTTCCTGATCCTGCTCGGGCAGGGCGTCATCGGATACGTCCAGTACTTCACGCACCTGCCCGAGGCCCTGGTCGGTCTGCACATGCTCGGCTCGTGCCTGGTGTGGATCGGTGTGCTGCGGGTGCTGCTGGCGCTGCGCGAGCGCCCGGAGGCCGTGGCGGACGTGCCCGGTCCCACGGCCGAGGCGACGGTCGGCACACCCGCGTGAGTCACCCGTACTCGGCGACCAGCTTGTCGATCGCCGGGCCCAGGTAGCCATGCGTCAGTTCGGCCCGCCGCACCGTCCACTCCTGGGTGGGCGGCGGCGGCTGACGTTCGTACCGCCGGCGTGTGATGTCCTCCACCACCTCGCCCGGCGCGCCGAGACCCGGCAGCAGGTCCAGGGCCTCCCGCTTCGAGATGAGCCGGCCGTCGCGCAGCGTGGCGGTCGCCCTGGCGTGGGTCAGCAGTCCCAGGTCCACCCAGATGTCCTGCCGCCACAGACGGGCCCTGTCCACCGCGGGCCGCCAGTAGTCCCGCTGGTCGCGCACGACGAAGTCGGTGAGCTGGCGGTCCGGCACGGGCGGCAGCAGCTCGGCCGGGGTGGCACCGTGCAGCACCCGGCCGAAGGTGTGCAGCTCACGCCGGGTGACCGGCGTGACCGGTCGCCGCGTCACGTTGTACGCCCAGGTCAGATGCGAGCGCGCGGGGTCGGCCAGCGTGTCCGGTGAGAGATAGCCGCAGTGCAACTTGGCCGCCAGCGGATCGGCGCGCAGGCGACGGTGCAGCGCGACGGTCCTGCGTACGGTGCCCAGCCCGACGGGTCCCGGCAGCACCGCGATCAGGTCCAGGTCGCTGCGGCCCTCCTGGTAGTCGCCCCCGGCGAGCGAGCCGTGCGCCCAGACGGCGACGGGATGCAGGACCGCCAGGGCGTCGAGGAACCGGTCGAGCAGGGCGCCGGTCGGTAACGGGTACGGATCATGGGTCGGCATCCGCCCAGTCTCCACAGCTCACCCCAGCCCGTACACCCTGTGCGCGTTCCCCGCCGCCACCATGGCGGCCACCCGCTGCGCGTCCCCCAGTGACCAGGCGCCCTCGGCCACCCAGGTGCCCAGCACCCGGGCGAGGGACTCGCGGAACAGGCCGGCCGCCACGACGTGCAGTTCGGGCAGGCCGTGGGCGCCGCTGGAGAACAGGATCTTCCCGAAGGGGGCCAGTTCCAGGACCTCGGCGAGGATCGTCGCGGCCCGGGCGCCGGTGCGCACCAGGGCGGCGCCGGAGTCGGCGTAGACGTGCGGGAAGACGCCGGCGAGGTGCGCGGCGTGGCGGTGGTACGGGTAGCCGTGCAGCAGGACGAGGTCGGTGCCGAGGCCCGCCGTGGCCCGGGCGAAGTCGGTCAGCAGGGCAGGGTCGGTGCGGTCGGCTCGCACGCCCGGTTCCCCGAGCCCCGCGTGCAGCTGGAGCGGCAGGCCCGAGGCGACCGCCATCCACAGCAGGTGACGCAGCAGCACCGGGTCGCTCAGCTCGCCGCCGACCCGCCGCCCGGCCAGCCAGCGGCCCGCCGCGCCCCGCACCTCCCCGGGCCCGGGCGGCTCGGGCGCCAGCGACAGCCCGTGCCGTACGCCCGCCACCGAGGTGAAGGCGACGGCGTGCGCGGCGGCGCCGTGCACCGACTCGGCGAGGTTGGCGAGGAACGACTCGACGGTGCCGGAGGTGTCCGCGACCTGCTCGGCGAGGAGTTCCAGGCGGACGATCTCGCGGGCGTCGGCGTCGCCCGCCGACGCCATCTCGGCGGGCCCGGTCAGGTCGCCCGGCAGGCCGGTGTCGACCAGATAGGTGGTGATGCCGCTGCCGCTCAACAGGCGGCGGCCGACCTCCGGTACGCCCAGTTCACGGCGCCGGGCGAGATAGCGCGCGGGCGGACAGTGCGGTTCCAGGCCGAGCAGCGGCGGGCACCAGCGGCGGACGGCGAACCCGGTCTGTGTGTCGAAGAGCGTGGTGCCGGGCGCGGGCGGCCCCTCGGTGCGGGCCAGCTGGGCCTCGAACGTGCCGAGTCCCAGCTCCGTGCGCAGGACGCCGTGGCAGTACTGGTCCACCAGCGACGGCGTTTCGATCATCCGGGCTCTCCGTGACTGGGCCTCGTCCTCCTTGAGGTCCTAACGGGTGAACCCGGTGTGAGGTGTTGCTACGAGTTGCTCGGCCCGCCCACCTGGATCCCGGCCATGCGCGCCCACTCGTACGGGCCGGTCTTCACCTTGCCGGCGAACTCGCCGTCGAACGCCTCGTGGACGGTGATGCCGGCCTTCTGCACGGCCTGCTCGGCGATGGCGTGGTCGGGCGCCACCAGGTCGCCCCAGCCGCCGTCCTCGCCGACGAGCACGATCCGGGCGCCGCGCTCGCCGATGTGGGCCACCTGCCCCTCGGCACCGCCGTGCGCCTTGGCGAAGGCGTCGATCTGCTTGGCGAGCTTCGCCACCTTGCGCTCTGCCTTGGGGTCAACCTGCTGCGTGTCTGCCATGACCAGGATGCTACCCACGGGTAGATCAAACGGCGACGGGCGGGTTGCGTGGCCTTGACCACGCAACCCGCCCGTGCGGAGTGCCGAGGGGGTCACCTCAGGAAGGGGTCCACCGCGATCGCCAGGAACAGGATCGACACATAGGTGATCGACCAGTGGAACAGGCGCATCTCCTTGAGCTTCGCGCCCGTCACCTCGGCCTTGGCGCGGTTCTGCAGCGCGTGCGCCTCCCACAGCCAGAAGCCGCCCGCGACCAGCGCGACCGCCGTGTAGAACCAGCCCGTGTAACCGAGCGGCGTCAGCAGCAGCGAGACGGCGACCATGACCCAGCTGTAGAGGACGATCTGCTTGGCGACGACCTTGTTGGAGGCGACGACCGGCAGCATCGGCACGCCCACGCGCGCGTAGTCCTCCTTGACCTTCATGGACAGCGGCCAGTAGTGCGGCGGCGTCCAGAAGAACATGACGAGGAAGAGGATGACGGGCGCCCACGACATCGAGTTCGTGACGGAGGACCAGCCGATCAGCACCGGCATGCAGCCCGCGATGCCGCCCCAGACGATGTTCTGCGACGTACGCCGCTTGAGGATCATCGTGTAGACGACGACGTAGAAGAGGAGCGCTCCGAGTGCCAGCCAGGCCGACAGCCAGTTGACGGTGAAGCCGAACAGCAGCGTCGAGACGACCGCCAGCGAGATGCCGAAGGCGAGGCACTCACGGGGACTGACCATGCCGGTGACCAGCGGGCGCTGCGAGGTCCGGTCCATGAGCGCGTCGATGTCACGGTCTATGTACATGTTCAGCGCGTTGGCGCCGCCCGCGGAGAGGTAGCCGCCGACGCAGGTCAGCAGCACGAGACCCAGGTCCGGCACGCCCTGCTGCGCCAGGAACATCACCGGAACGGTGGTGATGAGCAGCAGCTCGATGATCCGCGGCTTGGTCAGCGCCACGAAAGCCTTGACACGGGCCCCGAACGGCCGGTGGCTCGGGCTCTGGCTGGCACCGAGTACCCCCGCTGGACGGGATTCGACGGCCGTCACGCACACCCCTGACAGAGACATCCCAGCGAGCCCCCCGGTGGTGAACAGCGGTAAGGGCTCGCGCGTACCACGCCACTTTAGACGTTGCCCAGACCCGGACATTCGCGGGGGTGGGTTCGTGTTCGCGAGGGGCATCCGGTGTACGTACCACTACTCGATTGAGCAGTCAGATGAGCGGCTGCGTATTCATGTGCCCGATGCCGTTCCGGCCAGTCGGCGGGCAGATCGCCACCCGGCCCGGCAGTCTGGAACGGTCGAAAAAACGCACGTACTCACAGGGGTAGGCTCGACAGCGGCCGGTGGGCATCCAGTGCACCGGCAGCCGGTGGGCGCGCGCCCAGATCACCGGTATTCGATCATGTGGAGAGGAGCCCTGACTCAGGGTGAGCACCAAGCCGACCACAACAGACCTCGAGTGGACCGAGTTGGACCAGCGGGCCGTCGACACCGCTCGTGTCCTCGCCGCCGACGCCGTACAGAAGGTCGGCAACGGCCATCCCGGCACGGCCATGAGCCTGGCGCCCGCCGCGTACACCCTTTTCCAGAAGGTGATGCGGCACGACCCCGCCGACCCCGACTGGGTGGCGCGCGACCGCTTCGTGCTGTCCGCCGGCCATTCGTCCCTGACCCTCTACACACAGCTCTTCCTGGCCGGGTTCGGCCTGGAACTGGAGGACCTGGAGTCCTTCCGCACCTGGGGCTCGAAGACGCCGGGGCACCCGGAGTACGGGCACACCAGGGGCGTCGAGACGACGACCGGCCCGCTCGGCCAGGGCGTCGCCAACGCGGTGGGCATGGCGATGGCCGCCCGCTACGAGCGCGGCCTGTTCGACCCCGAGGCCCCGCAGGGCGAGTCCCCCTTCGACCACTTCATCTACTGCATCGCCGGTGACGGCTGCCTCCAGGAGGGCATCTCCGCCGAGGCGTCCTCGCTGGCCGGCCACCAGAAGCTCGGCAACCTGGTCCTGCTGTGGGACGACAACCACATCTCGATCGAGGGTGACACCGAGACGGCCGTCTCCGAGGACACCGTCAAGCGGTACGAGGCCTACGGCTGGCACGTGCAGCGCGTCGCCCCCAAGCCCGACGGCGACCTGGACCCGCACGCGATCTACGACGCGATCGAGGAAGCCAAGAAGGTCACGGACCGGCCGTCCTTCATCGCGATGCGCTCGATCATCGCCTGGCCCGCCCCGAACGCGCAGAACACCGAGGCCGCCCACGGCTCGGCGCTCGGCGGCGACGAGGTCGCGGCCACCAAGCGCGTCCTCGGCTTCGACCCCGACAAGAGCTTCGAGGTCGCCGACGAGGTCCTGGCCCACACCCGCAAGGCCCTCGACCGGGGCCGCGAGTCCAAGGCGGAGTGGGAGAAGTCGTTCCAGCTCTGGCGTGAGAACAACGCCGAGCGCGCCGCCGACTTCGACCGCATCGCCGCGGGCGAGCTGCCCACCGGCTGGGAGGAGAAGCTCCCGGTCTTCGAGCCCGGCAAGGGCGTCGCGACGCGTGCCGCGTCCGGCAAGGTGCTGCAGGCGCTCGGCGCGGTCATCCCCGAACTGTGGGGCGGCTCCGCGGACCTGGCCGGGTCGAACAACACGACCATCGACAAGGACAGCTCCTTCCTCCCCGAGGGCAACCCGCTGCCGGAGGCGAGCCCCTACGGCCGCACGATCCACTTCGGCATCCGCGAGCACTCGATGGCAGCGGAGATGAACGGCATCACGCTGCACGGCAACACCCGCGTCTACGGCGGCACCTTCCTGGTGTTCTCCGACTACATGCGCAACGCCGTGCGCCTGTCGGCCCTGATGCACCTGCCGGTGACGTACGTGTGGACGCACGACTCCATCGGCCTCGGCGAGGACGGCCCGACCCACCAGCCGGTCGAGCACCTGGCCTCGCTGCGTGCCATCCCGGGTCTCAACGTGGTCCGTCCGGCGGACGCCAACGAGACCGCGATCGCCTGGCGCGAGATTCTCAGGCGTTGGACGAAGGAGTTCGGCAAGGGCCAGCCGCACGGTCTGGCGCTGACCCGCCAGGGCGTGCCGGTGTACGAGCCCAACGACGACGCCGCGCGCGGTGGTTACGTCCTGTTCGAGGCCGAGGGCGGCGAGGCGCAGGTCGTGCTGATCGCCACCGGTTCCGAGGTGCACGTCGCCGTCGAGGCGCGCGAGCAGTTGCAGGCCGAGGGCGTCCCCACCCGCGTGGTGTCCATGCCGTGCGTGGAGTGGTTCGAGCAGCAGGACCAGGGGTACCGGGACAGGGTCCTGCCCCCGTCCCTGAAGGCTCGTGTAGCGGTGGAAGCCGGTATCGGTCTGACCTGGCACAAGTACGTCGGGGACGCCGGCCGCATCGTTTCCCTGGAGCACTTCGGCGCTTCAGCCGATGCCAAGGTCCTGTTCCGCGAGTTCGGCTTCACTGCCGAGAACGTGGCCGCCAAGGCCCGGGAATCCCTCGCTGCCGCCCAGCGCTGACGCTCATATACGACCTGTAGGAGATGTAATTCCATGACAGACGCACTCAAGCGCCTCTCCGAAGAAGGCGTCGCGATCTGGCTGGACGACCTGTCGCGCAAGCGGATCACGTCCGGCAACCTCGCCGAGCTGATCGACCAGCAGCACGTCGTGGGCGTCACCACCAACCCGACGATCTTCCAGAAGGCGATCTCGCAGGGCGACGGCTACGACCAGCAGCTGTCGGACCTCGCCGCCCGCAAGGTCACCGTCGAAGAGGCCATCCGCATGATCACCACGGCGGACGTCCGTGACGCCGCCGACATCCTGCGCCCGGTCTTCGACGCCACCGGCGGCCAGGACGGCCGGGTCTCCATCGAGGTGGACCCGCGCCTGGCGCACAACGAGAAGGCGACCGTCGCCGAGGCCCGGCAGCTGGCCTGGCTGGTCGACCGCCCGAACACGCTGATCAAGATCCCGGCCACCATGGCGGGCGTCCCGGCGATCAGCGACACCATCGGCAACGGCATCAGCGTCAACGTCACGCTGATCTTCTCGCTCGAGCGCTACCGGGCCGTCATGGACTCGTACCTCTCGGGCCTGGAGAAGGCCAAGGAGCGCGGCCTGGACCTGTCGAAGATCCACTCCGTGGCGTCCTTCTTCGTCTCCCGCGTGGACACCGAGATCGACAAGCGGCTGGACGCGCTGGGCACCGACGAGGCCAAGGCGCTGCGCGGCAAGGCCGCCGTCGCCAACGCGCGGCTCGCCTACCAGGCGTACGAGGAGGTCTTCTCCTCCGACCGCTGGGCCGCGCTGGAGCGGGCGGGCGCCAACAAGCAGCGTCCGCTGTGGGCGTCGACCGGCGTGAAGGACCCGGCGTACCAGGACACCATGTACGTCACCGATCTGGTGGCGCCGAACACGGTGAACACCATGCCGGAGGCCACGCTGGAGGCCGTCGAGGACCACGGCGAGATCACCGGCAACACCGTCGCCGGCAGCTACGAGCAGGCGCGCGCCGACCTGGACGCGCTCGAGAAGCTCGGGATCTCGTACGACGACGTGGTCCAGGTGCTGGAGGACGAGGGCGTCGAGAAGTTCGAGGCGTCCTGGAACGACCTGCTCAAGTCCACGGAGGCGGAGCTGCAGCGCCTCGCTCCTTCGGAGGGCTGAATTGTCCCCCTCTTCAGGCTCTTCCGGCTCTTCCGGTTTCGGGGCGAACCCGCTTCGTGACCCCGCCGACCGACGGCTCCCGCGTATCGCGGGGCCGTCGGGCCTGGTCATCTTCGGCGTCACCGGCGACCTGTCCCGCAAGAAGCTGATGCCCGCGGTGTACGACCTCGCCAACCGGGGTCTGCTGCCCCCGGGCTTCTCGCTGGTGGGCTTCGCCCGCCGGGAGTGGGAGCACGAGGACTTCGCGGCCGAGGTCCACGACGCCGTGAAGGCGCACGCCCGGACCCCGTTCCGCGAGGAGGTCTGGCAGCAGCTCATCCAGGGGATGCGCTTCGTCCAGGGCACCTTCGACGACGACGACGCCTTCGAGCGGCTGCGCGGCACGATCGAGGAGCTGGACAAGGCACAGGGCACGGGCGGCAACTTCGCCTTCTACCTGTCGGTACCGCCGCGTTCCTTCCCGGTGGTCATCCAGCAGCTCAAGAAGCACGGGCTGGCCGACCAGTCCGGCGGTTCCTGGCGGCGCGCGGTCATCGAGAAGCCGTTCGGTCACGACCTGAAGTCGGCCGAGGAGCTGAACCGGGTCGTGCACGAGGTGTTCGAGCCGGACCAGGTGTTCCGGATCGACCACTACCTCGGCAAGGAGACCGTCCAGAACATCCTGGCGCTGCGCTTCGCCAACACGATGTTCGAGCCGATCTGGAACCGGTCCTTCGTGGACCATGTGCAGATCACCATGGCCGAGGACATCGGCATCGGCGGCCGGGCCGGCTACTACGACGGCATCGGCGCCGCCCGTGACGTCATCCAGAACCACCTGCTCCAGCTGATGGCGCTGACGGCCATGGAGGAGCCCGCCTCCTTCGACGCGGACGCGCTGGCCGCGGAGAAGACCAAGGTGCTCGGCGCGGTACGGCTGCCGAAGGACCTGGGCAGCGCCACCGTGCGCGGCCAGTACGCAGCGGGCTGGCAGGGCGGCGAGAAGGTCATCGGCTACCTCGAAGAGGACGGCATCGACGCCAAGTCGAAGACCGACACGTACGCGGCGATCAAGGTCGAGGTCGACAACCGCCGCTGGGCGGGCGTCCCCTTCTACCTGCGCACCGGCAAGCGGCTGGGCCGTCGGGTCACCGAGATCGCGGTGGTCTTCCAGCGGGCCCCGCACTCCCCCTTCGACCACACGGCGACCGAGGAGCTGGGCTCGAACGCGGTCGTCATCCGTGTCCAGCCCGACGAGGGCATCACGGTCCGGTTCGGTTCGAAGGTGCCGGGCACCTCGATGGAGATCCGGGACGTGTCCATGGACTTCGCCTACGGCGAGTCCTTCACGGAGTCCAGCCCGGAGGCGTACGAGCGGCTCATCCTGGACGTGCTGCTGGGCGACGCCAACCTCTTCCCGCGCACCGAGGAGGTCGAGCTGTCCTGGAAGATCCTCGACCCGATCGAGGAGTACTGGGACAAGAACGGCAGGCCCGCACAGTACCCGTCGGGCACCTGGGGTCCCGCGGAGGCCGACGAGATGCTTGCACGAGACGGACGGAGCTGGCGCCGGCCATGAAGATAGACCTCACGGACACCACGGCCGGCAAGGTCAACAAGGCGCTGGTGCAGGGCCGCCGGGCCATCGGCACGCCCGCCGTGGGCATGGTGCTCACCCTGGTCATCGTCACCGACGAGGAGAACGCCTACGACGCGCTGAAGGCCGCCAGCGACGCCTCGCACGAGCACCCCTCGCGCAAGCTGGTGGTCATCAAGCGGGTCTCCCGCTCCCCCCGCGACCGCACGCAGTCCCGGCTGGACGCCGAGGTGCGGGTGGGCGCGGAAGCGGGCTCCGGCGAGACGGTGGTGCTGCGGCTGCACGGCGAGGTCTCCGACCACGCCGACTCCGTGGTGCTGCCGCTGCTGCTGCCGGACGCCCCGGTGGTCGTCTGGTGGCCGGTGAACGCCCCGTCGAACCCGGCCAGCGACCCGCTGGGCGCGCTCGCCCAGCGCCGGGTCACCGACACCTACGCCGCCGAGCAGCCGGTACGGGAGCTGTCCGCCCGCGCCGGTGCCTATACGCCCGGTGACACGGACCTGTCCTGGACCCGGATCACGCCCTGGCGTTCGATGCTGGCCGCGGCACTCGACCAGGTCGTGTGCGAGGTCAAGGCCGTCGAGGTGGAGGGCGAGGAGTTCAACCCGAGCTGCGAGCTGCTGGCGATGTGGCTCGCGGACCGGCTGGACGTCCCTGTCAGGCGCTCCCTGTCGTCCGGGCCGGGACTGACGGCGGTCCGCATGGAGACCACCTGCGGCCCGATAACCCTGGACCGGGCGGACGGTTCGCTGGCCACGCTGTCCATCCAGGGCCAGCCGGACCGGGCGGTGGCGCTGAAGCGGCGTGACACGGCCGAGCTGATCGCGGAGGAGCTGCGGCGGCTCGACCCGGACGACACGTACGCGTCGGCACTGCGCTACGGGGTCGAGCGGCTGGGGTCGCCGTGGAGCGGTTCCCCGGCCGGGGAACCCGCCGCCAAAGGAGGCGAAGGAGCCTCCGGCAAAGGAGCAGGAGCGGAGGGAACAGGGGAACGGCTCGGAGTCGAGGCCCCTGTCGAAACGGCTGCGAAAGCTCCCGCGAAGGACGCGGCGGCGCAGGCCCCGGTGAAGCAGGAGCCCACGAAGAAGGCGGCGGCGAAGTGAGCACCCCGCAGCTGGTCGTGCACCACGACAAGGAACTGATGGCGCAGGCCGCCGCGGCCCGGCTGATCACCAAGATCGTGGACGCGCAGTCCTCGCGGGGCTCCGCGTCCGTGGTGCTCACCGGCGGCCGCAACGGCAACGGTCTGCTGGCGGCGCTGGCCTCGGCCCCGGCCCGGGACGCCGTCGACTGGGCCCGGCTGGACCTGTGGTGGGGCGACGAGCGCTTCCTGCCCGAGGGCGACCCGGAGCGCAATGTCACCCAGGCCCGCGAGGCGTTGCTCGACTCGGTGCCGCTGGACCCGGAGCGCGTGCACGCCATGCCCGCCTCGGACGGTCCGCACGGTGCCGATGTGGACGCGGCGGCGGAGGCGTACGCGGCGGAACTGGCCAAGGCGGCCGGACCGGAGAACCACGGCAGTGTCCCCGTCTTCGACGTCCTGATGCTGGGCGTCGGTCCGGACACCCATGTGGCGTCGCTCTTCCCCGAGCTGCCCGCGGTCCGGGAGACCGAGCGCATGGTGGTCGGCGTGCACGGCGCCCCCAAGCCCCCGCCGACCAGGGTCACCCTGACCCTGCCGGCGATCCGGGCGGCGCGGGAGGTCTGGCTGCTGGCGGCGGGCGAGGACAAGGCGCAGGCCGCGGCGATCGCCCTCTCGGGCGCGGGGGAGATCCAGGCCCCGGCCGCGGGCGCCTACGGTCGCTCCCGCACCCTGTGGCTGCTGGACTCGGCGGCGGCCTCCCGGCTGCCGCGGTCGCTGTATCCGCCGGCTTCGCCGTGAGACGGCGGTGAGAAAGGGGCGGCGCGGGGTTTTCCCGGGCCGCCCCTTTTCTTGGGTCCCTACTTCACCGACCCGGCCATCACGCCCTGCACGAAGTGCCGCTGGAAGGCGAAGAACACCACCACCGGCACGATCAGCGACAGGAACGCGCCGGGGGCGAGCACGTCGATGTTGCTGCCGAACTGACGGATCTGGGACTGGAGTTCCACGGTGAGCGGCTGGGAGGAGCTGTCGGCGAACAGCAGGGCCACCAGCATGTCGTTCCAGACCCACAGGAACTGGAAGATGGCGAGACTGGCGATGGCCGGCCGGCCGACGGGCAGGACGAGGCGGGTGAAGATGCGCCACTCGCTGCCGCCGTCCATACGGGCGGCCTCCAGCATCTCCTTGGGCATCTCGGCGAAGTAGTTGCGCAGCAGGAACACCGCGAACGGCAGTCCGTAGGCGACGTGGAAGAGGACGACGCCGGGAATCGTGCCGAACAGGCCGAGCTGACCGAAGAGTTTGGCGACCGGCAGCAGGCCGATCTGCACCGGCACCACCAGCAGGGCCACGACGAGCAGGAAGACGGGCTCGCGTCCGGGGAAGTCCAGCCAGGCGAAGGCATATCCGGCGAGGGACGCGATGACGACGACGAGGAGCGTCGCCGGTACCGAGATCAGCACCGTGTTCCAGAAGGCCTGCGTCATCCCGGAGTTCTTCAGCAGCGCCGAGTAGTTGTCGAAGGACAGTTGCCCGGGGCCGGCCAGTGCGGTCCACCAGCCGCCCTTGGCGGTGTCCTGCGCCGACCGCAGCGAGGAGAGGAACAGCCCCGCCAGCGGGGTCAGCCAGACCAGGCCGATCACCACCAGGAAGGCCTGCACCAGCCCGTTGCCGAGGCCGCGCCTGACCGCGTTCATCGCTGACTCCCTCATCGCTGACTCCTGCGGAAGCGGCGGACGTTGAAGACCATCGCGGGGACCACGAGCAGCAGCAGGAGCACGCCCAGCGCGCTGCCGAGGCCCTGGTTGTTGCCGCCGCCGAAGGACACCAGCCACATCTGGGTGGCCAGTACGGTGGCGTCCTCCTGCACCGGGCCGGGCGCGATGATGTAGACGAGGTCGAAGACCTTCATCACGTTGATCACGAGGGTCACGAAGACCACGGTGAGGACGGGTGCGAGCAGCGGGACGGTGATGCGGCGGAAGATCTGCCATTCGTTCGCGCCGTCCATCCGGGCCGCCTCCAGTGCGTCCCGGGGCAGGGTCGACAGGCCCGCGCCGATCAGCACCATCGCGAATCCGGTCCAGATCCACAGGTACGCGCCGATGATCGCGGGCGTGACGAGGGTCGGGCCCAGCCAGGAGACGCCCTGGTAGGGCGGCGCGAAGTTCGACTCCGGCAGCTTCAGCGCGTACGAGCCCGTGTGCAGTCCCGGGAAGCGGAAGGAGCCGTCGGACGCGGTGGTGGTGCTCGCCACCGGTTTCCCGTCCCGCACCGCCTCGACCGTCATGCCGGGCAGCCCGCTCTCCCGCCGGTCGACCTTGCCCTGCGTGCCGCCGCCACCGGGCGTGAAGTCCAGGTAGACGACGCCGCGCAGTTCACCGGCGGCGGGCTTCTTCGCGGCCGCCGGGTAGGCGGGCGAGGCGCCCTTGGGCAGGTCTTTGGGGAGGACGCCGACCATGGGCAGCGTCACCAGGTCGCCCGGGGAGGCGCTCGCCTTCGTGGTGTACGACCCGTCGTGGCCCTGGGCCAGGCCGTGTCCGAGCCGGGCCCGCGCCGTCGGGTAGGAGGACGTGTCCTGGAAGGCGTCGTGCACGGAGACCACGGCGGCGTTGAGCACGCCCTTGTCGGGGTCCTCGTCGTAGGCGAGCCGGAAGATGATCCCGGCCGCGAGGAACGACACCGCCATCGGCATGAACAGCAGCAGCTTGAAGGCCGTGGCCCAGCGGACCTTCTCCACCAGGACGGCCAGGATCAGGCCGAGTCCGGTCAGCAGGGCCGGGGCCACGACGACCCAGATGGTCGTGTTGCGGATGGCCGTGAGCGTGGCCGGGTCGCGGAACATCTCGGTGTAGTTGTCCGCGCCGACGAAACGGCTGCCGGAGGCGTCGAAGAAGCTGCGGCCGACGGAGAACAGCACCGGGTAGACGACGAGCGCGCCGAGCAGGAGCAGGGCGGGGAAGACGAAGAGCAGGGCGACGATCCGGCCGCGCCGCCGCGAGCGCCGGGCGCGTTCGGCGAACGCTCCGGGCGGCGGCGGGGGGTTCGCCCCTTCCTTCTGCACGAGTGTGGTGGCGGTCATCGGCGGGCTCAGTCCTGGTAGGCCTTGGCCGCCGCGGCTTCGAGCTTCGCCGCGGTGCCCTTCGGGTCGGAGGGGTCGCGCAGGAAGTCCTGCAGGAGCTTCCACTCCCCCACGCCCTTGGTGCCGCCGAAGGAGGCGGGTACCTGGTCGGACATGTCGAAGCGGACCGAGTCCCCGGCCGCGATCAGGGACTTGGCGGTGGCGCGGGTGACGTCGTCGCCGTAGGAGGCGAGGTCGAGCTTCTTGTTCGGGGACAGGAAGCCGCCCGCCTTCGCCCACACCGCCGCGGCCTCAGGAGTGGCCAGGTACTCCAGGAGCTTCATGCCGGCCTTGGAGTTCTTGCCGTCCTTCAGCACCACGGCCGCGTCACCGCCGCTGACGACCGGC
This sequence comes from Streptomyces sp. NPDC001544, assembly GCF_042894285.1. NCBI lineage: Bacteria > Bacillati > Actinomycetota > Actinomycetes > Kitasatosporales > Streptomycetaceae > Streptomyces > Streptomyces sp. NPDC001544. The sequence continues at coordinate 1,129,399 of NZ_JBIAVN010000001.1, read as the reverse complement.
GCCTTGCCGCCGTCGACCGCCGGGAACGGGAAGAAGTCCGCGTCCTTGCCGATGGCCTTGCCGAACTGGTCGTGGGCGACGCCCGCGACGAAGTCGCCCTCGTAGACCATGCCCGCCTCGGGCTTGGGCCCGAACACCTTCTCGACCGAGCCCGGGAAGTCGGTGTTGAGGGCCTCCTTCCGGCCGCCCGCGATCAGCTGCTTGTCCTTGAACAGCTTGCCGAGCGTGCCGAGCGCCTTGACCACGCTCGCGTCGGTCCACTTCAGCTTGTGGGTGGCGAGGGCGTCGTACTTCTCGGGCCCGGCCTGGGAGAGGTAGATGTTCTCGAACCAGTCGGTGAGGGTCCAGCCGTCCTGCCCGGCGACCGCGAAGGCGGCGAGCCCGGAGTCGGAGACGGTGTGCCCGGCCTTCAGCATCGCGTCGTACGTCTTCGGCGGCTTCACCCCGGCCTGGGTGAGGGCGTCGGGGCTGTACCAGACGGTCGACTTGTGGGCGGCCTTGAAGTACAGGCCGTACAGGCGGCCGTCGACGCTGCCGTACTTCTTCCAGACGGGTGCGTAACCGGCGTCCACCGACTTCTCGGTGGTGGCGGACAGCGGCTTGAGCCAGCCCTTCTTCGCGAACTGCTGGAGCACGCCGACCTGCGGCACCATCACGACGTCGGGTGCGTTGCCGCCCTCGATCTTGCTGCCGACGACGGTGGAGACGTTGTCGCCGGTGGACACGAACTGCGTCTTGGCGCCGGTCTTGGCGGTGAACGCGTCCAGTACCTTCTGGAAGTTCTTCTGCTCGCTGCCGGACCAGACACCGGCGACGGTGACGGTCTGGCCGCTGAGCGCCTTGTCGCCGCCGCCTGCGGAGATCGGGCCGCCGCCGCAGGCGGTCGCGCCGAGCGTCAGGACGAGGGCGGTGCAGCCGGTGAGCAGGGTGGTGCGTCGTCGCATCATCTTCGATGTCCCTTCGGGGGGTGGGGAGGTGACGGGCGGGTCAGAGGTCGTTGATCCACCAGGCGGCCGTCGAGCCGGGGAGCACCCCGGCCGGGCAGGGGCCGCTGGACAGCAGGGGGGTGCCGGGGACCGGCGCGGGCGTGGGCGCCGTACCGAAGTTGACGGCGCACACGAGGCCGTCGCCGCGGACGAAGCCGAGGACGCCCGGCGGGGTGTCCAGCCAGCGCAGCGAGCCCTCGCCCAACTGCGGCAGGGCCGAGCGCAGTTGGAGGCCGTCGCGGTAGAGGTGCCAGAACGAGCGGGTGTCGGCGAGGGCCCGGTCGGTGGCGTACTCGGCGAAGTACTCGGGCTGCGGCAGCCACGGCTTCACGCTCTCCGTCCCGGACGTGAAGCCGAACGGGGAGGCCTGTCCGGACCAGGGCAGTGGCACGCGGCAGCCGTCGCGGATACGGGCGCGGCTGCCGGTACGCCGGAAGATCGGGTCGGTGAGCACGTCGTCGGGCAGGTCGACGACCTCGGGCAGGCCCAGTTCCTCGCCCTGGTAGATGTACGCCGCTCCGGGCAGCGCCAGCATCAGCAGGGCGGCGGCGCGGGCGCGGGCGGTGCCGAGGCCGCTGCCCTCGGTCGCGGGTTCTCCGTAGCGGGTGACGGTGCGGACCTGGTCGTGGTTGTTGAGGACCCAGGTGACCGTCGAGCCGGTGCCGGCGATGTCGTCCATGGCCTCGGAGATGACCTTGCGGAACGCGTCGGGGTCCCAGGGGGCGCTGAGCAGGTCGAAGAAGAAGGCCTGGTGGAGTTCGTCGGGGCGGACGTACTGGGCGTGTTCACGGGCGCTCGGCACCGAGACCTCGCCGACGAGGAGGCGTTCGTGGCCGTCGCGGGCCGTGTACTCCTCGCACACCGACCGCCAGTGCCGCCACACGTCGTGCACCTCGGGCTGGTTCCAGGCGAGCGGGTTGACCGAGTCACGGGTGCGGGCGTCGGCCTCGGGGTCGTCGGAGTCGGGCAGGTCCGGGTGCTTGAACAGTCCGGCGGCGACGTCGATGCGGAAGCCGTCGACACCCCGGTCCAGCCAGAAGCGCAGCACGCGGTCGAACTCGGCGGGGACGTCGGGGTGGCGCCAGTTCCAGTCGGGCTGCTCGGGCGTGAACATGTGCAGGTACCACTGGCCGTCGCCGACCCTGGTCCAGGCCGGGCCGCCGAACATGGCGTGCCAGTTGTTGGGCGGTTCGCTGCCGTCCGGGCCGCGGCCGTCGGCGAAGTGGAAGCGGGCGCGGGCCGGGCTGCCGGGCGCCGACGCGAGCGCCTCACGGAACCACGGGTGCTCGCTGGAGCAGTGGTTGGGGACGATGTCGAGGAGCACCTTGACACCGAGCCGCCGGGCGGCCGCCATCAGCAGGTCGAACTCGGCGAGGTCGCCGAAGAGCGGGTCGACGTCGCAGTAGTCGGCGACGTCGTAGCCGTGGTCGTGCTGGGGCGAGGGGTAGAAGGGGCTCAGCCAGATCCCGTCGACGCCGAGCTTCTTCAGGTACGGCAGCCCGGCCCGGACGCCGGCCAGGTCGCCGACACCGTCGCCGGTGCTGTCGAGGAAGCTGCGGACGTAGACCTGGTAGATCACCGCGTCACGCCACCAATGAAGCCTGTTCAACCCTGTGGCCTGTCTCTGTGAAGGGCAGCAGTTATGCATGCATGTTAGGTAGGCGTTTCACAGGGGTGTCAATGAAAAGAACAGAGGTTCCCGGGACATGGGAGGCGAAAATCATGACTTAGCCGGGCATCTCGCACCCAGTTGAGATGTTCGCGTTACCTAACAGGTAACTATCGATGGGCGACGGTGTCGAGTTCCCGCGCCAGTCGCCGCACGGCCGCTCCGGGTGTCTCCCGCCCGGTCAGCGCATCGTGCACCACCGCCTGCACCACCAGGCTGACCTGGTCGTAACGCGGGCTCTTGGGACGCGCCTTGGCGTCCCGCAGGGCGGTGCGCAGGGTCGGCAGGTAAGGGAACTCCCGTACGAGCTCGGGGTCCTCGTACAGCGCGGCGCGTACGGGCGGCAGCGCGCCACGGGTGAGGACCTGGCGCTGGACGGGCTCGCTGGTGAGGTACGCGATGAGACGCGCGGCGGAGTCGGGGTGCCGGGCGTGTGTGTTCACGGCCAGATCGGAGCCGCCGAGGACACTCCTGCCCGGTCCGTCCGGTCCGGGCAGCGGTACGGCGCCGATCTTCCCGGCGACCTTCGAGCCCTTGGCCGAGGCGACGGCGTACGCGTAGGGCCAGTTGCGCAGGAAGAGCAGACGGCCGTCCTGGAAGGCGTCCTTGGACTCCTCCTCCTTGTACGTCAGCGCCTGCTTCGGGATCCAGCCCTCGCGGAAGCCGCGCGCCAGGAAACCGATGCCCTCGCGGGCGGCGGAGGAGTCCACGGTGACGCGTTCCCCCTCGTCGCCGAGGATGGTCCCGCCCGCGGAGTAGACGGCCTCGGCCGCGTTGACCGTGAGGCCCTCGTACGGCAGGAACTGGCCTGCGTAACCGCCGAGTCCGTACTTCGGTGCGATGGTCTTCGCGTCGTGTTCGAGCTCCGCCCAGGTGCGCGGCGGCGGCACGCCCTCCTTGTCCAGGACGTCCTTGCGATACAGGAGCAGGCCGGCGTTGGTGACGTACGGGACGGCGTACAGGCGTCCGTCGTACCTGGCCGTGTCGACGACCGGCGGCAGGAAGGTGCCGAGCGGGAAGCGGTCCGCCGGCAGCGGCCGGATCCAGCCGGCGGCGGCGAACTCCGAGGTCCAGTTGACGTCGATGTTGAGCACGTCGAACCGGCTGCGGTCGCCGTCGCGCAGGTCGGTGGTCATCTGCGCGTGGGTCTCGTCGGCGGAGTCCGGCAGCTCGACCAGGTGGACCTTCTCGCCGGGGTGGGTGCGGTTCCAGCCCTGGAGCAGCGGGCCGAGATAGCCGGTGAGGTCCCCCGCGGTGGCCAGGGTGAGCGGGCCGCGGCCCCCGGCGCCGCCCTCGTCGGCACGGGCGCCCGAGGTGACATACCCGGTCATGACCACGACGAGGACGAGAAGGACCCTACCGGCGGCGCTCGTCCACCGCATAGGTTCCTCCTTGCACACCGGCACCGCGGGCACCCTCGCCCGTGAGTCAGAGGCCATGTATACCTGTTAGGTATGGGCGATACTAGGGCCTGGAGCACATTACGCAGACTAGGAGGACAGCACGAGTGCGCCTGCCCCTCCTGGCACTCCTCGCACGCCGCCCCGCCCACGGCTACGAGCTCAAGCAGGGCCTTGAGCAACTGCTGGGCTCCGCGTACCCTCAGCCGAACGTCGGCCAGATCTATGTGACCCTCGGCCGCCTCGAGAAGTCGGGACTGATCGAGGGCGAGGACGTCGAGCAGTCCAGTCGGCCCAACAAGAAGGTCTACCGCCTCACCGAAGCCGGACGTGAGGCGCTGCGCGTCTGGTTCGAGGAGCCCGAGGACGAGCCTCGGGTCCGGGACGAGTTCTTCATGAAACTCGCCCTGGCCCCGCAGACCGGTCTCGCCGACCAGATCGCCCTCATCAACAAGCAGCGGCGCCAGTACCTCAACACCATGCGTGATCTGTCGAAACTGGCCGCCGCCGAGGACCGGGACAACCGAATCGCCCAGCTGCTGATCGAGGGCGCGATGCTGCACCTGCAGGCCGACCTCGACTGGCTGGAGCGGTGCCAGGAGGAACTGGAGGAGCTGGAGTGAGCGAGAGCCCCACTCCTGCGCTGCGTGCCGAGGGCCTGGTCAAGACCCACCACGGTGAGGGCGCGCCCGCCCGGGCCGTGCGCGGGGTCGACCTGTCCGTGCGGCACGGCGAGTTCGTGGCGGTCACCGGCCCGTCCGGGGCGGGCAAGTCGACACTGCTGCATCTGCTCGGCGGACTGCAGCGGCCCGACCGGGGCAGCATCTGGCTGGACGGCCGGTGCACGGACGGCTACAGCGAGGCCCGGTGGGCCGAGGAACGCAGGAAAGGCATCGGGATCGTCTTCCAGTTCTTCAACCTGGTCTCCAACCTGTCGGTCGCCGACAACGTCGAGCTGCCCGCGCTCCTGGTCGGCCGCTCGCCGAAGCAGGCACGGGCCGAACGGGAGGAACTGCTCGCCGAGCTGGGCCTTCAGGGCAAGGAGCGCAGCATGCCGGGCGAGCTGTCCGGTGGTGAGCAGCAGCGGGTCGCACTCGCCCGCGCCCTGGTCAACCATCCTCCGCTGCTGCTGGCCGACGAACCCGCCGGCAGCCTGGACAGCAAGGGCACCCGCGAGGTGATGCGGCTGCTGTCCCGGTTCCACGACCGGGGGCAGAGCATCCTGCTGGTCACCCACGACGCCCGGCTGGCGAGCGCCGCGGACCGCGTGATCAGTTTCTACGACGGGCGGATCGTCGACGACGCGCACCTGGACGGCACGCCGTCGCGCCGGGGCACCGGGATATCGGGCGTGCTGGAACTGAAGGACTGACGCGTGCGAGCCACCCTGCGCTGGGCCCACTCCGACTTGCGCACGCATCGCGGCGAGGCGCTGTTCATCGTGCTGGCCACCGCCGGCATCGTCGTCTCGCTGCTGCTGGCCACGGCGCTGTTCGGCTATGCGACCAACCCCTGGCAGCGGATCTTCACCCAGTCCCGGGGCGCCCACGTGTGGATCCACACCGTTAAGTCCGCCGACACCGGCCGCCTCGCCTCGCTCGACGGTGTCGAGTCCGTCGCCGGCCCCTACCCGACCGAGTCCGTCACGGTCTCCGCACGCGGCACCCGCGCCTCGGTCGAACTGCGCGCCACCCCCGAGAGGCCGGCCGTGGGCAGTCCGCTGCTCACCTCGGGTCACTGGCTCGACGCCCGGGAACCCGACGGTGTCGTCCTGGAGAGCCGACTCGCGCGGGCGCTGCTGGCCGAGCCCGGCGACACGCTCACCCTGCCGGGCACCGCCCGGAAGCTGACCGTCGTCGGCGTCGCCGACAGCGCCGAACCGCGTTACCGCGCGGGCGAGCAGCCCGGCCTGGTCTGGGCTCCGCCGGCCGCCGTACGCGACCCCGGCGGCCGGGTGATCGGACTGCGCCTCACCGATCCCGGCGACACCGACTACGCCGTCCAGCGGGCCGTCACCGTGCTCGGCGCGGGCGCGGTCGGCGAGGTCTCCACCTGGCAGCAGGCGCGGGCCGAGGCGCAGGGCGACAACCGGCTGCTGGGCCAGGTCCTCGGCCTGTTCGGCCTGGGCGCGCTGCTCGCCGCCGGGTTCGCGGTGCACGGCGCGATCGGCACCCGTATCGGCGGCCATCTCCGGGACATCTCGGTCCTGAAGGCGATCGGCTTCACGCCCGCCCAGGTCGTCCGGATCTTCCTGCTCCAGCATGTCGCTTACGCCCTTCTCGGCGCCGTGGCCGCCGCCGCGCTGACCCAGGGCCTGGGCACCTCCGTCCCCGGCCGGCTCGGCGACGCGGTCGGCGTGTGGCAGGGGCTGCCGGGGCACACGGTGACCCTCGTCGCGGTGCCGGTGGGCGCGGTGCTGTTCATCGGCGCGGTCACCGGGCTCGCGGCCTGGCGGGCGGGACGGGTGCCCCCCGTGCCGGTGCCGCGCCCCGCCGCTCCGGCCGGCGGACGGCTGACCGGCGTGGCCCGCAGGGCTCTGGGTCTGCGCATGCCGCCCGCCCTCGTGCTGGGCTGGCACCAGGCCTTCACCCGCCGCCCACGCGCGCTCGCCACGATCGGGCGGCTGGCCCTTCCGCTGTTGCTCATCGTGGTGGCCATGAGCGCCTGGACCACCATCGACCGCTTCCACGACAGCCCCGACCGGATGGGGCTGCCCGCGGCACTCACCGTACGGGCGGACAGCGGCACGACCGACGGCGAGACCCGCACGCTGCTGAACCACGACCCTCGGGTCGCGGCCGTCTACCCTGGCGTCGAGGTGGCCGCGCTGGTCCCGGGCCAGACAGCCACCATCGCCCTGCGCGGTCTCGGCACCCACCACGACCCCTACCCGTACACGCTCGCCGCGGGCCGTCCGGCGAGCGGTCCCGACGAGGCGGTGGCGGGCCAGGGCCTGCTGGACCTCCTCGATGTGCGCGTCGGCGACTGGGTACGGATGACGGTCGGCGACCAGCCGCAGATCCTGCACATCGTGGGCCGCAGCATCGAACCGGAGAACGCCGGCCGGGTGATCTCCACCTCGCTGGACACCCTCCGCGAGAACGACCCCGGGCTGGCCCCGACCCTGTACCAGTTGCGCCTGCGCCCCGGCGCCGACCCCGACCGCGTCGCGACCGCCCTGACGGCGGCCGGCCAAGGCCACCTCGACGTGCACGCCGTGACGAACCCGGCCGACGGCCTGTCCCCGCTGCGCGGAGTAGTGGTCGGCCTGATCGCCGTCCTGGCGCTGATCGGCCTCATCGAGCTGCTGACCGCGATCGGCGGCACGGTCCGCGAGAGCGAGCGCGACCTGCTCGCCCTCAAGGCCATCGGCATGTCCCCGCGCCAGATCACCGCGATCACCGTCACGGCGACCAGTTGCACGGCCCTCGCCGCGGCCCTCACCGGTACCGCCCTCGGCCTCCCCCTGGCCCACTGGCTGATCGACACCCAGGGCCGCTCCAGCGGCATCGGCGCCGGCATCGCCCAGATCCCCTCCCCGTCCCTCCTCCTGCTCCTCGCCTCAGCAGCCGTCCTGGGCGCCGCCGCCCTGGCAACCCTCCCCGCAGGCCGAGCGGCAAGACGGAGACTGGCGGACACGTTGAGCGCGGTGGCTTGAGGCGGCGGCCGGGGAAGGGACAGCGCGGCGGACGGGGGCGGAGCCCCGCCGGGGCCTGGGGCGGAGCCCCGCAGGGGTGCAGGGGGCGAAGCCCCCGCCGGGGCCTGGGGCGGAGCCCCAGGGCGGGACCTCTTGACCCACAGCAACGGGTGGGTGGGTGGGCAACCCCCGGGGGTGCAGGGGGCGAAGCCCCCTGCCGGGGTCTGGGGCGGAGCCCCAGGGGCGGGGGCCGCCCCGGCCCGTCGACAAGGGCGGGCGGGTGGGCAAACCCCCCGTCAACGCCCGCGCAGCTCCCGGTACTTGGCAACCAGCGCAGACGTCGACGCGTCCAGCCCCGCCACCTCCGCCCCCTCCGTCAACGCGGGCTCCAGCCGCTTGGCAAGCACCTTGCCGAGCTCCACACCCCACTGGTCGAAGGAGTCGATGTCCCACACCGCGCCCTGCACGAACACCTTGTGCTCGTACAGCGCGACGAGCTGCCCGAGCACGGACGGCGTCAGCTCACGCGCGAGGATCGTCGTCGTCGGCCGGTTGCCCTTGAAGGTCTTGTGCGGCACCAGCTCCTCCGGCACCCCCTCGGCCCGCACCTCCTCCGCCGTCTTCCCGAAGGCGAGCGCCTGCGTCTGGGCGAAGAAGTTCGCCATCAACAGGTCGTGCTGTGCCTTCAGCTCGTCACGCAGCTCCGCGACCGGCTCGGCGAAGCCGATGAAGTCCGCCGGGATCAGCTTCGTACCCTGGTGGATGAGCTGGTAGTAAGCGTGCTGCCCGTTGGTGCCGGGCGTGCCCCACACCACCGGCCCCGTCTGCCACTCGACCGGGCGGCCCTGACGGTCCACCGACTTGCCGTTGGACTCCATGTCCAGCTGCTGCAGGTAGGCCGTGAACTTCGACAGGTAGTGGCTGTACGGCAGCACCGCATGCGACTGGGCGTCGTGGAAGTTGTTGTACCAGATGCCCAACAGCCCCAACAGCAGCGGCACGTTGGACTCCGCCGGCGCACTCCTGAAGTGCTCGTCGACGATCCGGAAACCGTCCAGCATCTCCCGGAAGCGGTCCGGACCGATGGCGATCATCAGCGACAGCCCGATCGCCGAGTCGTACGAGTACCGGCCGCCTACCCAGTCCCAGAACTCGAACATGTTGGCGGTGTCGATACCGAACTCGCCGACCTTCTCGGCATTCGTCGACAGGGCCACGAAGTGCTTGGCGACGGCCTCCGGCCCGGCGTTCAGCTCGCTGAGCAGCCAGTCACGGGCCGAGGTGGCGTTCGTGACCGTCTCGATGGTGGTGAAGGTCTTCGACGCGATGACGAACAGCGTCTCAGCCGCGTCCAGGTCACGCGTGGCCTCGTGCAGGTCGGCTCCGTCCACGTTGGAGACGAAGCGGACCGTGAGGTCGCGGTCGGTGAAGCTGCGCAGCGCCTCGTAGGCCATCGCGGGACCGAGGTCGGAGCCGCCGATGCCGACGTTGACCACGTTCCTGATGCGCTTGCCGGTGTGCCCCGTCCACTCCCCCGAGCGGACCCGCTCGGCGAAGTCGCTCATCTTGTCGAGCACGGCGTGCACCGCCGGGACGACGTTCTCCCCGTCGACCTCGATCACCGCGTCCCGTGGGGCCCGCAGCGCCAGGTGCAGCACCGACCGGTTCTCCGTCGTGTTGATCTTCTCGCCGCGGAACATGGCGTCCCGCAGGCCGAAGACGTCGGTCGCGGCGGCCAGCTCGCGCAGCAGCCGCAGCGTCTCGTCGGTGACGAGCTGCTTGGAGTAGTCGACGTACAGGTCACCGACCTGGAGGGTGTACCCGGTGCCGCGGCCGGGGTCCGCGGCGAACAGGTCCCGCAGATGGGTGTCGGTGAGCTCCTCGCGGTGCTTGGCGAGAGCGGTCCACTCGGGCGTCTGGTTGAGCCTGGTACGGCCGTCTGCGTTCATTTCGGACTTCAGCCTTCTTTCCTGCCTGTTCCCTGCTGCGTACCTTGCCCCGCTGCGGGTTCCAACCTAGTTGATCAGCGCGTGGCGTGAGCGGTCGTCGCGCCGTCGTCCGAGGCGACAACAGGTACGTCCGGCTTGCCCGCCGGTATCAACGTGATGACCGCCGGGGAGAAGAGCACGGCAGCGGACAGGGCGGGCCCGTTCAGCCCGTACCCCGGGCCACGGCGCCGGCGACCGCGTTGCCGGGGTCCAGCCGGCGCGTCACGTGCAGCACGGCTCCGCCGAGGGGGACGCGGTCCACGAGGGAGGTCGGCAGGGCCGTGGAGGGCGTTGTCGAAGAGGGTCTGCGGGGTGGTCAGCGCGAAGGCGAAGGCGAAAGGCGACGGGGACGGCGACGGCGAGCGGTACGCCGGGTGAGGCGCACGGCGGGCAGGGGCAGCGCGGACGTCCGTAACGCGGCCCCGAACCGGGACTCCACGGCGGCCGTCCACAGCCGCCCGAATTCCCCGCGCCACGCGGGCGCGGCCCTGCCCGCGTCCTCGACCGTCATCACGACTCCCCCAGTCGGTCCGTGCCTCACTGCCGGTCCATGCACGAACCGTAGAGGGCAGCACTGACAATCGGCCGTCGGCCGAGGGGAGAAACAGCTCCGGCCAGGCGCCCACGGACACCCGGCCGGTTTCAACTCCTAGATCTCGCCCCGCAGTTTGGCGAGCGCCTCGGCGAGGATGGCCTCGCCGTCCGCGTCGCTGCGCCGCTCCCTGACGTACGCGAGGTGCGTCTTGTAGGGCTCGGTGCGCGGCGGGTCCGGCGGGTTGTCCCGGTCCTGACCTGCCGGGAAGCCACAGCGCGGGCAGTCCCAGGTCTCGGGCACCTGCGCGTCGCTGGCGAAGCTGGGCTGGGTCTCGTGCCCGTTGGAGCACCAGAAGGAGATGCGCAGACGCGGCGCGGACTCGCCGCGCTCGGCCTCGCCCATCGGCCCCGCCCCGACCCGGCTACCTCGGATCGCGTTGCCACTTGCCACGGTCGTAACTCCCTGCGTGATGGTGCCGCGAAGCGAGTCGGCGTTTCGCTCCGCTGCGAGCGCCTCAGTCTACGTAAGGCCCAACGCGCGTCCAGTGATTGGAGTTACAAACCCCCCGCTCTGCAGACGCAAGCCCCATGATAGGCCGCGCACAGGAGCGCGTACCCAACATGGGGCTCAACGTACGGAATGTATGTACTTGTCCTGACGTCGATCAGGTGCGATCAGCCGTTCGACTTCATCAGGAGGCCGAGGACGACGATGCACGCGAACCACAGCAGACCGATCACGATGGTGATCCGGTCGAGGTTGCGCTCGGCGACCGAGGAACCGCCGACGGACGACTGCATGCCGCCGCCGAACATGTCGGAGAGGCCGCCGCCCTTCCCCTTGTGCATCAGCACCAGCAGCATCATCAGCAGGCTGAAGACGATCAGGGCGATCGAGAACCCCAAAACCACGGCTGGACCAACTTCCTCGGAATCGGATGGACGGGGGCACAGCACCCGGGCTGTACCCCCGCAAGGGTACGACGGATCGCCGCTACCGCCTACTCACATCTGTGCTCACTGATCGCGGAATCGCACGATCTTGACGAACTCGTCCGCGTCCAGCGAGGCCCCGCCGACCAGGGCGCCGTCGATGTCGGCCTGCGCCATGATCTCGGCGACGTTGCCGGACTTCACGGAGCCGCCGTACTGGACGCGCACCTTGTCGGCCACGTCCTGCGAGTAGAGTTCGGCGATCTTGCCGCGGACGGCGGCGCAGACCTCCTGGGCGTCCTCGGCGCCGCAGACCTTGCCGGTGCCGATGGCCCAGACGGGCTCGTACGCGATCACGACGGTCTCGACCTGCTCGGCCGTGAGGTCCTTCAGACCGCCCTCGACCTGGGTGAGGGTGTGGGTCACGTGGTTGCCCGCCTCGCGGACGTCCAGCTCCTCACCGACGCACAGGATGGGGGTCAGGCCGTGCCGGAAGGCGGCCTTGGCCTTGGCGTTGACGAGCTCGTCGGTCTCGTTGTGGTACTGGCGGCGCTCGGAGTGGCCGATCACCACGTACGTGCACTTGAGCTTGGCCAGCATCGAGCCGGAGATCTCGCCCGTGTAGGCGCCTGAGTCGTGGGCCGAGACGTCCTGGGCACCGTACTTGATCTTGAGCTTGTCGCCGTCGACCAGGGTCTGCACGGAGCGCAGGTCGGTGAAGGGCGGCAGGACGGCGACCTCGACGGCCTCGTAGTCCTTGTCCGCGAGGGCGAAGGCGAGCTTCTGGACGTGGGCGATGGCCTCGAGGTGGTTGAGGTTCATCTTCCAGTTGCCCGCCATGATCGGCGTGCGACCGGAAGTAGTGGATGCAGCCATGCTTGTTCAGTCCTCCAGTGCGGCGAGGCCGGGGAGCGTCTTGCCCTCGAGGTATTCGAGGGAGGCGCCGCCACCGGTCGAGATGTGGCCGAACGCGTTCTCGTCGAAGCCGAGCGTACGCACGGCCGCGGCGGAGTCGCCGCCGCCGACGACGCTGAAGCCGTGTCCGTCGACGAGGGCCTGGGCGACCGCCTTGGTGCCCTCGGCGTAGTCGGGGTGCTCGAAGACGCCCATCGGGCCGTTCCAGAAGACGGTCGCGGCGTCGGCGAGCTTCGCGGCGTAGAGCTCGCGGGTCTTCGGGCCGATGTCCAGGCCCTCCTGGTCCTCGGGGATCTTGTCCGCGTCGACCACGGTGTGCTGGGTGGGCGCCTTGGCCTTCAGGTCCGGGAACTGCCGGGCGACCACGACGTCGACGGGGAGCACCAGCTCGACGCCCAGCTTCTCGGCGCGCTCCAGGTACTCGGTGACGGCCGGGACCTGGTCCTCCTGGAGCAGGGAGATGCCGACCTCGTAGCCCTTGGCCTTGAGGAAGGTGTAGGCCATGCCGCCGCCGATGAGCAGGCGGTCGGCCTTGCCGAGCAGCTCGTCGATGACGGCGAGCTTGTCGGAGACCTTGGCGCCGCCGAGCGCGACGACGTAGGGGCGCTGGACGTCCTCGGTGAGCTTCTTCAGAACGCCGACCTCGGTGGCGATCAGGTGGCCGGCGTAGTGCGGCAGCCGGGCCGGGAGGTCGTACACGGAGGCGTGCTTGCGGTGCACCGCGCCGAATCCGTCGCCCACGTACACGTCGGCGAGTTCGGCGAGCTGCTCGGCGAAGGCGCCGCGCTCGGCGTCGTCCTTGCTGGTCTCGCCGGCGTTGAAGCGCAGGTTCTCGATGACCGCGACCTGGCCGCCGATCAGGCCCGCGACGGCGTCCCTCGCGGACTCACCGACCGTGTCGGTCGCGAACGACACCGCGGAACCGAGGAGTTCACCGAGGCGCGAGGCGGCCGGGGCGAGGGAGAAGGCCGGGTCCGGGGCACCCTTGGGGCGGCCCAGGTGGGAGGCGACGATCACCTTGGCGCCCGCGTCGGCCAGGGCCTTGACGGTGGGCAGGACGGCGCGGATGCGGCCGTCGTCGGTGATGGTGCCGTCGGCGAGCGGCACGTTGAGGTCGGCACGGACGAAGACCCGCTTGCCGTCCACGCCGTCGGCGAGAAGTTCGTCGATCGTCTTCATGGGGAGGGACTCCTGAGGAGGGATCATGATGCTCGTGATCGTAAAGAGGGCCTGATCTGTACGTGAGTCAGGGCTCGGGCAGCGCGTTCGCACGCTGCCCGAGCCCTGTCCTCACACCGAGATGCCTGCTTCGGCGATCAGAGCTGGTTGCCGACGAAGACCGTCAGGTCGACGAGGCGGTTGGAGTAGCCCCACTCGTTGTCGTACCAGCCGATGACCTTCACGTTCTTGCCCTCCTGGACCATGGTCAGGGAGGAGTCGAAGGTGCAGGACGCCGGGGCGTTGACGATGTCGGAGGAGACGATCGGGTCCTCGGTGTAGTCGAGGAGGCCCTTGAGCTCGCCCTCGGCGGCCTTCTGGAAGGCGGCGTTGACCTCTTCCTTGGTGACCTCACGGCCGAGTTCGACGACGAGGTCGGTGACCGAGCCGGTCGGGACCGGGACGCGCATGGCGATGCCGTCCAGCTTGCCCTTGAGCTGCGGGAGCACGAGGGCGGTGGCCTTGGCGGCACCCGTGGTGGTCGGGATGATGTTCTCGGCGGCGGCACGGGCGCGGCGCAGGTCCTTGTGCGGGAAGTCCAGGATGCGCTGGTCGTTCGTGTACGCGTGCACCGTCGTCATCAGGCCCTTGACGATGCCGAAGTTCTCGTCGAGGACCTTCGCCATCGGCGCCACACAGTTGGTGGTGCAGGAGGCGTTGGAGATGACGTGGTGGTTCGCCGCGTCGTACTTGTCCTGGTTGACGCCCATCACGATGGTGATGTCCTCGTCCTTGGCCGGAGCCGAGATGAGGACCTTCTTCGCGCCGCCGGCGATGTGCTTCGCGGCGTCGTCCTTCTTGGTGAAGATGCCGGTCGACTCGATGACGATGTCGACGCCCAGCTCGCCCCACGGGATGTCGGCGGGGTTGCGCTCGGAGAGCACCTTGATCGTGTGGCCGTCGACCGTGATCGTGTCGGCGGTGTGGGAGACCTCCTGCTTCAGGCGCCCCAGGATCGTGTCGTACTTGAGCAGGTGGGCGGTGGTCGCGGTGTCACCCAGGTCGTTGACAGCCACAACCTCGATGTCCGCCCCCTGCTCGAGCAGCGCGCGGAAGTAGTTACGCCCGATGCGGCCGAAGCCGTTGATGCCTACGCGGATCGTCACGAACCGATCTCCTCGTTGGTACGCCGGCCATGCGGTGCCGGCGAGCTGTGTTTGGGATGTCCCCGACCACCCCCGACCCTACCTCCCTGGGGGCCCGGTGGTGACATCCAGATGCCTCATACACGGCAGGGCGGTCCGTACCCGCCAGTAGGGGTACGGACCGCCCCGGACTTGCGCCCGGATCACCCGGTTCAGCCATGAATTGTCAGTGCCGGCCGAGTGCCCGGATCACTCGTTCGTGAGCGCGTCGGCTCACTTGTCGAGTGCCGCCAGGGCCTTCTTCACCAGGGCCTTGCGGTCGGCCGCGGCCGGGACCTGTTCCAGGCCGAAGCCGAGCAGCACGGTCCGGTCGGTGGTGACCGCTCCGTACGTCTTGAACAGGGCTCCGGTGCGCGTCCAGTCCTTCAGTGCCGCCGGGCTGCCCGGTGGCGGTCCGGTCGCCTTCCAGGCGCCCAGCGACGTCTCGAAGCCCTCGGTCTCCTTGGCCGTGCCGCCGACGACGAGCGAGGCGTCGTCGGCGAGGACGCCGTGGCCGCCGGTGCCCGGGTCGGTGATGTAGGCGATCGAGAGCTCGACGGACTTCCCCGCGTACGCGCTGAGGTCGAAGTCGACCGAACGCCAGCCGTTCGAGCTGCCGGTGAGGCTGTTCCACGAGCCGGTGCTGCCGGTCGCGGTGCAGCCGCTGGTCGCGAAGGTCAGATAGTGCTTGAGCCAGGGATGCTCGTTGACCAGGAACCCGGCCTCGCAGTCGGCCGGCACGGCCGTGGAGGTGGCGCCGCCCGCCTCCGGGAGTGTCGTCCAGTCGTTCGCGCCGGTGGTGTGCGCCTCGACCACCGCGTGGTCGTAGCCCGGCTCGGTGTCCCACAGCAGCCGGGTACGGAGCGTCGGCTTGTCGGCGGCGCTGACACCGGTGAGGTCGACGGTCCGGGTCAGGCGCTTGTAGGCGTCGTCGGTGTGCACCGCCGCGGCCATGTACGAGCCCGTGTACGGGCCGTAGGGGTTGACGGTGCCCGCGAACTGGCCCGCGCCCGCGCTGGCGAACTGCGGGTACTTCGCCGCGGGCAGCTCGTCGGAGGTGACGGCGTAGCTGCCGGCCTTGTCGAGCGGGTTGCCGGGCGCGTCGCCCAGGGCGGCAGTGACCCCACCCAACTCGCCCGAGCCGGTGAAGCCGGTGGCCCCGGCGAGCGACGTGCGCGAGTAGGCGCCGAGGTAGTACTGGCTGAAGTCGTCCGACAGGGTGCCGTCGGCGAGGGCGACGTTGCCGCCCGCCAGCTCACCGGCCTCGATCAGCTTTCCGCCTTCGTTGAGGTAGGCACGCAGCTGGAGCTGGGTGGCGTTGCCCGGGCCGCTCGCGCCGGAGTAGTGCACGACCGTCCTGAAGTACTTCAGCACGCCGAGCGCGTCCGGCGCTCCCTGCTCGGCGACGTCCCAGACGATCGCCTTGCGGCCGGCCGCCTTCAGCGCGTCCACGTACTTCTGCGCCTGAGCGGCGGGCGCGCCCTCCTCGGCGACCACCAGGGTGTCCGCCGCGGACCGCTTGGCCACGGTGTACGTGAAGTGCGGGCTGGAGGTGCGCTTTCCGCTCCTCGTCCGGCCGGTGAACCACACCTCGACCTTGTCACCGGGCTCGCCGCCGCGGACCTTGGCCCGGTACTCGTCGAAGTAGAGGTTGTCCGCACCGCCGAAGGTCTCGCCGCCCTTCCAGTGCCTGAGCGTGCGCTCGCGCGCACGGCCGCCGTTGACGCGGTACTTGAGCTCCTTGTCCCGCACGGACCTGCGGACGACGACCGAGACCTCCTGGTCCGCGCCGCGCGCGTACGACGTGGGGAACGTCGCCGGGGTGAAGTCGGCCGCGCCCAGTCCGACCGAGGAGGCCGGCTTGTCGGGGTGGGCGGCGGTCTCGGCGACGGAGAGCGCGAACGGGATGTTCTTGGCGAACTCCTGCTGGATCAGCTTCTCGTCGTCGGGGAAGTTGAAGACCGACTGGCAGTCGGCGGCCTTCCAGGCGTCGTTCGGGTCGATGTCCGAAGCGGTCTGGCAGGTCGACATCTCCGGGGTGAACATCGCCATGCCGTTGACGTTGGAGGCGTGGCCGTCCGCCTCGCCGTTGGTGGTGTACAGCTCCGAGGAGACCTGCGGGTGGTAGCCGGGGATAGCGGAGTGCTCCGGGGTGCCGGCGAGTGCCTTGTAGAGGACGTCGTCCGGGGTCGGTGTGGCGACCTGCCAGCCGACTCCGTACAGCAGGAGTTCGGCGGCGGAGTGGTAGTTGATGCCGTAGGTGAAGCCGACGCGCTTCTCGAAGCGGTCGAGGGCCTTGGTCTCCGGCTCGGACGCCGGGCTCGCGCCGCGGTAGGTCTCGCTGGTGGGGTTGGGGGACGAACCCTCGTCGTCGTAGCCCCACTTGTAGGCGAAGTTGCGGTTGAGGTCCACGCCGTCGCCGGTGGAGATGACGCCGTCGCCGTTGACGTCCCTCAGGTTCTTGCGCCACAGACGGGTGTCGGAGTTCTTGAAGGTGTAGTCGTAGCCGTCGGGGTTGGCCGAGAGCACGAACCACAGCTCGGTCGAGTCGACGATCTTCTTGATGCGCTTGTCCGTCTTGTAGCGGTCCAGGTAGTAGTGGAGCAGCCGCCTCGTCATCTCCGGCGTGATCCACTCGCGCGCGTGCTGGTTGGACATGTACAGCACGGAGGGCTTGGAGCCGTCCTTGGACCTCTTCGCGTTCCTGGTCAGTTTGAGGGCGAGGATGTCCTGGCCGCCCACGGTCCTGCCGATGGACTCGACCTTGGTGAGGCCGGGGTTCTGCTGGGCGACCTTGAGGATCTCCTCCTTCAGGCCGCCGGTTCCGCTGTACGGGCGGAACACGCCCTGGGCGGCGTCCTCGACGCGGGTCGCGGCCTTGGCCGAAAGCTTGTGCTCGGTGAGGTCGACGCCCTCTTTCCCGAGCTTCTCGGCCTGCTTGTCGGTGAGGTAGAGCTCGACGGTGTGCTTGCCGGCTCCGGTCACCTGGTCGCCGAGTTCCTGGCCGTCCTGTCCGGCCGCGAGCAGTAGCGGTACCTGTTTCCGGGTGACTTCGGCGCGGAAGACCTTGACCTCGTCGTCCCTGCCCGCGTCGGCTCTGGCCGAGGCAGCGGACTGTGCGTGGGCGATGGGTGCGAGGCTCGCTCCACCGAGCAGGAGCGCGCCGACAGCGAGGATCGATCTCGCTCTGTGTCTCATGAACCCCCCTAATGGTCCGCCCCGGCGGCGGACACCTGCCAGGCTCATGACACCTCATGATCCAGTCAAGAGCGCCCCAAGGACAGCAAAACGCCGGTGCCGTCACCCGAGTGGGCGCAGGCACCGGCGCACTGACCGGTTGTCGTCATACCGCCAGGTTGTCCGCCAGCTCCTCGCTGAGGTTGGCCTCCGTGCCCGGGATACCGAGGTCGGAGGCGCGCTTGTCGGCCATCGCCAGCAGACGGCGGATACGGCCGGCCACGGCGTCCTTGGTCAGCGGCGGGTCGGCAAGGGCGCCCAGCTCCTCAAGGGAGGCCTGCTTGTGCTCCATCCGCAGCCGCCCGGCGGCCGCGAGGTGCTCGGGGACCTCGTCGCCGAGGATCTCCAGGGCGCGCTGGACGCGGGCACCGGCGGCGACGGCGGCCCGGGCCGAGCGGCGCAGGTTGGCGTCGTCGAAGTTGGCGAGCCGGTTCGCCGTGGCGCGCACCTCGCGGCGCATCCGGCGCTCCTCCCACGCCAGCACCGACTCGTGCGCGCCGAGCCGGGTGAGCAGGGCACCGATCGCGTCCCCGTCCCGGACGACCACCCGGTCCACTCCCCGCACCTCGCGGGCCTTGGCGGCGATCGAGAGGCGGCGGGCGGCGCCGACCAGTGCCAGCGCGGCCTCGGGACCCGGGCAGGTGACCTCCAGGGAGGAGGAGCGTCCCGGCTCGGTCAGTGAGCCGTGCGCCAGGAAAGCACCGCGCCAGGCCGCCTCGGCGTCGCAGGTCGCGCCTGAGACCACCTGCGGGGGCAGGCCCCGGATCGGGCGGCCCCGGCCGTCCACCAGGCCGGTCTGCCGGGCGAGCTGGTCACCTCCGGCGACCACCCGCACCACGTACCGCGAGCCGCGGCGCAGCCCGCCCGGCGCCATCACGATCAGCTCGGAACTGTGGCCGAAGATCTCCAGGATGTCCCGTTTGAGGCGCCGGGCCGCCATCGCGGTGTCCAGCTCCGCCTCGATCACGATGCGTCCGCTGACCAGGTGGAGGCCGCCGGCGAACCGCAGGATGGCGGAGACCTCCGCCTTCCTGCAGCAGGTCCGGGTGACGGGGAGCCGGGAGATCTCGTCCTTCACCGCTGCCGTCATCGCCATGGGCCGATCCTTCCATGCATCCGAAAAAT
Source organism: Streptomyces sp. NPDC001544 (assembly GCF_042894285.1). NCBI lineage: Bacteria > Bacillati > Actinomycetota > Actinomycetes > Kitasatosporales > Streptomycetaceae > Streptomyces > Streptomyces sp. NPDC001544. The sequence goes on along the minus strand of NZ_JBIAVN010000001.1, from coordinate 1,110,633 downwards.
ACGGTCGTACGCGGCGGCCAACAGCTCCGGGTCGTGCCTCGGGGTCCCGTCGGTCCGGGCCACGGGCGCCAGCTCGACCGCGGCTCCCAGCCGCTTGGCGGCCTCGGTGAGGGAGTCGCGGTCGGGCACGGCGGCCTCGTCGGCCAGCACCACGTCCAGGGCGAGTTTAGGGGCGTGTCGCCCCAAAACCTCCAAATGACGCTGCGGGGAGAACCCCTCGGTTTCTCCGGGCTGCGGGGCGAGGTTCAGGGACAGCACCCGGCGTGCCTTCGTCTCCGTGAGCGCGTCCAGGAGTTCGGGGACGAGCAGGTGCGGGATGACGGAGGAGAACCACGAGCCGGGGCCGAGCACCACCCAGTCCGCGTCCAGGACGGCGGCGACGGCCTCCGGGACGGCGGGCGGGTCGTTCGGCACCAGGTGCACGGACTGCACCTCGCCCGGGGTGAGGGCGACGGTGGCCTGCCCCCGTACCGTGTCGACGTCGTCCGGACGCTGCGGGTCGTGTCCCTTGACCAGGGCCTGGAGCTCCAGCGGCACGGCGGACATGGGCAGTACGCGCCCGTGCGCGCCGAGCAGTTTGCCGACCAGGTCCAGGGCCTGGACGTGGTCGCCGAGCTGCTCCCACAGGGCCACGATCAGCAGGTTGCCGACCGCGTGCTCGTGCAGGTCGCCCTGGGACTGGAAGCGGTGCTGGATGACCCGGGCCCAGGTCTGGCCCCAGTCGTCGTCACCGCACAGCGCGGCCAGCGCCTTGCGCAGGTCGCCGGGCGGCAGCACACCCAGCTCGTCGCGCAGGCGCCCGCTGGAACCGCCGTCGTCGGCCACGGTGACGACGGCGGTGAGGTCGCCGGTGATCCGGCGCAGCGCGGCCAGCGAGGCGGACAGGCCCATGCCACCGCCGAGGGCGACGACCTTGGGCTGGGCGCCGCGCCGGCGCGGCCTGGCGCCGCGGACCTCGACGGGCCGGCCGGCGCGGGCCTCCGGCACCACCCGGCGCAGCCCGCGCAGCCGCGGTGTACGTTCCGTCATTCCCGTCCCATGTCCCGGTGTACGACCACCGTCTCCACACCCTCGGCCGCGAGCCGCGCGGCGAGCTTCTCCGACACCGCGACCGAGCGGTGCTTGCCGCCGGTGCAGCCGATGGCGATGGTCACATACCGTTTGCCCTCGCGGCGGTAACCGGCCGCGATGAGCCGCAGCAGTTCGGCGTACCGGTCGAGGAACTCCTTGGCGCCGGGCTGGTTGAAGACGTACGCGGACACCTCCTCGTTGAGGCCGGTGAACGGGCGCAGCTCCGGGACCCAGTGCGGGTTGGGCAGGAACCGCATGTCCGCGACCAGGTCGGCGTCGACCGGCAGGCCGTACTTGAAGCCGAAGGACATCACGGTGGCCCGCAGCTCGGGCTCCTCCTCGCCGGCGAACTGGGCGTCCATCTTGGCGCGCAGTTCGTGCACGTTGAGGCTGGAGGTGTCGATCACCAGGTCGGCGTCACCGCGCAGCTCGCGCAGCAGCTCCCGTTCGGCGGCGATGCCGTCGACGATCCGGCCGTCGCCCTGGAGCGGGTGCGGGCGGCGCACCGACTCGAAACGGCGCACCAGTGCCTCGTCGGAGGACTCCAGGAAGACGATCCGCCGGGTGACGCCCCGGGCGTCGAGGTCGGCGAGCGACTCCCGCAGGTTGTCGAAGAAGCGCCGGCCGCGAACGTCGACGACGACCGCGATCCGCGCCACGTTGCCCTGGGAGCGGGCGCCGAGCTCCACCATGGTGGGGATCAGCGCGGGCGGAAGGTTGTCGACGACGAACCAGCCGAGGTCCTCCAGACACTTGGCGGCCGTCGAGCGGCCGGCTCCGGACATGCCGGAGATGATCACCAGCTCGGGGATGGCCCCGTCGGGGGCCCCGGCTGTCTCGCTGCCCGTACTCACCTTTGCTCCGTTGTCCTGGACCGCCTGCTGCGGCTGGTCCTCGCGCTTTTCCTCGTGTGCCGGATCTCGGTCCGCTGTGGGGTGTGCCTCGTGCTCCGTCATGTCTCCTGCCCCCGTCGTTCGTCCGGGGTGCCCGCCGTCACGGGCTCCCCCGAGGAATCCCCCGTCGTACCGGGTTCCCCGTCTTCAATGATCTCTCCGGTCGCCGTGTTGACGGCCGGGGCGGCCGGGGCCGCCAGGGCGAGGGCCGCGGCGATCGTCTCGGCCGTCTTGCGGCCTATCCCGGGGACCTCCTGGATCTGGTCCAGCGTGGCGGACCGCAGCTTCTTCACCGAGCCGAAGTGCTTGATCAGCGCCTGTTTGCGGGTGTCGCCGAGGCCGGGCACCTCGTCGAGGGGGCCGGCGCGGAAGCGTTTGGCGCGCTTGGCCCGCTGGTAGGTGATCGCGAACCGGTGCGCTTCGTCGCGGACGCGCTGGAGCAGGTAGAGGCCCTCGCTGGTGCGGGGCAGGACCACCGGGTCGCTCTCGCCCGGCACCCACACCTCCTCCAGGCGCTTGGCCAGGCCGCAGACCGCGATGTCATCGATGCCGAGCTCGTCCAGGGCCCGCTGGGCAGCCGCGACCTGCGGCTGTCCGCCGTCCACGACGACGAGCTGCGGCGGGTAGGCGAACTTCTTGGGACGGCCGTCGTCGTCCTTCAGCCCGTCCCTGGGCTCGTTCCCGAGCTCGCCGTCCTCGGAGCCGTCGTCCACCCACTCGCCGGTCTTCTCCTTCTCGGCGAGATAACGCCGGAACCGGCGGGTGATCACCTCGTGCATGGACCGGACGTCGTCCTGGCCCGCGAAGCCCTTGATCTGGAAGCGCCGGTACTCGCCCTTGCGCTGCAGACCGTCCTCGAAGACGACCATGGAGGCGACCACGTCGTCGCCCTGCAGGTGGGAGATGTCGTAGCACTCGATCCTGAGGGGGGCGCTGTCCAGGTCGAGGGCCTCGGCGATCTCCTCCAGGGCGCGCGAGCGGGTGGTGAGGTCGGAGGCACGCCTGGTCTTGTGCAGGACGAGTGCCTGCTGTGCGTTGCGCTGCACGGTCTCCATGAGCGCCTTCTTGTCGCCGCGCTGCGGTATGCGCAGGGAGACACCCGCCCCGCGGCGGCCGGTCAGCCATTCCTGGACCGGTTCGACCGGCTCGGGCAGAGCGGGGACGAGCACCTCCTTGGGAACCGCGTCACCGCTCTCCTCGCCGTACAGCTGCTGCAGGGCGTGCTCGACCAGGGCGCCGGTGGTGATCTCCTCGACCTTGTCGGTCACCCAGCCGCGCTGACCTCGGACCCGGCCGCCACGGACGTGGAAGATCTGGACGGCCGCCTCCAGCTCGTCCTCGGCCACCGCGATGAGGTCGGCGTCGGTCGCGTCGGCGAGCACGACCGCGTTCTTCTCCATGGCCTTCTTCAGGGCCTCGATGTCGTCGCGCAGGCGGGCGGCCCGCTCGTACTCCATCTCGTCGGCCGCCTGCGTCATCTGCTTCTCCAGACGGCGCAGGTGGGTGCCCGTGCGCCCGGCCATGAAGTCGCAGAACTCGTCCGCCAGTTCCCAGTGGTCCTCGGCCGGGATCCGGCCGACGCAGGGGGCCGAGCACTTGCCGATGTAGCCGAGCAGGCAGGGACGGCCGGTGCGGGCGGCGTTCTTGAAGACGCCGGCCGAGCAGGTGCGTACCGGGAAGACGCGGAGCAGCAGGTCGACGGTGTCGCGGATGGCCCACGCGTGCGCGTACGGACCGAAGTACCTGACGCCCTTCTTCTTGTGACCCCGCATCACCTGGACCCGGGGGAACTCCTCGTTCATCGTCACCGCGAGGTACGGGTAGCTCTTGTCGTCGCGGTACTTGACGTTGAACCGGGGGTCGTACTCCTTGATCCACGAGTACTCCAGCTGCAGCGCCTCGACCTCCGTGGACACCACGGTCCACTCCACGGACGCGGCGGTGGTGACCATCGTCCGGGTGCGGGGGTGGAGGTTCGCCAGATCCTGGAAGTAGTTCGCCAGACGCTGGCGCAGGCTCTTCGCCTTTCCGACGTAGATCACCCGGCGGTGCTCGTCCCGGAACCTGTAGACCCCGGGAGAGTCCGGGATGTCTCCCGGCTTGGGGCGGTAGCTGGAGGGGTCGGCCATGTCTCACACCCTACTGGCGAGGACCGACACCGCGGCGGGCCTGTGGACGACGCCACGCGCCTGCCGCCCCGCCCGGGGGCGCTGCTCGGCCAAGTGTGCACGGCGGCCGAACGCGAGGTGTTGTCGGAGCAAGGTCAACACGCTTCAATGCGGAGGAACTCGGGGGCCGTGAACGACGGCGGGTGGCAACAGCGTACGGGTGTGCGACAACCCCGGCGCCGACGGGGTGGCCCCCGGGCGGAACTCCCCACGCCGCCGGGATGATCCGAACGGACAGGGCCCAGGCCCACGCGCACGGTCTGACCAGCCGTAGTGAACCTTCACAGAAAGGCCCCTGTGCATGCCGCACGCCACACAGCACGCGGATGTCGCCGCCGAACTGGACACGGCCCTTCGGGGCGGCCCCTTCCATGTCGCCCTGCGGGCCGCGATCGCCGCCCGCGGACTGCCGCTCCAGCGCGTGCAGCACCATCTCTCCCGGCACGGGGTCAAGGTCGGGGTGACCAGCCTGAGTTACTGGCAGCAGGGGGCCCGGCGCCCGCAGCGCCCGGAGTCGCTGCGGGCCGTGCGGGCGCTGGAGGAGATCCTTCAGTTGCCGGACGAGTCGCTGATCCGGCTGCTCGCCGAGTCCGGCGAACGCCAGGCCACCTCGACGCCGGCCGCCGCCCGGTCGTACCGCTCACTGGTCGAGGCCTCCGGCGTCCTGGACCGGCTGCAGGCGGACCTCGGCTGGTCGCTCGACGGCGGCCTGGACACCCTCGGACACCATGAGCGGATACGGATCGGGGCGCGCCGTGAACTGGCCGGCCGGGAGTCCCACCACATCGTGCGCGCGCACCGGGACGGCGTGGACCGCTTCGTGGCCGTCCACCACGGTGACCCGGGCTGCGTGCCGCGGCGTATGAACGTCCGCGCCCTGGAGAACTGCCGCACCGGCCGGGTCCGCTGGGACGAGGACACCGGGGTGCTCGTCGCGGAGCTGCTCTTCGACACCCGGCTGCGGTCGGGCGACACCTTCCTCTTCCGGTACGGCGTCGAGGACGGCACGGCCGGGCTCTGCCGCGAGTACGCGCGTGGCTTCGGCTTCCCCGGCGGGCAGTACGCCCTCCAGGTGCGTTTCGACGCGGGGGCGCTGCCGGTGCGCTGCCACCGGTTCACGCAGCCCTCCACGGCGGCCCCGCGCAGCGGCCGGCAGGAGCTGCCGCTCAGCGGACTGCACCGCTCGGTGCACGTCGTCGAGCCGCGGACCCGGCCGGGCATCGTGGGCATCTGCTGGGACTGGGACTGAAGCGCTGCGCGTAAACGCTTGCGCAAACGTTTACGTCGGGCGCCCTCATGGGGTACCTTCCGGCCAGCAGGACCCGCCGGGGCCCAGGAGGGAGCCCGATCCGATGCCCACCATGGCCGACGTCGCGCGCAGCGCCGGCGTCTCGGTGGCGACCGTCTCCCACGTGCTCAACGGCACCCGCCCGGTGCTGCCCCACACCCGCCAGGCGGTCCTGGACGCCATCGACGAGCTCGGCTACACGCCCAACACCCTGGCCCGCTCCCTGGTGACCTCCCGCACCCGCTCGATCGGGCTCGCGGTGTCGGCGATCACCAACCCCTACTTCACGGAGATCCTGCAGGGGGTCGAGGCCGCGGCCCTGCAGGAGGGCTACAGCCTCCTCATCGCCGATCCGCACGACGATCCCGGGCACGAGCGCAAGGTCGTCCAGCTGCTGCACGAGCGCCGGGTGGACGGCATGATCGTCGCGCCGTCCGCGGACCCCCGCGAGCTCGTCGCCTACCTCGGCCGGCAGGCCGTGCCGACGGTGTTCCTGGACCGGGTGGTCGACGACCGCACGACCTCCGCACCGCGCTTCGACCAGGTCTGCGCGGAGAACACCGAGCCGATGACCCGGCTCGTGACCCATCTGGCCGGGCTCGGCCACCGCCGGATCGCACTGGTGGCCGGGTTGCCCGGGCTGAGCACCACCGGCGAGCGGATCACCGGCTACCGGCAGGGCCTCGCCGCGGCCGGGCTCGCCCACGACCCCCGCCTCGTCGTCTCCGGCAACTCCGAGTCGGCCGGCGCCGAGCGGGCCACGGCGGCGCTGCTGGCGCTCAGACCCGCCCCGACGGCGTTGGTCACCGCCAACAACGCGATGACCATCGGCGCCCTGCGCGCCCTGCGCGACCGGGGCCTGTCCGTACCCGGCGACATCGCCCTGTGCTGCTTCGACGATTTCGCCTGGGCCGATCTGTTCTCCCCGCGGCTCACCGCGATCGCCCAGCCCAGCAGGGACATCGGCGCCCGGGCGGTCCGGGTCCTCCTCGACCGCCTGGCCACGCCGGACGGGCCCGCCCGGACCGTCCGGCTGCCCTGCTCCTTCGTTCATCGCACGTCGTGCGGGTGCCCCGAGAAAGGAACCGACTCGTGATCGTCGTCGCCGGTGAGGCACTGATCGACCTCGTACCGCAGGGCCAGGGCGCCCTGGCGGGGCTGCAGCCGGCACTCGGTGGCGGCCCCTACAACACGGCCCTGGCGCTGGGCCGCCTCGGCTCCGCCACCGCCTTCTGCTCCCGCACCTCCTGCGACGCCTTCGGCGAGGCCCTGCTGGACGGGCTCCGGCGGGCGGGCGTGGACGTCTCGGCCGTGCAGCGCGGCGCGGAGCCCACCACCCTCGCGGTCGCCACCCTCGACGCCGACGGTTCCGCCGCCTACTCCTTCTACGTCCAGGGCACTGCCGACCGCCTGTTCACGGTCCCCGCCGGCCTTCCCGCCGGGACCCGCGCGGTGTCCTTCGGCACCTGCTCACTCGTCCTGGAGCCGGGGGCGAGCGCCTACGAGGAGCTCATGCGGACCGCTGCCGGGCAGGGGCTGTTCACCGCCCTCGACCCGAACATCCGGCCGGGCCTGATCTCCGACGCGGACGCCTACCGTGCGCGTTTCAAGAGCTGGCTGCCGTCGGTGACCCTGCTGAAGCTCTCCGAGGAGGACGCCCGCTGGCTGGGCGGCACCCCGGACGAATGGCTCGCCGCGGGTCCTTCCGCCGTCGTGGTCACCCGGGGCGGCGACGGTCTCACCGCCTTCACCCGGGACGGCGCCGAGCATTCCGTGCCCGGTGTGAAGGTCGACGTCGTGGACACCATCGGCGCCGGTGACACGGTGAACGCGGCTCTGCTGCACGGGCTGTCCCGGCAGGACGCCCTCTCCCCCTCGGCCCTCGCCGCGCTGGGCTCGGACGGCTGGACGCGGCTGATGCGGTTCGCGGCCCGCGCGGCGGCGATCACCTGCTCCCGGGCCGGGGCCGAGCCGCCGTTCGCCGCCGAGGTGGGGGGCGTCTGACAGCACGGGGCGGCGCGGGAGCGGGCGCACGAGAACCGGGCGGGCATGAGAACGGCGCCCCGCGGGCAGTGCCGCGGGGCGCCGTTCGTCCGTGTCAGGCCTTGCGGGCCCGCGTCGTCTTCTTCGCGGGTGCCGCCTTCTTCGTGGCCCCGGCGGCCTTGGCGGTCGCCGTGCTGTTGGCGGCCTTCGCGGCACGTGCCGTGGCCGTCTTCCTCGCCGGCGCCTTCGTCGACGGGGTGGCGTCGCTGATCGTCTCCGGCTGCAGGATCTCGCGCAGGAACTTGCCGGTGTGGCTGGCCGGCACCCCGGCCACCTGCTCGGGAGTGCCCTCCGCGACGACCAGGCCGCCGCCCGCGCCGCCCTCGGGGCCCATGTCGACGATCCAGTCGGCGGTCTTGATCACGTCGAGGTTGTGCTCGATGACGATGACCGTGTTGCCCTTGTCGACCAGGCCGGACAGGACCTTGAGCAGCTTGCTGATGTCCTCGAAGTGCAGACCGGTGGTCGGCTCGTCGAGCACGTAGACGGTGCGGCCGGTGGAGCGCTTCTGCAGCTCGCTGGCGAGCTTCACGCGCTGCGCCTCACCACCGGACAGGGTGGTCGCGGACTGGCCGAGGCGGACGTAGCCGAGACCGACGTCGTTCAGCGTCTTCAGGTGGCGGTTGATCGCCGGGACCGCCTCGAAGAAGTGCATGGCCTCTTCGATGGGCATGTTCAGGACCTCGGCGATGGACTTGCCCTTGTAGTGGACCTCCAGGGTCTCCCGGTTGTACCGGGCCCCGTGGCAGACCTCGCACGGGACGTAGACGTCCGGGAGGAAGTTCATCTCGATCTTGATCGTGCCGTCGCCGGCGCAGTTCTCGCAGCGGCCGCCCTTGACGTTGAAGGAGAAACGCCCGGGCTGGTAGCCGCGGACCTTCGCCTCGGTCGTCTCCGCGAACAGCTTGCGGACGTGGTCGAAGACACCGGTGTAGGTCGCCGGGTTCGACCGCGGGGTGCGGCCGATGGGCGACTGGTCGACGTGCACCACCTTGTCCACGAGGTCGTCGCCGTCCACGCGCGTGTGCCGCCCGGGCACGGAGCGCGCGCCGTTCAGCTCGCGGGCCAGATGCGTGTAGAGGATGTCGTTGACCAGCGTCGACTTGCCGGAGCCGGACACGCCCGTGACGGCCGTGAACACGCCGAGCGGGAAGGAGACGTCGATGTCCTGGAGGTTGTTCTCCCGGGCGCCGTGCACCGTGAGCTGCCGCGAGAGGTCGCGGGGACGGCGGATGCCGGGCACGGGGATGGCCTTCTTGCCGGACAGGTACTGGCCGGTCTGCGACTCGGCGTTGGCGAGCAGTTCCTTCAGGGAGCCGCTGTGCACGACCTTGCCGCCGTGCTCGCCCGCACCGGGGCCGATGTCGACGACCCAGTCGGCGACCTTGATGGTGTCCTCGTCGTGCTCCACGACGATCAGCGTGTTGCCCATGTCCCGGAGCCGGACCAGGGTCTCGATCAGCCGGTGGTTGTCGCGCTGGTGCAGGCCGATGGACGGCTCGTCGAGCACGTAGAGGACGCCGACGAGGCCGGAACCGATCTGGGTGGCCAGGCGGATGCGCTGGGCCTCGCCGCCGGAGAGGGTGCCTGCCGCGCGGTTGAGCGAGAGGTAGTCGAGGCCGACGTCGACCAGGAACCGCAGCCGCTCGTTGACCTCCTTGAGCACCCGCTCGGCGATCTTCTTGTCGCGTGCGCTCAGCTTCAGCTCGCCCAGGAAGTCCGCGCAGTCGCTGATGGACATCGCGGAGACCTCCGCGATCGACTTGTCCATGATCGTGACGGCGAGGACTATCGGCTTCAGTCGCGTGCCCTCACAGGTGGGGCAGGGCACCTCGCGCATGTAGCCCTCGAAGCGCTCGCGGCTGGCGTCGCTCTCCGCCTCGCTGTGCCGGCGCTTGACGAAGGGCACGGCGCCCTCGAAGGGCGTGGTGTACACGCGCTCGCGCCCGTACCGGTTGCGGTAGCGGACCTCGATCTGCGTCTTGTGGCCGTACAGCAGGGCCTTCTTGGCGCGCTGCGGCAGACCGGCGAAGGGGATGTCGGTCCGGAAACCCAGGGCGTCCGCGAGGGCGCCGACCAGACGGCCGAAGTAGTCCTTGGTGTGCCCGTGCGACCAGGGGTGGATGGCGCCCTCGTCGAGGGACTTGTCCTCGTCGGGGACGATCAGCTCCGGGTCGACCTCCATGCGCGTGCCGATGCCGGTGCACTCGGGGCAGGCTCCGAAGGGCGAGTTGAAGGAGAAGGAGCGGGGCTCGAGCTCCTCGAAGGACAGGTCGTCGTACGGGCAGTACAGGTGCTCCGAGTACATGCGCTCGCGCTCGGGGTCGTCCTCGGGAAGGTCGACGAAGTCGAGCACGACCATGCCGCCGGAGAGTCCGAGCGCGGTCTCCACGGAGTCGGTGAGGCGGCGCTTGGCGCTGTCCTTCACCGTGAGGCGGTCGACGACCACCTCGATGGTGTGCTTCTCCTGCTTCTTCAGCGTGGGCGGTTCGGAGAGCTGGATGGTCTGCCCGTCCACACGCGCCCGGCTGTAGCCCTTGGTCTGCAGGTCGGCGAAGAGGTCGACGAACTCGCCCTTGCGCTCGCGCACCAGCGGCGAGAGCACCTGGAAGCGGCTCCCCTCCGGCAGCTCCAGGACCTTGTCGACGATGGCCTGCGGTGACTGCCGCGAGATCGGCCGGCCGCACTCGGGGCAGTGCGGCTTGCCGATGCGCGCGAACAGCAGCCGCAGGTAGTCGTAGACCTCGGTGATGGTGCCGACCGTGGAGCGCGGGTTGCGCGAGGTCGACTTCTGGTCGATGGAGACGGCCGGCGAGAGGCCCTCGATGAAGTCGACGTCCGGCTTGTCCATCTGGCCGAGGAACTGGCGGGCGTACGAGGAGAGCGACTCCACGTAGCGCCGCTGGCCCTCGGCGAAGATGGTGTCGAAGGCCAGGGAGGACTTGCCTGACCCGGACAGGCCCGTGAAGACGATGAGCGAGTCACGAGGCAGGTCGAGCGACACGTTCTTCAGGTTGTGCTCGCGCGCGCCACGGACGATGAGACGGTCGGCCACGCCGGTCCGCACCTTTCTTGAGAGAAGTGACAGGGGCGGGGCCCCCGTGCTTCTTCAGCCTAGGGGGAGCCACTGACAACGCCGGTCGGGATCCCGGTCGGAACAACAATCCCCGGCCATCCAGCATGCCCGACGCCGCACCTGACCATATAGCACGTGCATTCGATTTAGGCTCCAGGTCCGCCACCTTCACCCGAAGGAGTGGCGGGGCTAGGGTCTACGGCATGACTGATCACGCGCGTGACCTGGCGTCTGTGCAGAAAGCCACCGAGCGACTCCTCACCGCAGTGACCGCATTGGACAACGCGGCTGTGACCGACCCGTCACGGCTGCCCGGCTGGACCCGGGGCCATGTCCTCGCCCACCTCGCCCGTAACGCGGACGCGCTCGTCAATGTCCTTCAGGGACGTCCCATGTACACGTCGGCCGACGCCCGGGACGCCGACATCGAGCGGGACGCCCCGCGCCCTCTGGACGCCCAGCTCGCCGACCTGCGCGCGAGCGCCGCCCGCTTCCGGGAGACGGGGAACGCCCCTGACGACTGGTCGCGCACGGTGGAGCTGCGGGGCGGGGTCACCGACTCCGCGTCCCGCGTGCCCTTCCGGCGCTGGGCCGAGGTGGAGCTCCACCACGTCGATCTCGGCATCGGATACGAACTGGAGGACCTCCCGGAGGAGTTCGTGGCACGGGAGATCGATTTTCTCGCCGAACGCTTCGGCGGGCACAAGGACGTCCCCTCGACCGGTCTGCGCAGCCACGACGGCCGGACCTGGACCACCGGGGGCGGCGCCGGGGGCGGCCCGATCGGCGTCGAGGGTCCGGCCGCCGACCTGCTGGGCTGGCTCGCCGGACGCCGCGGCGGCTCGGGCCTCGCCGTGACGGGTGGCGCGCTGCCTTCCCTGCCGCCGCTGTAGCGCTGAGCGGACTCAGGACCGCTCCCCCGCCATGGAACGGATTAGGCTGATCACCATGACGTACAGCGGTGAGGTGACGGTCGGCGGACCGGCCGACGTGCACGAGCTCAAGGACCTGATGATCACCAAGGTCGCGGTCGGGCCGATGAACAACAACGCCTATCTGCTGCGCTGCCGGGCCACGGACGAGCAGTTGCTGATCGACGCCGCCAACGAGGCGCACACCCTGCTCGGCATGATCGGTGACGACGGCATCGCGTCCGTCGTCACCACCCATCAGCACGGTGACCACTGGCAGGCACTGGCCGAGGTCGTCGCGGCCACGGGAGCCCGTACGTACGCGGGCCGCGAGGACGCTCCCGGCATCCCGGTACCGACCGATGTCCTCGTCGACGACGGCGACACCGTCCGGGTGGGGCGCGTCGAACTCACCGCGCGCCATCTGGTCGGGCACACGCCCGGCTCCATCGCCCTGGTCTACGACGACCCGCACGGCCACCCGCACGTCTTCACCGGCGACTGCCTCTTCCCGGGCGGGGTGGGGAACACGCGGAAGGATCCGAAGGCGTTCGCCAGCCTGATCCACGACGTGGAGACGAAGATCTTCGACGTACTGCCGGACGAGACCTGGGTCTACCCGGGCCACGGCAACGACACCACCCTGGGCGCCGAGCGGCCGCAACTGCCGCAGTGGCACGCGCGCGGGTGGTGAGAATTCCGTCCATTCGGCGCGCATGCCGCAGACGTACGCCCGCGCGCGTGCGGCCGAGCAGCCCGCGCAAGCCTCGTGCGCGCCCCGTGTGAATCGCGCACACGCGCTGACGGCGTGTGCGCGCTCCCCGGTCACGTGGTTGCGCGCTCAACTGGAAGCAGCCACGCGCGGGAAGACGGCACCCGCGCGGATCGGGCCGCCGGTCCACCCTTATCCCCGCCCTCGGCCGGCGGCCCGGGCACGCCTCACAGGAACTGTTCACAAGACCGCAACACCCGTTCCCACCATGCGAACAATTCCTGCCGTGACCTCGACAAACGGGATGCCCTGCTGTCACTCTCCCGCCATGCATCTCGCTCCTCGCGCTCTGCGCCACGCCGTCGTCGCCGCCACCACGGCCCTCCTCGCCACCGCTGTCGGCTGTGCCCCGCAGCCGGAGGAGAAGGCGGCCGCCGATCCGTCCGCTTCGGCCGCGAAGAGCTGCGCCAAGGGCAAACTGGCCACGAAGACGTCGGGCAAGCTGACGATCGCCACCGACGAGCCGGCCTACGAGCCCTGGTTCCAGGACGACAAGCCCGCCAGCGGCAAGGGTTTCGAGTCCGCGGTGGCCTACGCCGTGGCGCAGCGGCTCGGTTACGGCAAGAACGCCGTCGTCTGGCAGAGCGTCCCCTTCAACAAGGCGTTCGCGCCCGGTGAGAAGACCTTCGACTTCGACATCAACCAGGTGTCGATCAGTGCCGAGCGCAAGAGGGCCGTGGACTTCTCGTCCGGCTACTACGACGTCCGCCAGGCCGTCATCGCGCTGAAGGACAGCAAGGCCGCCAAGGTGACGGACATCGCCGGCCTCAAGGGCCTCAAGCTGGGCGCCCAGGTGGGCACGACCAGCCTCGACTACATCAGCGACGTGGTGAAGCCGTCGCAGCAGGCGGCCGCGTACTCCAAGAACGACCAGGCCGTCTCTGCGCTCAGGAACGGCCAGGTGGACGCGATCGTCACCGACCTGCCGACCGCCTTCTACGTCACCGCGGCCCAGGTGAAGAACGCCAGGATCGTCGGCCAGTTCGAGAACCAGGGCGGCACGCCCGAGCAGTTCGGCCTCGTCCTGGACAAGGGCAGCGCCCTCACCTCCTGCGTGACGTCGGCCGTGGACGCCCTGCGAGGCGACGGCACCCTGGCGAAGCTGGAGAAGCAGTGGCTGTCCGACGCCGTCGACGCTCCGGTGCTCAAGTGACGGTCACCAAGGAGGAGGCCGGGGAGGACTCCGGCGAGGACGGCATGCCGGACCCGTACGTCCCGTCGCGGCGACGGCTGGAACGGGAGCGCCACAAGCGCACCCGAGCCCGCCGGGCGACCGCGATCGCAGCACTGTCGACCCTGGTCACCGCCGTCGTCCTGTACGTGGTCGTGGTCAGCGCACCGGGCTGGCAGCGCACCAAGGAGACCTTCTTCGACGGGCATTACGCGCGCGAGGCCCTCCCCAAGGTGCTCGACGGCCTGTGGCTCAACGTCCGGCTGCTGCTGATCTGCGGCGTACTGGTGCTCGTCCTCGGCATGCTGATCGCCGTCGCGCGCACCCTGCCGGGGCCCGTGTTCTTCCCGCTGCGGGTGCTGGCGGCGGCGTACACGGACTTCTTCCGCGGTCTGCCGCTGATCATCAACCTGATGATCGTGGTCTTCGGGGTACCCGCGCTGCGCCTCCAGGGCGTGACCGTCGATCCCGTGCTGCTGGGCGGAACGGCACTGACGCTGACGTACTCGGCGTACGTCGCCGAGGTGTTCCGCGCGGGCATCGAGTCCGTGCACCCCTCGCAGCGTGCCGCCGCCCGCTCGCTGGGACTGACCAACCGGCAGGCGCTGCGGTACGTGGTGCTCCCCCAGGCCGTACGCCGTCAGGTGCCGCCTCTGCTGAACGACCTGGTGTCGCTGCAGAAGGACACCGGGCTCGTGTCGATCGGCGGTGCGATCGACGCCGTACGGGCGGCCGACATCATCGCCCAACGCAGCCTCAACTACACGCCGTACATCGTCGCCGGGCTTGTCTTCGTGGCGCTGACCATCCCGATGACCCGCTTCACGGACTGGGTGACGGCCAGGATGGACCGGCAGCGGGCCCAGGGAGGAACCGTATGAGCGGCGCTCCGGTGCTGCGGATGGAGTCCGTCCGCAAGACCTTCGGCGGCTCGGTCGTGCTGCGCGACGTCGATCTGGAGGTCGCCCCGCACACGGTGACCGCGCTGATCGGTGCCTCCGGCTCCGGCAAGTCCACGTTGCTGCGGTGCGCCAACCTGCTGGAGGAGATCGACGACGGCGCGATCTGGCTGGACGGCGAGGAGATCACCGACCCGCGGGCCGACCAGGACGCGGTACGGCGCCGTATCGGCGTGGTCTTCCAGGCGTACAACCTCTTCCCGCACATGACCGTGCTGGAGAACATCGTCCTCGCCCCGCGCCGGGTGCACGGCGTGCCCCGCGCGGAGGCCGAGGAGCGGGCCAGGGAGCTGCTGGAGCGGCTCGGACTGGGCGGGAGGGCGGACGCCTACCCGGACCGGCTGAGCGGCGGTCAGCAGCAGCGGGTGGCGATCGTGCGCGCGCTGGCGGTGCGTCCCCGGCTGCTGCTGCTCGACGAGATCACCGCCGCTCTCGATCCGGAGCTCGTGGGCGAGGTGCTCACCGTGGTCCGCGATCTCAAGGACGACGGCATGACCATGGTGCTGGCGACGCATGAGATGGGTTTCGCCCGAGACGTCGCGGACCAGGTCTGTTTCCTGGACGGAGGGGTCGTGCTGGAGCGCGGCACCGCCGAGCAGGTCTTCGGTGACCCGCAGCAGGAACGCACCCGGCGCTTCCTGCGGCGGATCGTGGAGGCGGGCCGGCTGTGAAGGGGCGGGCGCGGTAAGGGGCTTGTGCCAGGGGCGTCGAGGCTTACGCGTCGGTCTGCGCCGCTCCGGCCAGCGCCGCGATCCGCTCCACGCCGAACACATAGCCCTGGACGCCGCATCCGGCGATGACCCCGTCGGCGCGCAGGGAGACGTACGAGTGGTGCCGGAAGGACTCCCGCTTGTGGATGTTGGAGATGTGGACCTCCAGCACCGGCATGCCGTCACAGGTGTTGAGCGCGTCCAGGATCGCCACCGACGTGTGGGAGTAGGCGCCGGGGTTGATCACGATCCCGCAGTGGTTCAGCCGCGCCTCGTGGATCCAGTCGACCAGCTCGCCCTCGTGGTTGGACTGCCGGAAGTCGATCGTGCCGCCGTGCGCGGCCGCGGCCTTGGCGCACAGGGCCTCGACGTCGGCGAGGGTGTCGGAGCCGTAGATCTCGGGCTGACGCTGGCCGAGCAGGTTCAGGTTGGGCCCGTTGAGGATCATGATCGGGGCGTTGGCCAGGGTGCGGGGCACGGTTCCTCCGGTCCGTTCGGGGTGGGCGGCCCGTGGGGACCGCTGCTCGGACCCGGTCTATCACGGTGCACCGAGACGGCCGAGGCCGTTACCCTCCGGGCATGATCACGCCCTCGTACCCTCCCAAGCCCTCGCCCGGCGACCGCATAGCCGTCGTCTCACCCTCCGGCGGGCTGCCCGAACTCTTCCCGCGACCCTACGAACTCGGGCTGGAGCGGCTGAGCGAGGACTAC
The DNA here is from genome assembly GCF_042894285.1 of Streptomyces sp. NPDC001544. NCBI lineage: Bacteria > Bacillati > Actinomycetota > Actinomycetes > Kitasatosporales > Streptomycetaceae > Streptomyces > Streptomyces sp. NPDC001544. Next base: position 1,094,860 of record NZ_JBIAVN010000001.1, on the reverse strand, counting down.
GGTCTGGAGCCTGTCGAGTACCCGACGACCCGGAAGATGGGCACGTCACCCCAGGAGCGGGCGGACGACATCCATGCGGCCTTCGCCGATCCGGAAGTCAAGGCGGTCATCGCGTCGATCGGCGGCGACGACCAGATCACCGTGCTGCCGTTCCTGGACCGGGAGCTGTTGCGGGCCGACCCCAAGCCCTTCTTCGGCATGAGCGACAACACCAACCTGCTCGCGTTCCTGTACAACACCGGCATCGTCGGCTACCACGGCGCCACGGTGATGTGCGAGCTCGGCCGCCCCGGCGCGATGCACCCGCAGACCGCGGACTCCCTGCGGGCGGCGCTGTTCACCTCGGGTCCGTACGAGCTGCGGCCGGCCGACCGCTGGAACGACGTCAACCGTGACTGGCGCGACCCGGCGACCTTCGAGTCGGAACCGGAGACCCGACCCGGCACGGGGTGGACCTGGCTGGGCGCCGACCGCGTGGTCGAGGGCCGCAGTTGGGGCGGCAATCTGGAGATCCTTTCCTGGCTGCTGATGACGGACCGCGAGATCGCGCGAGACCCGTCGGTGTACGACGGGGGCGTACTGCTCCTCGAGACCTCCGAAGACATGCCGAGCGCCAGGGAGGTCTTCTACATCCTGCGCAACATGGGCGAGCGCGGCCTGCTGCAGCGCTTCCCGGCACTGCTGGTGGGCCGCGCCAAGACGTGGTCCTTCCAGCGCCCCAACAGCCCGGAGGAGGCGGCCCGGTACGCCGCGGAACAGCGCGAGGCCGTGCGGCGCGCGCTGAGTGCGTACGCCCCCGACACGCTGGCCGTCTTCGACGTGGACTTCGGCCACACGGACCCCCAACTGGTCATTCCGTATGGCGGCACCGTCCGCGTCGACGGCCCCGCACGGCGCATCACGGTGACCTACTGACCCAGGACACACCCCCGCACGCCCCCCGTAACCAGCGCTCACTGTGGGTAGTTGACGCAGCATGCACGACGTACGCACCGTAAGGGCGCCCTCCATGCCGCGGCTCGCGGCCGCCTCGCTCGCCGGGACCGCGATCGAGTTCTACGACTTCTTCGCCTACGGAACCGCGGCCGCCCTGGTCCTCGGGCGGCTGTTCTTCCCGACGTTCTCGCCGATGGCCGGGACGCTGGCGGCGTTCGGGACGTTCGGCGTGGGGTTCTTGGCCCGGCCGCTGGGTTCGGTGCTGTTCGGGCACATCGGGGACCGGCACGGACGCCGGCCGGTCCTCGTGGGGTCCCTGCTGCTGACCGGGGCCTCCACGGTCGCGGTCGGCTGCGTGCCGGTCTACGGCTCGATCGGCCTGGCCGCACCCGTACTGCTCCTCCTCCTGCGTTTCCTGCAGGGACTGGGGCTGGGCGGGGAGTGGGGCGGGGCGGTCCTGCTGACCGCCGAACACGCGCCCGCCGGGCGGCGCGCGCTGTGGTCGAGCTTCCCGCAGGTGGGACCCGCTGTGGGTTTTCTGCTGGCCAACGGCGTGATGCTGGCACTGTCGGCGACGTTGTCCGACGCGCAGTTCGCCCAATGGGGCTGGCGGGTGCCGTTCTGGGCGGCCGGGGTGCTGGCCGTGGCCGGTCTGTGGCTGCGCTCCTCTCTGGCCGAGAGCCCCCGGTTCCTGGAGATCGACGACCATGCGCGCATGCCGCTCGCCGAGGTGGTACGGCACCACTGGCGGCTGGTGCTGCTGACGGCGGGCGCACTCGCGGTCGGCTACGCGGTCTTCTACACGGTGACGACCTGGTCCCTGGCCTATGCGACGGAACGGCTGGGAGTGAGCCGCACCGTCATGCTGACCTGCGTCATGGCCGCCGTGGTGGTGAAGGGGGCGCTGACGCCCCTGATGGCACTCCTCGGCGACCGGTTCGGGCGTCGGCCGTTGTGCCTGGCGGGGTGCACCGCCACGGCGCTGTGGATGTTCCCCATGGTCGCGCTGCTGGCGACCGGAGCGCCCTTGCTGATGTTCCTCGGCTTCCTCGGAGCGTTCATCGGGTTCGTCATGATGTTCGCTGTGATCGCCGCGTACCTGCCGGAGCTGTACGAACCCAGGGTGCGCTGTACGGGCGCCGCGGTGGGCTACAACCTCGGTGGGGTGCTCGGCGGCGCGCTGACGCCGATCGTCGCCACCGCGCTGGCCGAGCACTCGGGCCGCGTCCCGTGGGGTGTGGGCGCCTATCTGACCGGGATCGCGCTGTTCAGTCTCGCCTGCTTCGCGCTGCTGCCGGAGACGCGTCCGGTGCCGGTGGCCAGGGCGGTGGAACCGGCCGCCGGCCGGCCGGCTACGGGTTGATCGCCAGCTCCAGGTAGGCGGCGAACAGCACCAGGTGGACGCCTCCCTGCAGCGGCGTGGCCCGGCCCGGCACCACCGTCAGGGAACTGCGCTCTCGCCGCCGGCCTCTGCCGTCTCCAGCGCCGCCTGCTTCCTGGAGGCCGTCAGGCTGGTGATCGTGGTGACGACGAGGACCGCGCAGATCACACCGAGCGAGACCGGGATACTGATCTCCGGAACATGCACCCCGGACTCGTGCAGCGCGTGGAGCACCAGCTTCACCCCGATGAAGCCGAGGATGATCGACAGGCCGTAGGAGAGGTGGACCAGCTTCTTCAGCAGGCCGCCGATGAGGAAGTACAGCTGGCGCAGCCCCATCAGAGCGAAGGCGTTGGCGGTGAAGACGATGTACGGGTCCTGCGTCAGGCCGAAGATCGCGGGTATCGAGTCCAGCGCGAAGAGGACGTCCGTGGTACCTATCGCGAGCATCACGACGAGCATCGGCGTCATGACCCGCTTGCCGTTCTGCCGGATCCACAGCTTGGTGCCGTGGTAGCGGTCGGCCACGCCGAACTTGCGCTCGGCGGCCTTGAGCAGTTTGTTCTCCTCGAACTCCTCGTCCTCCTCGTCGGCCCGGGCCTCCTGGACGAGCTTCCAGGCGGTCCAGATCAGGAAGGCGCCGAAAAGGTAGAAGACCCACGAGAAACTCGCGATGATCGCGGCTCCGGCGGCGATGAAGACGGCCCGCAGGACCAGGGCTATGAGCACTCCGACGAGCAGCACGCGCTGCTGGTACTGCGAGGGCACCGCGAACTTCGCCATGATCAGGACGAAGACGAAGAGGTTGTCCACGCTCAGTGACTTCTCGGTGATGAACCCGGCGAAGAACTCGCCGGCGGGCTGCCCGCCGCCGAAGACGAGCAGGCCGAGGCCGAAGAGCCCGGCGAGAGCGATCCAGACGACGGTCCAGATGCCGGCTTCCTTGACGGACACGTCATGGGGTTTGCGACCGATGAAGAAGTCGACCGCGATGAGAGCGGCGAGGCCGACGATGGTCAGGGCCCACAGGGTTGCGGAAACTTCCACTGCGCCTCCGGCAGTTCGTAACGGCGAACAGTCAGCGTCATCGCTGCCGGAGGTCTCTTCCACCCGGGATGGGCCGACGCCCCGGGATCTCGTCCGATCCGTACTGACGGGTGCGCCGCAGTCAGGGAGTACTCCCCTCCGTGTCCACAACAGTACCCCCATCACCAAGGAAAGGTAAAGCGATTGGCAAAGAAAAGTCCAAATCGCCTGGTGGAAGGTCCTTTACCTCTGCTTGGGAGATGCCTGAGCCACCTTGGCGAGCACGTGGTCGAGCACCTCGCTGCCGGGCGGCACCAGTGACGGTTCGTACGTCCAGGCGTGGCCGACCCAGGGATCCGCGAGATGGTCGTCGGGCACCGGGGTGAGTCGCATGAGGGAATGCCACAGCGGGTCGAGCAGAGGGCCGTACGCGGCGGCGTCCTCCCGGTCGGCGACCATCAGGAGGTGCACGCCCACGGACGGTCCCTCGTCCGCGAGGTAGCGCAGCTCCGTCACGGCCCGGTCGTCGAAGCCATGCGGGAAGTCGTTCACGAACAGCAGCTGCCGGGCCATGTCCAGATCCGGCGGCAGTGATTCGGCCGCACCGCCGCGCACCGCCATCTGGAGGAGGTCGACGCGCCGGGTGAGGTGGCCCAGGACGTCCCTCACACCCGCGGCGCCGGCGGCGGGCGGACCGGTCAGCACTCCGCTGCGCACCAGCGGCGTGAGCGCCCGGGACGCCGAACCCGCCGGGTCGATCACCTGGACGCGGAACTCCCCCGCCGGGTGCACGGCGAGCATCCGGACAGCGAGCGCCACCGCCGCCTCCATGGCGAGGTGCCGCAGCCCCTCCGGCGCGGTGTCCCAGCCGTCGGGCGCCGTCTCACGACCGGTGTCGATCCACAGACCGCGCTCCAGCGGCAGCCGGACCAGCATCGGAACGCGCAGCGGGACGCTCTCCGGCAGGTGGAGCTCCCCCAGGCGCACGGCCAGCGGGGGCTCCGTCGGCACCTGGTAGCCGTGCCACACCGGGTTGTCCCAGCCGGCGAAGGCCGGCGGGAGGGCGGGCTCCACCACCTCCCCCTCGGCGGTGAGCTGGGCGAGGTCGCGGTCGAGGACCGCTCGTGCCTGGTCGACGAGCGCTTCGCGTCTGGAACGGGCCGCCTCGCGAGCCGCGTCACCCGCCGGGCCGAGCCGGTCGCGCGGATCGGTCAGGGCCTGGTCGAGTTCCTTCTCCAGGCGCGAGTCGGCGAAGTCGACGGCGCTGCGGTAGGCGGCCGTGGTGCGTGCGAGATCCTCGAACATGCCCCAGACCTGGTTGTACAGCCGCTCCTCCATCGACCAGCCGACCGCGTCACCGGCGACCGGCGCCACGGGCTGCCCCGCCGGGCCGGGAGGCGCCTCGGGCGCGGGCGGTGGCGGAGCGGGGTGACGGCGCGGATGGGTGTAGTCGACGGGGCTGCCGGACGCCCCGGAGGACGGGGAAACGCCGGACGAGGGCTGCCCGTGGGACGGGCTCGGGGGCCACAGCGGTCCTGCGTCGGGGGAACCGTGGGAGGCGGTGCCGGGCTGCTCGAGACCGGGGGCGGGAGCCGGTACGGAACGGGCCAGACCTCGGGTGACCGCTTCCTGGATACCGTCCGCGAGTTCGTCGGCCTCGGGCAGGCCCTGGTCGGTGAGGAGCGCGGCGAGGCCGCCCGCGTAACCCTGGCCGACGGCACGTACCTTCCAGGCGCCCTGCCTGCGGTAGAGCTCCAGCGCGACGACGGCGGATTCCGCGTCGAGGCCGGTGATCGTGTAGCGCGCGATCTGGGTGCCGTCGAGACCGGTGACCGCGACGGAGGGGGCGGCGACGGCGCCGAAGCGGAGCGGCCCCCCGGTCCCCGATGGCAGGGCGAGCAGCACGTCGACGCGGTGCACCTGTTCGGGCACGGCGTCCAGGTCGACCGCGAGGCGGTGTTCGGCGGCCGCCTGACGGGAGACCTCCAGGCCCGGGAGGGTGGGGGCGCCCGGGTGCGCCACCCACTCGACGCCGCGCACCTTGCCGCTGTCGTCGCTGAGCGTGGCCCCGGCCAGGACCGGTGCCCCGGCCGTGATCCGGATCTCCAGCCGGACCTGCGAGAGCGGGTGGTTCTGCCCCCGCACCAGCTCGGCTGTCATCGGCTGCCCCCCTGGTCTGTGTCGTGCGCCGGTACCGGACCCGCCTACAGGTGCGGCAGGATCGCCGGCATCAGGTCCTGGAAGGTACGGCCGTTGGACGGGGTGCCCAGGGCGGTCATCGTCCAGCCCGCACCCGACCGGTGCACCTTGGCCATGATCTGGGCGGTGTACGCGCCGCCGCCCGCCAGCGTGTAGCGGGCCAGTTCCTGGCCGTTGGTCTCGTCGACCAGGCGGCAGAACGCGTTCTGCACCTCCTGGAAGGTCTGCCCCGTGAAGGAGTTGACGGTGAAGACGATCTGGTCGATGTGGACCGGGACACGCTGCAGGTCGACGAGGATGGCCTCGTCGTCGCCGCCCTGACCCACGCCGCCGACGAGGTTGTCGCCCGTGTGCCGCACGGACCCGTCGTCGCTGACCAGGTGACGGAAGAAGACCACGTCGACCGGCTGCTTGTCGGCGAACAGCACCGCGGAGGCGTCCAGGTCGATCTCACGGGTGCGCGAGCCGAACAGACCACGACGGGGAGCCGCCTGCCAGCCGAGACCCATGCGAACCGCGGTCAGGCTGCCCCCGTCCTTCTTCTCCAGGCTGATGGCCTGACCCTTGGTCATGTTGACGGTCACGGCGGTTTCCCCTTTCGGATTTCCCCTGTTCCCGCGCAGTGCGCGGTTGACCATGACCCTACGCAGGGGCGCCGAGGGTGCCGACCCCCGGCCCGCGCTTTGTGTCGGTGTTGCAACACTCCGCACTGCGCGCGGATGCCGGGGTCCGTCGCGGGCGGCTCAGGCCAGGCCCGCTTCCTTCATCTGACGCAGTTCCTTCTTCATCTCGGCGACCTCGTCGCGCAGCCGGGCTGCGATCTCGAACCGCAGGTCCGCGGCGGCCGCGCGCATGCGCTCGGTCATCTCCTCGATCTGCTGGGCGAGCTCGGCCGCGGGGCGGTCCGTGGGCACCGTCGCCTTGCCCTTGGCGGACTTGGCCGCCTTCGTGGCCTTCGCGCCCTTGGCCGCCGAGTCGCCGAGCGACGGCACCGGGGCCTTGGCACCCTTGCCGTCCTTCAGCTTGCGATAGCCCGAGCCGAGCAGCTGTTCGGTGTCGACGTCCTCGCGGGCGATCTGGGCGACGATGTCGTTGATCTTCTTGCGCAGCGGCTGCGGGTCGATGCCGTTCGCCTTGTTGTAGGCGATCTGCTTCTCCCGGCGGCGGTTGGTCTCGTCGATGGCCCGCTCCATCGCCGGAGTGATCTTGTCGGCGTACATGTGGACCTGGCCGGAGACGTTGCGCGCGGCGCGGCCGATGGTCTGGATCAGCGAGGTGCCGGAGCGCAGGAAACCTTCCTTGTCGGCGTCGAGGATCGCCACCAGGGACACCTCGGGCAGGTCGAGTCCCTCCCGGAGGAGGTTGATGCCGACCAGGACGTCGAACTCGCCGGAACGCAGCTCACGCAGCAGTTCGACGCGGCGCAGGGTGTCGACGTCGCTGTGCAGGTAGCGCACCTGGATGCCCAGTTCCACGAAGTAGTCCGTGAGGTCCTCGGCCATCTTCTTGGTGAGCGTGGTGACCAGGACGCGCTCGTCCTTCTCGGTACGCTCCCGGATCTCGTGCACCAGGTCGTCGATCTGCCCCTCGGTGGGCTTGACGACGACCTCCGGGTCGACCAGGCCGGTCGGGCGGATGATCTGCTCGACGACGCCTTCGGAGCGCGACATCTCGTAGGCGCCCGGGGTGGCCGACAGGTAGACGGTCTGGTCGATGCGCTCCTGGAACTCCTCCCACTTCAGGGGGCGGTTGTCCAGGGCGGAGGGGAGCCGGAAACCGTGCTCCACGAGGGTGCGCTTGCGAGAGGCGTCGCCCTCGTACATGGCGCCGATCTGCGGGACGGTGACGTGCGACTCGTCGATGACGAGCAGGAAGTCCTCCGGGAAGTAGTCCAGCAGGGTGTTGGGCGGGGAGCCGGGCGAGCGGCCGTCGAAGTGCATCGAGTAGTTCTCGACACCGGAGCAGCTGCCGATCTGGCGGAGCATCTCGATGTCGTACGTCGTACGCATCCTCAGACGCTGTGCCTCCAGGAGCTTGCCCTGCTTCTCCAGCTCGGCCAGTCGCTCCCCCAGCTCCTTCTCGATGTCGTTGACGGCCCGCTCCAGGCGCTCGGGGCCGGCGACGTAGTGGGAGGCCGGGAAGACGTACAGCTGCCGGTCGTCGCTGATGATCTCGCCGGTGATCGGGTGCAGCGTGGACAGCGCCTCGATCTCGTCGCCGAACATCTCGATGCGGACGGCCAGCTCCTCGTACACCGGGAAGATCTCGATGGTGTCGCCGCGGACCCGAAAGGTGCCGCGGGTGAACGCCATGTCGTTACGGGTGTACTGGATGTCCACGAAGCGGCGCAGCAGCTCGTCCCGGTCGATCTCGTCACCGACCCGGAGCGGGACCATCCGGTCCACGTACTCCTGCGGGGTGCCGAGGCCGTAGATGCAGGAGACCGAGGCGACCACGACGACGTCGCGGCGGGTGAGCAGCGAGTTGGTCGCCGAGTGGCGCAGCCGCTCGACCTCCTCGTTGATCGAGGAGTCCTTCTCGATGTACGTGTCCGACTGGGGTACGTACGCCTCGGGCTGGTAGTAGTCGTAGTACGAGACGAAGTATTCGACGGCGTTGTTCGGGAGCAGCTCACGGAACTCGTTGGCCAGCTGCGCGGCCAGCGTCTTGTTCGGCGCCATCACGAGCGTGGGGCGCTGGAGCTTCTCGATCATCCAAGCGGTGGTGGCGGACTTGCCGGTGCCGGTCGCGCCGAGCAGTACGACGTCCTTCTCACCTGCCTCGATGCGTCTGGCCAGCTCGGCGATGGCCGTCGGCTGGTCGCCGCTGGGCTGGTAGGGGCTGACGACCTCGAAGGGCGCCACCGTGCGTTCGATGTGGGAAACGGGCCGCATGGAATCAACCGTACGACCCCGCACTGACAACGGGGCCTGATCAGCGGTTCTGCGGGGTGCGGAAGACGCGGTCCCCCTGCGACCGGGCCGGCTCGAGAGGCGGGCGGCGGCCGGGGTGTGCGATGACGCCGGCCGGGACGCCCGGTTTGCGGTCGACGCGCGTCACATCGGGCTTGCCCATGACCACCAGCGGGTCGAACATCACCACGACGCCGGCGAGGAGGAGGAAGGCCAGGGGGCCGATCAGCATGGGCGCGAGCAGGGAGGCGGGCGAGTCACCCGCGGGCGTCCCGGACGTGCCGTGCAGGTGGACGCTGAGGGCGGCCATGCCGGTGTAGTGCATGCCGCTCACGGCGAGCCCCATGACGAGGCTCGCGCCCACGCTCCACAGGAAGCCCCGCACCTGTCCGGCCGCCCACAGGGCCGCGGTGGCGGCCACGACCGCTATGACCACCGAGGCGGCGACGGTGAACGTGTTGTACCCGAGCGTGCCGTTCAGGCGCATCCCGGCCATACCGAGGTAGTGCATGGACGCGACGCCAAGACCGGTGATCGTGCCACCGGTGAACAGGGCCGTGCCGGTGGCGCCGCGGTAGCCGACGATGAAGATCCCGACGCCGACCATGACGATGGCGAGGCCGAGGCTCGCGAACGTGGTCGACTTGTCGTAGTGGACCGGCGTCTCCTTGACGGTGAAGCCCATCATCGCGACGAAGTGCATGGTCCATATACCGGAGCCGATCGCGGCCGAGCCGAGGGCGAGCCAGGCGGGGCGCCAGGAGTGCGCCACCAGCATGGACCGCGTGGTGCAGCGCAGACCGAGGGCCCCGCCGAGGCAGGCCATGAGGTAGGCCACCAACGGGGTGACGACCCCGTAGCTGAAACCGTCGATCGTGCCTTGCATGCGCGGCTGCCCTTCCGCCTCTTGCGTCCCGGAACCTGTGACAAGTGCCCCCGCCCCCTGGACCGCTCCGGCGGCCAGGTGTGTCGCAGAGAGTATGACCCGCACCGGAATGGTCGAACGATTTTCCGGCAAAGAAACACAGCCTTGCCCCACTTGTGCCGTACCAGTGAGCGGACTTGGGCAACTCCGTTCAATCTGTGGGCATCGCGCAACCCGGCACTGTTTACTCTGTGCTGTCAGGCTGGTGCTGTCCGTGTTCGCGGGCATCCGCTCGACGCGAGGAGTACGCATGCACGCGCGCGAAGTCGCCGCCACGACCACCGCACTCCTGGTGGCGGTCGCCCTGCTGACCCCCGTCTCGCATGCCCGGTCCGATGATGTCGGCGGGCACCCGGGGATCATCTCCCACCGGGGTGCCTCCGCCTACGCGCCGGAGAACACTCTGCCCGCCATCGACAAGGCGGCCGCCCTCGGCTTCTCCTGGGTCGAGAACGACGTCCAGCGCACCAGGGACGGCCGGCTCGTCGTCATCCACGACGACAGCCTCGCGCGCACCACGAACGTGGAGGACGTCTTCCCCGGCCGGGCGCCGTGGAAGGTGAAGGACTTCACTGCGGCCGAGATCGCCCGCCTGGACGCGGGCAGCTGGTTCGGCGCCGCGTACGCGGGCACGCGAGTGCCTACGCTGCAGCAGTACATGCGCCGGGTAGAGCACAACCACCAGAAGCTGCTCCTGGAGATCAAGAACCCCGAGCTGTACCCGGGTATCGAGCGGCAGACCCTGAAGCTCCTCAGCAACGAGGGCTGGCTGGACCAGCGGCACCTGGGACGGCTGATCGTGCAGAGCTTCAGCGCGGCCAGCCTGCGGATCGTCCACGACCTGAAACCCGCCCTGACGACCGGCTTCCTCGGCAGGCCGACGGTGGGCAGCCTGCGTGAGTACGCCGATTTCACCGATCTGATCAACCCTTCGTACCGGTCGATCGACAGCGGCTACGTCGCCGCTGTGCACGCGTTCCGAGGCCCGCACTGCAGGCCCTTGGGTGTGTTCGCCTGGACCGTCGACGACGCGGCCACGGCCCGGACCGTGGCCCGCTACGGCGTCGACGGCCTGATCACGAACAAGCCCGACGTGGTGCGGGCGGCACTGAACGGCTCCTGAGCCACTGCCGGACCGGGGAACGTTGTCAGTGGCGGGTCGTACGGTGGGGCGCATGGACAGCCATGGGCGGTACGAGCAGCAGGTCGTGTGGGCCGTCGTCGGCACGGACATCGGCCCGTTGCTGCTGGCGGCGACCGGCGAAGGCCTGGTCCACGTGGTGTTCCACGCCACCGACGCGGTGCGCGACCGGGCGCTGGAACGACTGGCGGGCAGGCTGGGCACCGAGCCCGTGGAAGCGCCCGGCTCGCCGCTGCTGGCGGAGGCGATACGCCAGGTGCGGGCGTATTTCTCGGGTGAGCGGCACGACTTCGAACTGCCGTTGGACTGGTCGCTGATATCCGGCTTCAACCGGCAGGTGCTGCGCGAGCTGGCCGCCGTGCCCTACGGCACCGTCGTCGGGTACGGCGACCTGGCCGGACGGGTGGGCCAGCCGGGCGCGGCGCAGGCAGTGGGGGCGGCGATGGGCGCCAATCCGCTGCCGGTCGTCGTGCCGTGCCACCGGGTCGTGGCGAGCGACGGCGGGATCGGCGGGTTCGGGGGCGGCCTGGAGACCAAGCGGAAGCTGCTCGCCCTGGAGGGTGTCCTGCCCGAGCCGCTGTTCTGACCGGAAGTCGCCACCGCGGGCCGCATGCGTTTATCCGGGTGCGGCGCCCGCCAGAGATGAGGAAGGACGGACTGACAGGAGGCAGGCCCGTGGTGCTGGTGGTGTCCGAGGAAGTACGTGAGGCGATCGACGCGCGTCGACCCGTGGTGGCGCTGGAGTCCACGATCATCGCGCACGGGCTGCCCCGCCCGCGCAACCTGCAGGTGGCCCGGGAGCTGGAGTCAGCCGTACGGCAGGAGGGCGCCGTACCCGCGACGATCGCCGTGCTGGACGGACGGCCCCACGTGGGCCTCGACAAGGAGCAGCTGGAACGGGTCGCGAACGAGGACGGGATCCGCAAGCTGGGCCACCGTGACCTGCCGCTCGCGGTGGCGTCCGGGGCGAGCGGGGCGACCACGGTGTCGGCGACCGCGCTGCTCGCGGCGTTGGCGGGCGTCCGGGTGTTCGCGACGGGTGGGCTGGGCGGTGTCCACCGGGAGTGGACCGTGACGCAGGACGAGTCCGCGGACCTGGGGCTGTTGGCGCGGACGCGGATCACCGTGGTGTGCGCGGGAGTGAAGTCGATCCTGGACGTGCCCGCCACCCTGCAGCGCCTGGAGACCCTGGGCGTGGCCGTCGCCGGATACGGCACCGAGCGCTTCCCCGGCTTCTACCTGTCGGACTCGGGGCACCCCGTCGACTGGACTCTGAACACCCCGGAGCAGGTAGCGGAGGTCATGCGGGCGCAGGACGCTCTCGGGGTGCCGGACTCGGCCCTCATCGTGGCCCATCCCGTTCCGGAGGAGGAGCAGCTCGATCCCGGGCTGCACTCGCGCGTGCTCGGTGACGCGCTGCGGGCGTGCGAGGAGGAAGGCGTCACCGGTCAGGCGGTCACCCCCTTCCTGCTCGACTACCTGGTCCGGCACACGGACGGTGCGTCGCTGAGCGCCAACCTCGCGGCGGTGCGCGGCAACGTCCGGCTGGCGGCGCGGATCGCGGCGGCGTGGACGCTGGGGTGACGGCGGACGGCGACGGGGCTCTGCTGGTGGTGGGGGACGTCGTCACGGACGTCGTCGCCCGGCACCGGGGGCCGCTCGCGGCGGGCACGGACACGGCGGCCGTGATCCGGACGCGGCCGGGTGGGGCGGGCGCCAACGTGGCCTGCTGGGCCGCCCACACCGGCTGTCCGGACGTACGGCTGCTGGGGCGGGTGGGTGAGGACGCGGCGGACTGGCACGAGCGGGAGCTGGTCGCGTCAGGGGTGCGACCGCGGCTCGTCATCGACCGGGAGGCGGCCACCGGGACGGTGGTCTGCCTGGTGGACACGGGGGCGTCGGCCGAGCGTACGTTCCTCACGGACAGCGGCGCGTCGTTGCGCCTGGAGCCGGCCGACTGGTCCGACGCGTTGCTGGAGGGGGTCGCCCGGCTGCATCTGTCGGGCTACCTGTTGTTCTCCGAGCCGAGCCGGGCGCTGGCGGCGGTGGCCCTGGAGGCGGCGCGTGCGCGTGGAGTGCCGGTCAGTGTGGACCCGGCCTCGGCGGGCTTCCTCGGGCGGCTGGGGGTTGACCGGTTCCTGGCCCTCGCCGAGCAGGTGGACGTGCTGCTGCCCAGCCGCGACGAGGCGGCCCTGCTGACGGGTCTGCCGGATCCGGTGGACGCGGCGGCGAAGCTGAGCCGGCATGTTCCGCTGGTGGTGGCCAAGGCGGGCGCGGACGGTGCGCTGGTGGCCCGGGCCGGCACGGTGCTCGTACGCGTCCCGGCCGTGCCGGCGACGCCGAAGGACACCACGGGCGCCGGGGACGCCTTCACCGGCGCGTTCCTCGCCGCGCTCCTCGCGGGCGCGGCGCCCGAGGAAGCGGCGGTCGCGGGCTGCCGGGCGGGGGCGCGGGCGGTGGAAAGGGTGGGCGGCAGACCGCCCACCCGCGGCTGACGCACCGACCGGCGTCCCGGCCCGAGCTGTGCCCCGGGGCGTCGGTCTACTCCTTGCGGCCCCAGGCCGAGATCATCGGTGCCGTGGCGAGGTCCATGGTGCCGGAGGCGACGTTGGACAGGTGCCGGTCGATGTCCTCGTCGGTGGCCAGGCCTGCGGCCACCAGCTGCCCGCGGATCTGGCGGACGGTGGCGGACTCCAGGGCGGTGCAGACGGGTGAGGCGAGGGGGAAGCGGGCGTCGGCCCGCACGTCGCGCAACCCGGCCTCGCGGAGCAGCCGAGGCAGTTTGCGGCCGTACGACAGGTCGGCGCCATGGTCGGCGAGCAGCTTGCGGAAGCCATGCCTCAGCCGGTTGGCGAGCTCCTGCTCGGGGCCGTACTCGTCGGGGCAGACAAGGGGCTGCAGGGCCGGGTCGGCGTCCTCGACCAGGAGCCGGCCGCCGGGCCGCAGCGCGCTGACCATGGACCGCAGCGCCCTCTCGCGGTTTCGCACGTGGACGAGGACGAGCCGGGCGTGCACCAGGTCGAACCCCTCCCCCGGCGGCTCCTCCGCGCCGACGTCGTGGACGCGTACCTCCACCGGCGGGCGGGCGGCCGCGGCCACCCGCGAGACGTCGATGTCGGTGGCGACCACCTTGCCCGTCGGGCCGACCTTCTCGGCCAGCCAGGACACCACGGAGGTGCCGCCGGCCCCCACCTCCCAGCAGCGCAGGCCGGGGCCGATGCCCAGTGCCTCGAGGTGGCGGAAGGTGGTGGGGTCGAAGAGGGCGGTGAAGGCGTCGAAACGCTCCCCCGCTTCTTCCTGCCGGTTGTCGAGGAGGTACTCGTCGGATCGCGTCATGCCGCGATCATCCAACGTGTTGTCCACAGCCGGGAACAAAGCGGAAGCAGTCGTTTCCACAGGCTTGCCCGCAGATCACGCGGGGCTGGCAGACTGGCCCGGCAAGGCGCGGCGGCGTTGTGCGGGGAGATCCACGCGAGGAGATCCAGATGTCCATGGCAGGGAATCTGCGGAAGGTCAGGGGCCTCGGCGGTGTCGGCGGTCTGCGCCGGATGGCGCGGCTGGCCCGGCGACGGCCGAAGGTCGACCTGAGCCATCCCGCGCGCTCCCCGCTGGGCTCCTCGGTGGTGAACTGCGTGACGTACCGGGACGGCGTCCGGGTCCCCGGGGACGGCGAACTGGTGGATGTCGTGGAGCGGGTGCGCAAGAAGGGCGACGGCTTCGTCTGGCTGGGTCTGCACGAGCCGACGGACCGTGAGTTCGCCGGCATCGCCGAGCTGTTCGACCTGCATCCGCTGGCGGTCGAGGACGCGGTGGAGGCCCATCAGCGGCCGAAGCTCGAACGGTACGGCGAAACGCTCTTCGCGGTGTTCAAGACGGTCTGTTACGTCGAGCACGAGGAGTTGACCGCGACGAGCGAGGTGGTGAACACCGGCGAGATCATGGTGTTCGTGGGCCACGACTTCGTGGTCACGGTGCGGCACGGGAGGCATGGCTCGCTGGGGCCCTTGCGTGAGGAGCTGGAGTCGGATCCGCAGCAGCTCGCCAAGGGGCCGGCGGCCGTTCTGCACGCCATCGCGGACCATGTGGTCGACGACTATCTGACGGTCACGGACTCGGTGCAGGCGGACATCGACCAGGTCGAGACGGACGTGTTCGCGGAGAACGGCGCGCGGGTGGACCCGGGGCGCATCTACCAGATGAAGCGTGAACTGCTGGAGCTCAAGCGGGCCGTGGCGCCCCTCGGCCGCCCCATCGAGGATCTCGCGACCCGGCCGATCAGGGTGGTCGCCCCGGAGATACAGGCCTATTTCCGGGACGTCCTCGACCACCTGATGAGGGCCAAGGAGCAGATAGCGTCCTTCGACGAACTGCTCAACTCCATCCTGCAGGCGCACCTCGCGCAGGTGACGGTCGCGCAGAACGAGGACATGCGGAAGATCACGGCCTGGGCGGCGGTGATCGCCGTACCGACGATGGTGTGCGGGGTGTACGGCATGAACTTCGATCACATGCCGGAGCTTCACTGGCGGTTCGGCTATCCGCTCGTCATAGGCGTCATATCGGTGGCGTGTCTGGCGCTGTACCGCGGTTTCCGGCGCAACGGCTGGCTCTGAAGCCGGCCGCCGGGCGGGTCAGCCGTTCCACGCCGGATGCCTGGGGTCGTCGGCGCGTACCAGCACGTCGGCCGTCCCGGCGGGGTCGGTCTCGGCCGTGTAGCGCTCGAAGGCGGGGAGCGTCCAGTGGTCGGCCTCGGGGGTGCGACGGCGCAGGGCTCCCGGGGAGAGCAGGACGTGGACGGTCAGGTCGAAGGGGAACCAGTGCCGCAGGAGGAGGGGGCCGTGCAGCAGCAGAAGACCGCCGGGCGGGAGCTGGACATGGGTGCTGCGGGTGGCGCGGTCGGTTGCCGGGTCCCACAGGTCGGGCAGGACACGACCGGTCCCGCCCGGTTCCAGCGGGCCGAAGACCTCGCGCCACAGGGCGCCGGTGTCGAACCAGCCGCCGTAATAGGACTCCACGTCCCTCCGGCCGTGCTCCAGGCGGAGCGAGGCCGGGCGCAGGAAGCCCTCGGTTCCCACCACCAGCGAGGGGCGGCCCCGCACCCGCAGGGCGTCCCCGACCCGTTCGGCGAGGTCCACCGGGCGGGCCGCCGGAGCCCCGTCGAAGGCGACGCGTGTCCAGGGGCCGCCGTCGGTGGGCTTCAGCTCGGCCAGTCGGTCGGCGAGCAGCTCACCGAGCCGTTCCCAGGTGATCGCTTCGAGTTGCACAGGCCCCATGATGCCGCGAGGGTCCACCTCGACGACGTGGCAGCCCGGACCGCAGCGGGAAGGAAGCGGATATGGTCCGACTCGCAACCGTCCCGCCCGGCCGCGGACTTCTCGTCGTCCAGCCCCTGAGGCGCAAGCACTGCGCCGCGTGCCGGCGGGGGCCGATGCCGATGCTCGTACTGGAGGAGGGCGTGCCGCGCTGCCTCGACTGCGCCGACCTCGGGCACTTGGTGTTCCTGCCACGCGGCGACACCGCGCTGACGCGCAGGTCGCGTGAGGAGAGCGCGCTGTCCGCGGTGGTGGTGCGCTACAACCGGCGCAAGAGCCGGTACGAGCGGCAGGGTGTCCTCGTGGAGGAGGAGGCGCTGGCGCGGGCCGAGGAGCGGTGCCTGGCGGACGCGGAGGTGCGGCGCCGGCGCCGGGCTCGGGACGCGCGACGCAGGGCGGTGGAGGACACTCGGTTCGCCGAGGCGTTCGCGGCTCGGATCCTGCGGTTGTTCCCGGGATGCCCGGCCGAGCGGGCCCGGGCGATCGCCGTGCACGCCTCCCTGCGCGGCAGCGGGCGAGTCGGGCGGAGCGCCGCCGGGCGGGCACTGACCGAGGGGGCGGTGGTCTCGGCGGTCACGGCGTCCGTACGGCACCTGGACACGCCGTACGACCGACTGCTGATGAGCGGGGTGCCGCGCCATGAGGCGCGGCGGCGGATCTCGGCGGCCGTGGAGACGGTGCTGCGCGGATGGCGTGCGGCCGGGATCGATGTCGGATGAGAGGGGAAGAGCCGCCGGGCCGGCCGGTGGCGGGCGGTGGTCGGGGTGAGCGGGCGGTGACGGCGAGCGCTTTGGGACAAAAGGTGGTTGAAGCATGATCGACGGGCCTTACCTGGCACTGGTCGTGTCGGGTGTGCTGGCGACCGGGCTGGTGGCCGGGGTTTTCTGCGGGTTTTCGACGTTCGTGATGCGGGGGCTGGCCGCGCTGCCGCCCGCGCAGGGGATCGCCGCGATGAACGCGATCAACGTGGCGGCTGTGGCACCGGCCTTCATGATCCTCTTCCTGGGGTCGGCCGTACTGTGTGCCGTGATCTCGGTGGTGACCTTCGTGTTGTGGCCCGACGACGGGAAGGTGGAACTGCTGCTGGGCAGCGCGCTGTATCTGTTCGGCGCCTTCGGACTGACCGTGGTCGCGAACGTGCCGCGCAACGAGACGCTGCAGCGGCTGGATCCGGGGACCGGGGAAGCCGCCGCGTACTGGCCGACGTACATACGCGAGTGGACCTTCTGGAACCACCTGCGCACGATCGCCTCGGCCGCCGCCGCACTCGTGTACGCGCTGGCTCTCACCTGAGGGAGGTCCCGGGACGGCCTCGGAATGGCCTCGGAGAAATCCGGCAGCCGCCTGAGGAAGCCACGGAGAAAGCGCTGTCCTCCCCCTCTGCGGGTGACATGGAGGGGACGTAAAGTGGCCGAAAGAGTGTGCCGCCCGATGACGCACGGCCTGTCCTAACGCCCGAGCAAGGAAGACGGCCATGGCCGATCCCAAGGGTTTCATGAAGACGCCCCGCCAGGAGTGGCCGCGCAGGCCGGTCGCGGAGCGTGTCCAGGACTGGGACGAGGTGTACGTCCCGGGTGCCCTGCTGCCCATCATCAGCAGACAGGCCGACCGTTGCATGGACTGCGGCGTCCCCTTCTGCCACGAGGCGTGCCCGCTGGGAAACCTCATCCCCGAGTGGAACGACCTGGTCTCGCGCGAGGACTGGCGGGCGGCGAGCGACCGGCTGCACGCCACGAACAACTTCCCCGAGTTCACCGGGCGTCTGTGCCCGGCGCCCTGCGAGGCGGGTTGTGTGCTGGCGATCAACCAGCCGGCTGTCACGATCAAGAACGTCGAGTGTGCGATCGCCGACCGGGCCTGGGAGGAGGGTTTCGCGCCGCCGCGGCCTCCGGAGCGACTGTCCGGGCGGACCGTCGCGGTGATCGGCTCGGGTCCGACGGGGCTGGCGGCGGCCCAGCAGCTGACGCGGGCCGGGCACACCGTCGCCGTGTACGAGCGGGACGACCGGCTCGGCGGGCTGATGCGCTACGGCATCCCCGAGTTCAAGATGGAGAAGCGGCATCTGGAGCGGCGGCTGGAGCAGATGCGTGCCGAGGGCACCAAGTTCCGCACGTCCACGGCGGTCGGGCGGGACGTCGACGCGGCCGAGCTGCGCGCGCGGTACGACGCCGTCGTCATCGCCACGGGGGCCACGGCCTGGCGGGAACTGGACGTGCCCGGCCGCGAGTTGGCCGGGATACACCAGGCGATGGAGTACCTTCCGCTGTCCAACCGGGTCTGCGAGGGCGACCTGGAGGTGTCGCCGCTGTCGGCCGCCGGTAAGCACGTGGTGATCGTGGGCGGCGGTGACACGGGCGCCGACTGCCTGGGCACGGCGGTACGGGACGGGGCGGCGTCGGTCACCCAGCTGGACATCTACGCCCAGCCGGGCGCCGAGCGCGACGAGCTCACCCAGCCCTGGCCGACGTACCCGAAGATCTACCGGATGTCGGCCGCGCACGAGGAGGCGCGCGACCTGGAGACCGCCCCGGTCGCGGACGCCGACGCCCGGCTGTTCGCGGCGTCGACGCTGCGGTTCACCGGTGACGCGGACGGACGCGTGCGGTCGCTGCACCTGGTCGAGGTGGACGCGCTGCGGCGGCCGCTGCCCGGCACCGGACGGGCCATCCCCGCAGACCTCGTCCTGCTCGCGCTCGGTTTCTCCGGACCCGACCGCGGGGACGGTCTGGTGGACCAGCTGGGGCTGGAACTGGAGCCGCGCGGCACGATCGCCCGGGACGCCGGCTTCGCGACCGGCGTCCCCGGTGTGTTCGCCGCCGGGGACGCCGCGCGCGGGCAGTCGCTGATCGTGTGGGCGATCGCGGAGGGGCGGGCGGTCGCGGCGGCCGTCGACCGTCATCTGACGGGAAGTTCGCGGCTGCCGGCGCCGATTTCGCCGCACGACCGGCCGATGGCGGTGTGAGCCGTCGCGTGGTTCAGCGACGCCGCTCGTCCGTCCCGGCCATCTTGGCCGTGGACAGGGCCACCCGGTTCCATGTGTTGATCGCGAAGATCAGGGCGAGTACGTGTGCCAGTTCGGTGTCGTCGAAGCGGGCCGCCGCCTCGGCGTAGACGTCGTGGGGGACACCGCCGTCGGCGACCAGGGTGACCGCCTCCGTGAGGGCGAGCGCCGCCTGCTCCTTCTCGGTGAAGAAGTGGCGGGCCTCGCGCCACACGGCGACCATGTGCAGCCGGTCCTCGCTCTCGCCCGCCTTGCGGGCGTCGTTGGTGTGCATGTGCAGGCAGTAGGCGCAGTGGTTGAGGTGGGAGCTGCGGATCTGGATCAGCTCGACCAGGGCGGGGTCGAGGCCCTCGCGGGCGGCGGCGTCGAAGCCGATGAGGGCGCGGAAGGCCTTCGGGGCGGCCTTCGCGAAGTCGAGGCGGGTACGGACCGGGGTGTTCGTGTTCGTCGTCATGTCCTTCAACCTACGGACCGGAAAGACCCCTTGTAGGGTGCATTTCCATGACGGAATCATGGGTCAATTCCGCGCAGCGGATCGGTGTGGACCTCCATCTGGAGCTGCCGGCGACGGGCGGGCGCCGGGCGGCGCTGATCGCGGCGCTGCGGGACGCCGTGGTCGACGGGCGGCTGCCGCCGGGGACGCGGCTGCCGCCGTACCGCTCGCTCGCCGCCGACCTGGGCGTGGCCCGCAACACGGTCGCGGACGCGTACGCGGAGCTGGTGGCGGAGGGCCGGCTGACCGCGCGCCAGGGTTCGGGCACCCGGGTCGCGGACCGGGCGGAGCCGGTGCGGGCCGCCGCGCGGACGCCGAAGAAGTCGCCTCCACGCGCGCGTGTGCCGCGGCACGATCTCCGGCAGGGCGCTCCGGACGCGTCGGAGTTTCCGCGGGCGGCCTGGGCGGCGTCGTACCGCAGAGCGCTCCAGTCCGCGCCCAGCGAGGCGTTCGGGCCGGGTGATCCCGCCGGGCGGCCGGAGCTGCGGGAGGCGCTCGCCGAGTACCTGGCACGCGCGCGTGGCGTGCGTACCGAGCCGGGCCGGATCGTGATCTGCTCCGGTTTCGCGCACGCGCTCCGGCTGCTCTTCGGGCAGGGGCGGACCGGCGGCGGTGTGCTGCGCGGACCGCTCGCGGTGGAGGCCTACGGGCTGGGGTTCCACCGGCAACTGCTCGCGACGGCCGGGGTGCGGACCGTGCCGCTCCCCCTCGACGAAGGCGGTGCCCTGGTGGACCGGTTGGGGCGGGAGCGGGCCGTGCTGCTCACCCCCGCGCACCAGTTCCCCACCGGTGGGCCGCTGCACGCCGAGCGCCGGGCCACCGTCGTCGACTGGGCACGCGCGCGTGACGGGGTGGTCCTGGAGGACGACTACGACGGCGAGTTCCGGTACGACCGCAAGCCCGTCGGTGCGGTCCAGGGCCTCGACCCCGAACGGGTGATCTTCATCGGCTCGGTCAGCAAGAGCCTGTCGCCGGCGCTGCGGCTGGGGTGGATGGTTCTGCCGGAGCGGTATGTCGACGCCGTGCTCGCGGCCAAGGGCGAACGCGAGGCGTGGGCGAGCGTCCCGGAGCAACTGGCGCTGGCCGACTTCGTGGTGTCGGGGTCGTACGACCGTCATGTGCGGCGTATGCGGCAGCGCTACCGGCACCGCCGGGACCGCCTCGTCGAGGCACTCGCCGCACACGCCCCGCACGTCCGGGTGACCGGCGTCGCGGCCGGGCTGCACGCGGTGCTGCGGCTGCCGCCCGGTACCGAGGCGTCCACCGTCAAGGCGGCGACCTGGCACGGTGTGGCCCTGGACGGGCTCGGCGCGTTCCGGCACCCGGATACGGACATGGCCGCCCGGGACGGCCTCGTCGTGGGCTATGCGACGCCGCCGGAACACGCGTACGCGGCGGCAGTGGACGCGTTGTGCGCCGTACTGCCGCCGCCGTGACGGAGGGCGGAACCTACGCCTTGCGGGCCACCGCCCCGTACCCGGGGATCACCCCGTCGTCCTGCCCGGGGACCGGGTCGCCCAGCTCGGGATGCCACTTGTGGACGATCTCGACGCCGGGATCGACCAGTTCGAGCCCGGTGAAGAAGCGGGAGAACTCCTCGCGGGAGCGCAGCGCCAGGGTGACGCCCGCCGCCTTGAGCTTCTCGATGGCCGCCGCGGACTCCTCCGGGGTGAAGTCGGCGGTGGCGTGGGTCATCACCAGGTAGCTGCCGGAGGGCAGTTCGGACAGCAGCCGGGCGACCAGGTCGTGTGCGCCGTCCTCGTCGGAGACGAAGTGCAGCAGGGCGACGAGCGAGAGCGCGACGGGCCGGCCCATGTCCAGGACCTGCTTGGCGCCCGCCAGGATGGCGGCCGGGTCGCGCACGTCGGCCTGCAGGTACTCCGTGGCGCCCTCGTCCGTGCCGCGCAACAGGGCCGCCGCGTGGGCCAGCACGATGGGGTCGTTGTCGCAGTAGACGACGCGGGCTTCCGGTGCGACCCCCTGGGCGATCTGGTGGAGGTTCGGTTCGGTCGGGATGCCGGTGCCGACGTCCAGGAACTGCCGTACACCCTGCTGGGCCAGCCAGCGCGTGGCACGGTGCATGAACGCGCGGTTGACCCGGGCCATCACCGGCACCCTGGGGTCCAGGGCCAGCATCTGCCGGCCCATCTCCTCGTCGACGGGGTAGTTGTCCTTGCCGCCGAGATACCAGTCGTACATGCGTGCGGGGTGTGGCCTGCTGGTGTCGATCTGGACGGCGGCCATGGGGTCCTGCCCGGTCATGAGGCACTCCGTAAGCGTCTGACGCGGTGAATGATCAAGTTTGCACCAAAGTCGTATCAACATAGGGAAGTTGAGCAAGAAAAATAATCAACAGGCATCAGGACAGCAGGAAATCGGCCTCCCCCGCCTTGGCGCCCTCGATGAAGGCGGTCATCTCGTCCGTGGTGTAGATCAGTGCCGGACCGTCGGGGTCGGTCGACTGGCGTACGGCTATCCGGCCGTCGGCGAGCTTCATCGCCTCCAGACAGTTCCCGCCGTTGCCGCCGCTCCAGGGCTTGTGCCACCCTTCGCTGCCCAGCTCCCGCGCGGGCATGCCGTTGTAGACGTGACTGCGCGGCTTGATGCGATCCATTCAGAGCTCCTCGCGGAGATCCCGGAGGATCTCCTTCGTGCGTTGTGCAGTAGCGGCCTGCGCCGCCATGCGGTCCATGACCTCGAGATGGGTCGCCACCTCGGTGCGCGCGTCCAGGTAGACGGCGCCGGTCAGGTACTCGCTGTAGACCATGTCCGGAAGTTCGGGCATGGCGAATCGGAACAGCACGAAGGGCCCGTACGTGCCGGGGTGCGGCCCGTTCGCGAACGGGGCCACCTGGAGCGTCACGTTGGGCAGCGTCGTGGCCTCGATCAGTCTGTCGATCTGCGCGCGCATCACCTCCGGTCCGCCGACCGGGCGGCGCAGGACGGTCTCGTCCATCACGGCCCAGAACCGGGGCGCGTCGGAACGGGTGAGCAGTTGCTGGCGCTCCATGCGCAGCGCGACGTACCGCTCGATGTCCTCCGGCCGGGTCTGGCCGATGGCGCCCGCTTTCAGGACTCCGCGCGCGTACTCCTCGGTCTGGAACAGGCCGGGCACGAAGTGCGGTTCATAGGAGCGGATCAGGCTCGCCGCGCCCTCGAGGCTGACGTACATCGAGAACCAGCCGGGCAGGATGTCGTGGAACCGCTGCCACCAGCCGGGCTTGTTGGCGTCCTCGGCCAGTTGGACGAAGGCCTCGGCCTCCTCGTCGCCGACACCGTAGGCCTTCAGCAGGAGTTGAAGGTACGGGATCTTGAGGGCGACCTCCGCCATCTCCATACGGCGGACGGTGGCTGGGGCGACGCGGAGGATGCGGGCGGCTTCCTCCCGCTTGAGTCCGGCACGTTCCCGCAGGTCCAGCAGGCGCCGACCGAGGACGACCTGGCCCACCGTCGGCGCAGACCGCGGCTCGCTCACACGCCCACCTCCATGGACGAATACGGCTCAACACGACTGAACGCGAAGAGATGCTGACAGACCTACGGCGCCATTCGAAATCACGTTCGAAGATCTTTCGGATCCTCGCCGATCCCAACTGGCGCCGCTCAACGTGCTGTTGCGTGCAGTGTGCCACGGCGCCCGACCGAGTCACACAGCACTCTGCATTTTTCAGAGTGACACTTGCCAAGTGTTCATGGCGGGGCGATAGTGGCAAGCGTGATTCCGTCCGCGCCTTTAGGAACAGACGCCGCCGCAGGCCGTTTCGGTCTCGGTGCCGCCACGGGAGTCGCCCCGGTCGGGGCCGCTTCCGGGCGCCGGTTCCGCTTCGAGCTGGCCGCTCATCCCGGTTCGCCCGCCCAGGCGAGACGTCTGGCGCGTGCCCGGCTGGACGGCTGGGCGGTCTGCGCGGACACCTGCGACACCGCGGCTCTGGTGATATCCGAGCTGGTGACCAACGCCATAGTGCACACCGCCAGCACTCGTGTCGTGTGCGAGCTGCACGACCACGACGACATGGTGCGCATAGCCGTGCACGACGAGGGCTGTGCGCCCGGTGAGCCGCACCCGTCCCCTCAGCGGCCCGACGAGGAGCACGGGAGGGGGCTGCTCCTCGTCGACGCGCTGTGCCGGGCCTGGGGCGCCCAGGAGCACGGTCCGGGTCTGACGGTCTGGGCCGAACTGCCTCGGCAGGCGGACGGGTCGCACGACGCCGCGGCCGAGGCCGGCGAGGCGGGCGAGGTGCGGGGTGACCTGGGCTGGGGCACCCGTTCCAAGCCGGCCGCGCCGCGTGACTCGGGACACGGCTCCGAGCGCCGCCCGGACGAGGACGAGGTCAAGGCCCTCCATGACTCCGGTGCCCTCGGGAGGATCCCGCGCGCGCGGGACCGGTCGTGGGGAAGGCCGTGACCGGGGCCCCTGGCCCCGGCCAGTCGATGGGCCTGGACACTCTGGTGCGCATCAGGCGCGAGCAGGATCCCTCGGGTGACGTCGGAGGCGCACCGCGGATGCCCGTGCCCGAGGGCATGACGGCGCCGCTGGGCTGTGACGCCGTGGCCGTGCCCGCCCGCTTCGGGCCGGTCATCGTGCCCCGGCTGCCGCGTGTGGGGTGCGTGTACACCGACGGGGACCGGTGGTGGTGGATCGTTCCGTCGGACTCCGACCACGACCTGGCGTGGCCCGCGCCCGGGCTGTACGTGCACGGCGCGCCGGTGCCGCGGGCCGCCCGGCTCATCCACCGGCCGGAGGGTACGGTTCCGTACACTCCGCCGATACCGCTGTACCTGGCGCTGTGCCGGGTGTTGGGGGCTGCTCCGGACTGGTCGGGGGCCATCAGCGCGTAGCGCTCCGCGGGTTTGCGGGGTGTTCTTGCCCGGGGCGGGCTGGTGGGGCCGGTGCCGGGGCCGCGCCGGACCGCGGGCCTTGCGGGTCGGGGCTGCGCCGCCGGGCCGGCTCGCGGGGAGTTTTCGCCCCCGCCGCCCCTACCCGTTCCCGTCCCCAGGGGCTCCGCCCCTTCAACCCCGCCCGGGGGGCTCCGCCCCCCCCTGAACCCCTGCGGGGCTCCGCCCCGCCGGGGAGGGCTGCGCCTCTGAACCGCCGCGGGGCTCCGGCCCGGGATCCCTGCGGGGGTCCGCCCCGCACTGCGCCGGGGGGCTGCGCCTCTGAACCGCCGCGGGGCTTTGGCCCGGGACCCCTGCGGGTCCGCCCCAGCACCCCGCCGGGAGCGCCCCTCACCCCCCGCAGGGTTACGCCCTCCGCACCCCGCCGGGGGGCTACGCCTCTGAACCCCGCAGGACTGCGGCCCGGGACCCTCGCGGGGCTTCGCCCCCGCACCCCGCCGGAGCCCCCCCTCACGTGGCCGCCTCCCCTACCCCGCTCCGATCGGCCTCGACGGCGTCGTGGTCGGACGTCGGGTGGGCTGGGAAGCAGTTCGTACGCCCGCGCGCCCCCGGTGAACCGGGTTCGCGCCCTGCCTTGTGGGCGGTCGTGCCGGGATAGTGGCCGTCGGTCATGGCCGGCTCGGGGGAGGTTGACGGTGGGGAAGAGGCGCGGCTCGGTGGGGCCCGAAGTGTCCGAGTCGGAGCGGCTGCTGTTCGGTGGGCCGTTGCGCTACGACATGGGGTGGAACCAGCACACGGACGCCTTCCTGGAGCTGGACTTCCGGGCCATGGTGACCCGGCTGCCCGGCATGCTCGCGTCCAGCTTCCGGCTGGCCCGGGAGGCGGACCGGAGCGCGGCCCGGACGGTGCTGGCCGCCGAGGCGGGCCGGGGTGTGGCCCAGGCGGTGAGCCTGCTGGCGGTGAACAGCGTGCTGGGCCGGCTGATCGGCGGCGGCCCCCTGGAGGACCGGCTGCGCGGCGCCGCCCCCGCCCTGGTCGCCATGGCCTCGGTGGCGCTGGTCACCACACTGCTCGGGGCCGCGTCGACGTACGCCACCGGCCGGCTGGAGCCGAAGGTGGAGCGGGTGGCGACCGAGCGGTATCTGGAGCGGGCGGCGGGCGTGGAACTGGCCGCCATCGAGGATCACGCGTTCCACAAGCTGCTGGACACCGCGCAGTACGGGGCCTCGTCCGCCCGCCGCATGATCATGTACGGCACTCGGGTGATCAACGCACTGATCTCGCTGGTGGCGGCGGCCGGTGTGCTCACCGTGCTCCATCCGGCTCTGCTGCCGCTGCTGATCACCATGACCCTGCCGAGCGCCTGGGGCGCGCTGACCAACGCCCGGCGTCGCTACGAGTCCTTCCACACCTGGGTGCAGCACGCCCGCGCCGGTCATCTGATCAGCGGTCTGCTCACCGAGCCGGAGGCCGCGCCGGAGATCCGTGTGCACGGTGTCGGCCCGTTCCTGCTCCGGCACTTCCGGGCGATGTCGGAGACCGCGGAGGCGGAGCAGGCGCGGCTGGCCCGGCTGGCGGCCCGTACCGGTCTGATCGCGGCGGCCTGGACGGGTCTGGCGACCGTGGCGACGTACGCGACGCTGGGCGCCCTGCTGCTGTCGGGGACGATGGCGCTGTCCGTGGCGGGCACCGCGGTGATCGCGATCCGCACCGGCTCGGCGAGCCTCGACACGCTGGTGCTGGAGGTCAACACGCTGCACGAGGAGGCGCTGTTCGTGGGCGACCTGCAGCGGCTGTACACGGAGGCGGCCGAGCGCGCCATCCCGGTCGGCGGGGAGACGCTGCCCGAGGATCCGAGTGAGGTCCGCTTCGAGAACGTCACCTTCCGCTACCCGGGCGACTCCACCCACCCCGCCCTCGACGACGTCACGCTCACCCTCCCGCTGGGCCGGATCGTGGCGCTGGTGGGTGAGAACGGCTCGGGCAAGACGACTTTGGTCAAGCTGCTCGCGGGCCTGTACAAGCCGGACCGGGGCCGGATCCTGTGGGACGGTGTCGACGCGGCGCGGGCCGACCGGCACCAACTGGCCGAGCGCATCGCGATGGTCGCGCAGGACTTCAAGCGCTGGCCGTTCACCGCGCGGGTCAACGTGGCCGTCGGCCGTTCCGCGGTGCCCCTCACCGAGGAGCGCCTGGCCGACGCGATCGACGAGGCGGGCGCGCAGGAGGTGGTCGCGGACCTGCCGCACGGTCTGGACACCCTGCTGGCCCGTCACTTCAGCGGGGGGCACCAGCTCTCCGGCGGCCAGTGGCAGCGCCTGGGGATCGCCCGGGCCGCGTACCGGCGCGGGCGGATCCTGATCGTGGACGAGCCGACCGCGGCCCTGGACGCACGGGCCGAGCTGGAGGTCTTCGACCGGATCCGGGCGCTGGCGGGCAGCGGTCAGACGGTCGTGCTGATCACCCACCGGCTGGCTTCGGTACGGCACGCGGATCTGGTGCACGTCCTCGACCAGGGTCGGCTCGTGGAGTCCGGTACCCCCGAGGAACTGCTGGCCACCGGTGGCCTCTACGCGGAGCTGTACGCGCTCCAGGCGGAGCAGTTCACGGCGAAGCTGCCCGCCCCGAAGGCGGGCTGAGCCCGCTCACTCGGCACCGACGGAACCCCGCACGATCACCAGGAACGTGTCGGTCGCCAGGTCCATGACGACCTCGGCGGGCAGCCCTTCGAGGCGCCGCGCGTGCGCGAACTCCTCGGCCGGCCACGATCCCCGCGGTCCACCGGCGGGAAAGCGTTCGAGCACCGTTCGCCCGTTCACCATCTCGCACCTCCAGAAAGCGTCATACCTGTAGGAGTAAACGCCCTGGAATGGGAAACGGCCTCGCTCAGTGACGGTACTGAGACATTGTTGACACCCGTTCACTGCGGTAGGTGAGATTCCGTTCACTGTGCGACACCAAAGGCACCGAAGGTGACGGATTCAATACGGCGAAGGACAGACGGGCGACACCCGTCCACGAGGGGTCGTGGACGGGCCGGCCGTCGAAGTGTCATCTTCAGTGGTGGTACGCCACGACCACGTGGAAGCTGTGGTCCTCCAGCGTTCCCACCGAGTTGTACGTCTGGATGAACAGGCAGTTGTTGGTGGCGTACCGGCCCACGACGGTGATCTCACCGGGCGATGACGACATGGCGTTGCCGGGCAGGCCGATGGTGGCGACGTACGTGCCGTTGGTGATCGGCGTGTTGAAGCAGACCTGATAGGTGCCGACGGCGATCCTGTACGACGACACGGCACCGGAGCTCTGCCCGGGGACGAGGCTTCCGTCGCTTCTCACGACGGCCCGGACGATCCTCTGCTCCCCGTTCTCATGGGGATCGTTCTGCCCCTTGACGGCTGTTTCCGCGGCCGTCGAGTTGCTCGTGTTCGGCGGAGCCGGGGTGGACGGGCCGGCCGAACCGAGGGCGGCCGCAGGAGAGGTGGCGAGAACCCCCGCGATCACGGATCCGGCCACCGCCGAAAGACCTCTTGCCGTCCACGTGAAGCCCTTGGACCGGCCGTCCGGACGCCGTGGGACCCTGTGTGCTGATTTCACGCTTACTCCCTTTTCGGTGAGTGTCACTCGGATCGGAATCAGCAATTCCACGGGCGCCGCGCCCGGTTTCGCAATCAATACGATTAATCACCCGTGTGGGTCACGAAATGCACCGGACGGGAGTGTGTGGACCGCAGCCCCAGCCGCTCGCGCTCTTGCTCCAGCTCGCCGACGAGCTCGGTGAGGAGGCTGATCTGGCGCGGAGTCAGGTGCCCCGTGTCGTCGAGGTGCACCGCGGACGCGGTGGTCGTGTCGACGAGCCGTTCGAGCATGGCGGCGACGGAGTCCGTGCCCTCCGTGTGCCGGGCGAGGGCCGGCAGTTCGGCGGCGGAGACGGCAATGGCGGTACGGGCCTCGGCGAGGGTGCGGTAGGCGTCACGGCGCAGGGCCCACCGTTCGGCGCGGTCGTCGGACTCGCTCAGGACATGGGCGAGGTAGGCCTGCGCGGCGTTCCCGGCCGCCGCCAGCCGCTGCCGTACGCCCGCGCCACGCGTCCCCGGCATCGGCAGATGCCCGACGATCAGCACGATCGCACAGGCCAGCAGCGTTTCCCCGATCCGGCTGACGGAGGCCTGCGGCTCCCCGCCGACCATGACGAGGGCGAGGACGAGCAGGGTGACGACGGCGGTCTGGGCGGCGAAGTGCCGGGCGGCGACGGGGACGAGCGCCCCGCAGATGGTCACGAGGGCGACGAGCCCCTCGGGCCGGGGCAGTACGGCGGCGAAGCCGGCGAAGACGAGGGCGCCCAGCACCGTTCCCGCGGCCCGGGACAGCACCCTGGAGGCGAGCGGTCCGAGGTCGGGCTTGACGAGCCACACGGCCGTGACGGGCAGCCAGTACCAGTACTGGTGCCCGTGCCAGTGCGCGGTGTGCAGGGCCTGGGCGATGGCCCCGCTCGCTCCGAAGCAGAGGGCGATCCTGAGCCCGTACTCCCGGCCGCCGCTGCCCAGGGCGGCACGCAGGAGGTCCTTGGTGGTGCGGCGCCGGGTGTGCAGCCGCTGCTGTGTGTCATCGGCCCGGTCGAAGGTCTCGGCGGCGCGCAGCAGGGCGTCGTCGAGGGCGCGCAGCGCGGGGGCGGACCGGTGGGGTGCGGGCAGCGGGCCGGTGGCGCTGTTGCCGCGTACGGCGGCGGCGAGCCGCCGGGGTCCTTCCGAGGCTCTCTCGTCCGTGGCCTCCCCGGCCCAGGCGAGGGCGGTCGCGGCCTCGGCGAGGGGCAGCGCGGCGGTGTACTGGGCGTGCAGCCGGCGTTCGGCCGCGGAGCTGGCGTGGCGGCGCAGCCGGGGCCCGGCGAGGGCGTCCTGTGCGTGGTCGAGGGCGGCGGTCAGCGCGGCGCGGCGGGCCAGGGCGGCGTCGGTCCCCACGGCGTCGAGCAGCTCGGCGATCGCGTCGTACACCCCGGCGACGGCGTCCCGCTCCCCGTCGAAGCGGAAGTCACCGGCGAGGGAGCCGGGGGTGGGCAGCGCCAGCCGTAGCACGAGCAGCCAGCCCGCCCCGGCGAGGAAGGCGAGTGCCCGCAGCCATCCCGGTTCGGGCAGCGGCATCCCGGCGCCGATGGCCGCGCCGACCAGCAGCTGTGAGCCGGCGGCGCTGGCCGCGGGCCCGACGGCGACCGCGGCGCCCGCCACCAGGCCGAGCGCGGTGAGCAGCAGGGTCAGCGGGACGGCTGCCAGGTGCTGCCCGCCGTACGTCCCACCCAGCAGCCCCGCCGACCCGGCCAGCGCGGGCACCCCGAGGCGTTTCACCGAGGCCCGCCGACTGCCCGGCCGGTCGTTGGTCCCGGCGAGCATGGCGCCGATGGCGGCGAGGATTCCGAGGGGGATCCGGCCGGTGAGCACGGCGAGGAGGAGCAGGGGGCCTGCGGCCAGCGCACCCCGCGTGACCGCGCTCCAGGGAACGGGCCCGCCCTGCGCTCGGAAGGCGTGGGCGAGCCACGGGGGCAGGGCGTGGACGACGCGGGTCACTGGGCTCCTGTGCGGACGAGGGCGGGGTGCGCCTTCGGGCGACGGTGGCCGGGCTGCTCGGTGCTTCAAGCCTAAACGTGTTCCCGGAGGGGACGGAGCGTATGTGCTTCACCCGTGTGACGGATGGCCCGGAGGACCGAGTTCTTTATGAACGCAATTCCGCGGCGCACGGAAGCGGATCGTGCCGTACCGCTCGACGGCCGTGCGCCGGAGCCTGCCCGGTAGCCGGCGGGCCTGGGCAGCTCCCCGCGCAGCACGCGGTTGACGGCCGGCCCGGCGACCACGAGGTACGTGGGAGTTCCCGCGAGGTGGATCGGCGGCAGCGGCTCCACCTCGGTGGGTGCCCTGGCACGGGAACCACCGAGAGCGACGGCCCGGACGCCGGGCAGGGCGGCGAGGACTCTCTCCTCGTACCGGATCGCCGCTGAAATCCCGGCAACCTTTGTGGCCCCTGCGACCACTGGTGAGTCGGAAGCGCATGTCCTCACGTACTACGTGAGGACTCGAAGGACTCAAAGGAGTCACCCGTGGCATCCTCACCCCATCGCCGACCCGCCCCCGGACGACGCACGGCCCTGCTCTCCGCCGTCGCCGTGGCCGCCATGGGACTTGTCGTATCCCTGGTGATGGCGTTCCGCCCGCACGGCGAGCCCCAGACGGTGCGGGCCGCGGCCACGCCCGCCGCGAGCACGCGGTCGACGAGCGTCGCGCCGAAGACGGCGAAGCTCAAGCCGAAACCGTCCAAGGCATCCAAGGGGTCCAAGACGTCCCCGACCCCGACGGCCGCCAGGACCACCCCGAAACCCGCCAGGACACCGACCGCTTCGGCGCGGCCGTCGCCCGCTCGCACCACCGTGCCGAACGCCCGGCCGGCTTCCGGCGCGGCCCCGCTGGCGGGACGGATCAAGCCCGGGGTCACCTACAGCGGTGTCGCCACCCACTACGCCGCTGGAGACGGCAACGGCGCCTGCACATACGGCCCGACGTCCGACCTGATGATCGCGGCGATGAACCACACCGACTACGAGACGGCCAAGGCGTGCGGGGCGTACATCAGCGTGCGCGCGGGCGGGGCCTCCGTCACGGTGCGGGTCACCAACGAGTGCCCCGAGTGCGCAGTCGGCCAACTGGACCTCAGCGAGCAGGCCTTCGCGAAACTCGCCGCCCTCAACGCCGGCCGCATCTCGGTCACCTGGAGCCTGCTGAGCCCCAGCACCTCCGACAAGGTCTCGATCCGCTACAAGACCGGCTCCAGCGCCAACTGGTGCGGCATCCAGGCCCTCGGCCACCGCAACCCGCTGGCCCGGCTGGAGGTCAGCACCGGCAGCGGCTGGCGCCAACTGACCCGCGAGAGCTACAACTACTTCCTCTCCGAGGACGGCACCGGCTGTGGCGGCCCGCTGCGGCTCACCGACATCTACGGCGAGCAACTGACGGTCAGCGGCATCGCCGTCCGCCCGGATGCCGTCCAGGCGACCCGCGTCCAGTTCGCCCAGCACTGACTCAGACGTAGGTCCAGCGCCACGCGCCCGAGCTGTAGCTGCACCTGATGCTGGTACCGCCGGCGGTCGTCGTCGTGGCGCCGTGGTCGCTGTTGCGGCAGTACTGGCCCGCCTGGTAGCAGTTGCCCGCGTTGGAGGTGATCGAGCAGGTGCCGGTGGCGGTGCCACCGCCGCCGCCCCTGCTGCTGCCACTGCTACCGCTGTGGCTGGTACCGGTACCCGAGACGGTCCGCGCGGTCTTCGTGACCGTGACGGTCGGGCCGGGCTTCTTCACCGTCTTCGTCTTGGTGACCGTGGGCGCGGGCGCCACCTTCGGTATGTCGGTCACGGTCGCCGTGGCCGTCACCGTGACCGTCGGCCGCGGCTTGGCGGCGGCGGCCTTCGCAGCGTTCACCTCGTCCTGCGCGCTCTGGGTGCCGCCCATGGCACCCAGAGCGAACACGACCACGCTCGCCGCCCATACGCGCTTGCGCCTGTACCAGCGCCGGGTGTCCACGGTGCGCGGAGCGGACGGCGTCGAGTACGGGTTGTTCATGTCGTCCCCCTGAGGATCTTTCAAGGGGACGACATTAACTGCATGTACACACCACGAAAAGGGGGTGTGAAGATTCGGAGATCATTCCGTGATGCTCCGTGCCCCCGGCATGTCCTCGACGAGGTCGACGGCGCGTTCATGAACCGGTCGGCGCCCTGCGGCACGGCGATCATCGGAACGCCTGCCATCAGTCCCCCGCCACAGCCGCCCATACCGGCGTGGGTGACGAAGGCGTCCGCCTGCTCCAGGTCCCGATTGTGTCCGGGGCGGCCGCTTCGAGATCGTCGATGCCATGTCCGGCCCGTGATCGTGACGCGGGTCGTCCCGAAGCACCCGTTCGACTCGAACCGCTGCTCAGCGCCCGGAAATCGGGATGCGTCGAGGGGTGGTGGCCCGGATGATCGGGTGGTTGCCCACCACCCGACCCAGGAGTCCCGCCCATGATCCGGCGCGTCACCGCCCCCGGCCTCTTCCCGCCCCCCACCTACTCGCACGCCACCGTCGTCGAGGCCGGCACGAAGCTTGCCTTCCTCGCCGGAGCGGTGCCTCTGGACGAGAAGGGGGAGGTCGTCGGGCCGGGGGATCCCGTGCGGCAGGCCGAGCAGGTGATCGGCAACCTGCGCGAGCAACTGGCGGCGGTGGGCAGCGACCTGGGGCATGTGGTGGCCACCGACGTGTACGTCGTGAGCAGTGAACCGTCCGTGCTGTCCGCCGTGTGGGAGGTGGTCGAGGCCTCCGGGCTCAGTGCGGGGCCGCACTCGTCGACCCTGATCGGGGTGGCCTGCCTGGGGTACACCGGGCAGCTCGTGGAGATCACGGCGACCGCTGTGGTGCCCGAGTGAGCGCCGGGGCGACGGTCGTGCTGCGCCGGGCGGCCGCTTCCGATGCCGCCGCCGCGGCCGATGTCTGGCTGCGGTCCTTCGCCGCCGCGCTGCCCACGGTGGTCCGGCCGCGTTCCGACGACGAGGTGCACGAGTACTTCCGGCACGTGGTCGTGCCTTTGCGGGAGACCTGGGTCGCCGAGGAGGAGGACGGTGGTGGGATCGTCGGGGTGATGGTGCTGGAGGACGAGTTGCTGTCCCAGCTCTACCTCGCCCCGGAATGGCGCGGGCGGGGCATCGGGGACCGGTTCGTCGCGCTGGCCAAGGAGCGCAGCCCGCAGGGGCTCACGTTGTGGACCTTCCAGGGCAACGCTCCGGCCCACCGGTTCTACGAGCGGCACGGTTTCGCCGCGGTGGAGTTCACCGACGGCAGCGGGAACGAGGAGCGGGAGCCGGACGTGCGGTACGTGTGGCGGCCTTGATCAGCCGGACCGGCGGCCGGGCCGGGTGACGCCCTGCCGGGGGCGGGGGGTGCGGGTCAGGCTCCCAGCCCGGCGGCCTCCGCCGCTGTCCGCAGCACCTCCCGCAGCATCTCGGGGGTGAGCCGGCCGGTGAAGGTGTTGCGCTGGCTGACGTGGAAGCAGCCGAAGAGGTCCAGCCCGTCGAGCGCGACCCGGGTGCCGTGACCGAAGGCCGGGCGGGGGCGGGGGACACTCCAGCCCGCCTCGGCGAACGCGGGCAGCGCGGCCTGCCAGCCGAAGGCGCCGAGGACGACGGCGGCCCGTAGCGTCGGCCGCAGCAGCCGCAGCTCCTGCACCAGCCAGGGCCGGCAGGTGTCCCGTTCCTCGGGGGTCGGCTTGTTGGCGGGCGGGGCGCAGTGCACGGGTGAGGTGACGCGAGCGCCGTACAGCTCAAGCCCGTCACCGGCGTGCACGGAGGTGGGCTGGGAGGCCAGGCCCACGTCGTACAGGGCCTGGTACAGCACGTCCCCGGAGCGGTCGCCGGTGAACATGCGGCCGGTGCGGTTGCCGCCGTGCGCGGCGGGCGCGAGGCCGATGATCAGCAGCCGGGCGTCGGGCGGTCCGTAACCGGGCACCGGCCGCCCCCAGTACGTCCAGTCGGCGAAGGCGGCGCGCTTGGTACGGGCCACCTCCTCCCGCCAGGCCACCAGTCGGGGGCAGGCCCGGCAGCCCGCGACGCGCCGGTCGAGCTGGTTCAGGCCGCTGATGTTCATTCCTCCACGGTAGGAAAACGTGTCCGGCTTCCCCAGACCGGCGAGCTAAGGTCGAGGACATGGCTTCCCAGGATGCGGACGAGGACACCACCCGCCACACCGGCGGCGCCGCGGGAACGGACGCACAGACCGCCGACCCGAGGATCACCGCCGCCGTGGCCGCGGCGGAGGCGGCGGGCCCGGCGGCCGGCGAGACCGTGCGCATCGACAGCTGGATCTGGGCGGTCCGGCTGATCAAGACCCGTTCCCTCGGGGCCACCGCCTGCCGCGGCGGACACGTCCATGTGAACGGCGAGCGCGTCAAGCCCGCGTACGCCGTGCGTGTCGGCGACGAGGTGCGTCTGCGGCACGAGGGCCGTGAGCGGGTCGTGATCGTCAAGCGTCTGATCCGCAAGCGGGTCGGCGCCCCCGTGGCCCAGCAGTGCTACATCGACAACTCCCCGCCGCCCCCGCCCCGCGAGGCCGTGGCCCCCCTCGTCCTGCGTGACCGCGGCACGGGCCGCCCCACCAAGCGCGACCGCCGCGAGCTGGAACGCCTGCGGGCGCTGAACGGGCTCAGGGGACGTCCCGGGGGGCAGTGACCCCCACGCGCGGGGGTCACGCTCCCGGCCGGGCCGAACGCAGCAGCCGCAGCAGCTTCGTGTTCTGCCCGCGCCGGGCCCAGGCGATCACGGCCAGCGGCACGATCAGGATCAGCGGTGTCGCCGCGTACTGACCGTCGAAGACGGTGAGTTGGACGATGAAGGCACCCACCATCAGCGCGCTCAGCGCCGTCGCCGCCAGGGATTGCAGGGCGGGAACCAACAGGGCCACGGCCCCGGCGAGTTCCAGCGCGCCGATCGTGTACATCCCCGCGCTGCCCCAGCCGATCCTGTCGAACGACCCCACGGCCGACGGGTGGGCGATGAGCTTGGGCAGCGCGCTCGCGATCCCGTAGAACAGGGCGAGCAGCACCTGCACCGTGCGCAGGGCGACCCGGGCGGCCTGCGCACGGCGAGCACGGAGGGCCCCGGAAGCGGCGGGGGCAGCAGGGGCAGTGGTCTCGGACATGGGGTTCTCCCTGGTGCAGCGGTCCCGGTTGCTGTCACCGAGGTAGACCCGCCCGAGGCCCAGAACTCATCGGCGCACCGCGCGCACCCACACTCTGTCCGGCGTCAGGTACTCCTCCACCTCCAGTCCCGCCTCCGCCAGCGCCTCCTCGAACTGCTCCTTCGTCAGCGGCCGGGACAAGAACGTCTGCGTCCACACCGCGTCCGGGAACACGTACTCCGCGCGGACCGAGTTCACGCCGTCCCCGACCGGTTCCGCCGACAGCATGCGCACCGTGAAGCCGCTGGGATCGACCCTCTCCCGCGGCAGAGCGGTGTGGTAGTCCTCGCCCTCCCGCTGGATCAGCACACAGCCGTCTTCCGCCACGTGCCGGGCGCAGGTGCGCAGCAGTCCCCGACGGACCTCCGTGTCCCCGGCGTGCACCAGGAAGGACGCGAGCATCACCACGTCGAACTTCTCGCCCAGGTCGAGATCCTCGATCGGAGTGCATATCGTCCGCGCCCCGTGGACGCGCTCCAGCATCTCGGCGGACTCGTCCACCGCCGTCACCGTGAACCCCCGCTCCAGCAGGGGGTGCGTCATCCGGCCCACCCCGCTGCCCAGTTCCAGGATGTGTGCCCCGGCGGGAACCGCCGCGGCGATGATGTCCGGTTCGTCACCGACCGGTAACCGCGAGTACAGCTCGACCGCGCAGCCGTCCGGGGTGATCGCACCGGGTCCCGTACCGTCGTATCCCTCACGCATCTCGACCGTCATGCCCGAACAACGGCCGGGCCCCGCAAGCCCGTTCCCCTCCGGCACGTGTTCACTCGTCCGAGTTATTCGGTTCGCAGCGGGAACCAACCGTGCCCGATGTACCAGTGCCCGCCGGCCCGCAGATGGTCGCCGACGGCCCGCTCGACGGCCGTCCGGCGGGGCAACCGGTCGACCGGCAGGTCCGGGTCACCGAAGACGAACTGGACGGGCTCCCGGTCGGCCGGCTCCGTGTCCTCGCGAGCGGTGCGGAACCGCTCCTGGAAGCGGACGATGTTGGAGTGCTCGGGCAGGTACCGCCGCAACTGCGGATCCAGCAGCCAGGAGTGGCAGACCGCGGTCGTGTACCGCTCCTCGGGAAAGTGCCGGGCGAAGAACTCCCGCGCCAGCGCCACCGATCGGTCGCAGGCCGCCGGGGTCAGGGGGCCGTGGAAGTCGGGTATATGGACGGCGAGGCAGGGGGCGCCCGGTGCCGCCCGCTCTCCGGCCGCGGCCGGCCCCTGAGCGGTGCGCTCCCCGAGCACCGCCCGCTCGAACTGCAGACGCCCCAGCTGGTACAGCTCACCGCGGAAGTGGTGGGCGAGCCAGCGCGGGGACTCCAGCCCTGCCTCGCCGTGCCGCCTGCGGTGGACGGCGAGGTGACGGCCGAGGTCGGCGAGGGTGTGCCGGGAGACGTCGGCCGGGATGCCGCGCTCACGGTGGTACGCGCGCGTGTGCGGCAGCGCGGCGAGGAACACGTACACGGGGAAGCACCGCGCCAGGGCGGCCGGGGCGGCGGCGATCCGCTCGTCGAGTCCGGACGGTGTGATGCCGACCCGCCCGATGTCCCGGACCAGCTCCGCCACGCACTCCGCGAGGAGCCGCAGCACGCCCGGGTCCGCCGTCACCGCGCGCCGCAGTCTTACGAGTTCGTTGATGTCCTCGTGCGGTACGGCGAGGTCGAGGAGCAGCTCGGGCAGGTCGTCGGCGTCCGGCAGCACGGTGCGGTCCCCCCTTGGGTGAAGGTCCTCGTGGAAGGGTACGTGGCCAGGGAGGAGCGTGAACGGTCATGCGTACGGGCAGTGAGCCGGCGACCGCGCGCAGTGCGCTGCGGATGCGGTTGTGGCTGAGCGTGTGGGGGCTGGTCTGGACGGTCTTCGGCACGGCGGCGTTCGCGCTCGCCGGGCGCCCCGGGTGGGCGGCGGCGTGCGGGGTGCTGTGGCTGGTGGTCACCGTCGACCTATTCATGATCATCCGGCATATCCGGCAGGGTCCGCACTACCAGCCGGGCCGGGACATACCGCCGTACCGCCCGCCGGAGGACCACTCGGCCCGTCGCCCGCCGGAGCGCCGCCCGACGTTCCGGCCGCGTCGGCACCGGCATCCGTGACCGGCGGCGAGCAGCCCGCGGGTCAGGAGTCGAAGCGCGCCGCCTTCAGATAATCCGGGTTGGGGTCCAGCGCGGCCGCCAGCCGGAAGTGGCGCTTGGCCTGGTCGGGCCGTCCCTGGCGCTCATAGGTGCGGGCCAGCGCGAAGTGCGCGAAGGCGTTGTCCGGCTCGCGCTCCAGCACGACGGTGAATTCCAGCTCCGCGGGCCGCAGTTGCGCGGCGGCGAAGAAGGCACGGGCCCGCAGCAGCCGCGCGGCCGTGTTCTCCGGGTGCGCGGCGATCACTCCGTCGAGCAGCTTCACCGCGCCCTGCGGGTCCCGTGCGTTGAGCAACTGCTCGGCGGCACGGAAGTCGATGACATGCGTCTCCGGGGTACGTCCGGTGGAACCGCTGGTCTCGGGCACGGCAGAGTCCTTCCCTCACTGGAGGGGTTCAACGCCCACTTCGGGAGCCGCTATTCCTGGGACGGCGCTCCGGCGTCGTCCCCGCTCGGCGCGTGCGCCCGGCCCACCAGGTCGTCCCACACCTCGCGCACCCGTTGGCGCAGCACCGGAAGTGGTACGTCGTTGTCGATCACGATGTCCGCGATCTCCAGGCGCTTCTCCCGGGTCGCCTGTGCGGCCATGCGCGCGCGTGCGTCCTGTTCGCTCATGCCGCGCAGCCGGACCAGCCGGTCGAGCTGGGTCTGGGGGCCGGCGTCGACGACGACCACGACGTCGTACAGCGGGGCGAGGCCGTTCTCCGCGAGGAGGGGGACGTCGTGGACGACGACGGCGTCCTCGGCCGCCGCGTCCTCCAGTTCGCGGGAGCGGGCGCCCACCAGGGGGTGCACGATCGAGTTCAGCACGGCCAGCTTCTCCTGGTCGGCGAAGACGATCGAACCCAGCTTGGGCCGGTCCAGGCTGCCGTCCTCGGCGAGCACCTCGTCGCCGAAGGCCTCGACGACGGCCGCGAGGCCCTCGGTACCCGGCGCGACGACCTCGCGCGCGATGCGGTCCGCGTCGATCAGCACGGCGCCGTGCTCGACGAGCAACCGCGACACCTCGCTCTTGCCGGCGCCGATCCCACCGGTCAGGCCCACTGTCAGCATGAGCGGAAGCTTAGGGCCTGCCCCTGACACACCGCCCGGCGGGCGGTCTGTCAGGGGCAGGGCGTCAGTTGTCGCCCTCGCGCTCCGCCAGGAAACGTTCGAACTCGCGGCCGATCTCGTCGGCCGAGGGGATGTCGGCCGGTTCGGCGAGCATGTTGCCGCGCGTCTCGGCACCCGCCGCGGCGTCGTACTGGTGCTCGAGACCCTGGACGAGGGCGGTGAGCTCCTCGTCGCCCTCGCGGATCTGCCGGTCGATCTCGGTCTGGGTCCGGTGGGCGTCCGTACGCAGGGCATGGGCGATGCCGGGCAGGACCAGGCCGGTCGCGGCCGTGATGGCCTCCAGGACGGTCAGGGCCGCGTCCGGGTACGGGGAGCGCGCGATGTAGTGCGGGACGTGCGCGGCGACGCCCAGGACGTCGTGGCCCTCCTGCATGAGGCGGTACTCGACGAGCGCCTCGGCGCTGCCGGGTACCTGGGCCTCGTCGAAGGGGCTGCGGTGGCCCGGGACGAGGTCGGTGCGGTTGCCGTGCGGGGTGAGACCGACGGGCCGGGTGTGCGGGACGCCCATGGGGATGCCGTGGAAGTTCACGGACAGGCGGACGCCGAGCCGCTCCACGATCTGCCGCACGGCCGCGGCGAACCGCTCCCACTCCACGTCCGGCTCCGGGCCGGACAGCAGCAGGAAGGGCGCACCGGTGGTGTCCTGGACGAGCCGGACCTCGATGCCGGGCTCCTCGTACTCGGTCCAGCGGTCGCGCTTGAAGGTCAGCAGCGGGCGGCGCGCGCGGTAGTCCACGAGCCGGTCGTGGTCGAAGCGGGCGACCAGCTGATGGGGCAGTGTGTCCAGGAGCCGGTCGACGATCTGGTCACCGGTGTCCCCCGCGTCGATGTATCCGTCGAAGTGGTAGAGCATGACAAGCCCGGCCGACTCCTGGGCCAGCGCCATGTCGACGACGGCCAGCCCCTTCGGCTCCCACGCGTACAAACCCTGCGGATCAAGCACAGTGACCGCCCCTCCTCGTTGTCCATCATGGACAACGTGCCCTGGAGCGTGGGCATTCCCGCGGCACGGCCATGATCAGATTTCGCTGCCATCCCGGCAGGGGCCGCGGCGACCCCTTGGGGGCGCGGGACGGTGACACTTTGCGGCTCCGCCGCGTGGGCGCGACCAGCCGTAGGCAACCGGCAGACGAACGACGATCGGCAGGCCCGAAAAACGGCTGAGGGGCCGCACCTCGAAAGGTACGGCCCCTCAGAACCAGCTATCGGCTAAGCCTCAGCGGCAGCGTTCAGCTCTGGCCGCCCGCCAGCTTCTCGCGCAGCGCGGCGAGCGCCTCGTCCGAGGCCAGCGCGCCGGAGTTGTCCGGGCCCTCGGAGGAGTACGAACCGCCACCGGACGCGGCCGGAGCAGCGGCCTCGCCGCCCTCGGCAGCCGCCTGGGCGTCCGCCTCGCGGGACTTGATGACCTGCGCCTGGTGCTGCTCGAAGCGCTGCTGCGCCTCGGCGTACTGGCGCTCCCACTCCTCGCGCTGCTTCTCGTAGCCCTCGAGCCAGTCGTTGGTCTCGGGGTCGAAGCCCTCGGGGTAGATGTAGTTGCCCTGGTCGTCGTACGAGGCAGCCATGCCGTACAGGGTCGGGTCGAACTCGACCGCGGCCGGGTCGGCACCGAAGGACTCGTTGGCCTGCTTCAGCGAGAGGCTGATGCGACGGCGCTCGAGGTCGATGTCGATGACCTTGACGAAGATCTCGTCGTTGACCTGGACGACCTGCTCCGGGATCTCCACGTGGCGCTCGGCCAGCTCGGAGATGTGGACCAGACCCTCGATGCCCTCGTCCACGCGGACGAACGCACCGAACGGAACCAGCTTCGTGACCTTGCCGGGCACGACCTGGCCGATCTGGTGGGTGCGGGCGAACTGCTGCCACGGGTCTTCCTGGGTCGCCTTCAGCGACAGGGAGACACGCTCGCGGTCCATGTCGACGTCGAGGACCTCGACCGTGACCTCCTGGCCGACCTCGACGACCTCGGAGGGGTGGTCGATGTGCTTCCAGGACAGCTCGGAGACGTGGACCAGACCGTCGACGCCACCCAGGTCCACGAAGGCACCGAAGTTGACGATCGAGGAGACCACACCGGAGCGGACCTGACCCTTCTGCAGGGTCGTGAGGAACGTCTGGCGGACCTCGGACTGGGTCTGCTCCAGCCAGGCACGGCGGGACAGGACCACGTTGTTGCGGTTCTTGTCCAGCTCGATGATCTTGGCTTCGAGCTCCTTGCCCACGTAGGGCTGGAGGTCGCGAACACGGCGCATCTCGACCAGGGAGGCCGGGAGGAAGCCGCGGAGGCCGATGTCGAGGATGAGACCACCCTTGACGACCTCGATGACGGTACCGGTGACGATGCCGTCCTCTTCCTTGATCTTCTCGATGGTGCCCCAGGCACGCTCGTACTGGGCGCGCTTCTTCGAGAGGATCAGGCGGCCTTCCTTGTCCTCCTTCTGGAGGACCAGGGCCTCGATCTCGTCACCGACGGCGACGACCTCGTTCGGGTCGACGTCGTGCTTGATCGAGAGCTCGCGGCTCGGGATGACACCTTCGGTCTTGTAACCGATGTCGAGCAGGACCTCGTCCCGGTCGACCTTCACGATGACGCCGTCGACGATGTCGCCGTCGTTGAAGTACTTGATCGTCTCGTCGATCGCGGCGAGGAAGGCTTCCTCGTTACCGATGTCGTTGACCGCTACCTGCGGGGTGGTGGCGGTGGTCTCGGTGCTGCTCGTCATGTGGGAAAGGGCTCCGGTACGGACATTGAAGTCGTAGGTACTGCTTACGCCGGGAGCCCGTTTCGCTCTGCAGAAGCCGGACAGCCAAGGAAGCGCCCCACCAGGATCGGTGATGGCGCCTCGACAACCGAGGGGACATACAACAGATGCGAGCGCAGCCTGCTACGTCTGAGGTGCGCAGGCCCGCAGCGCAACTTGTAGCATACGGGGGCAGCCGGACAGGGTCAATGCGCGAAGCCGCACACCCGGGGCGGATCGCCGCATACCCGGCACAAGAATCGTCCCACGAGGCCAAACGGGCCTTCCGGGACCTCTTTCCAGGACACCGTTCCGACCGGTTGGACGGAAGAGTACGACGAGGGAGCCGATCATCCAAGAGCCCGAACCGTTCGAACCGGAAGCCACCCGGCGCGACGCCGATGTGATGGAGAGCTCCCGGGCCAACCGGGGCTGGTGGGACCGGAACGCGGACGACTATCAGATCGAACACGGCACGTTCCTCGGCGACGACCGCTTCGTGTG
Organism: Streptomyces sp. NPDC001544; assembly: GCF_042894285.1. NCBI lineage: Bacteria > Bacillati > Actinomycetota > Actinomycetes > Kitasatosporales > Streptomycetaceae > Streptomyces > Streptomyces sp. NPDC001544. The sequence goes on along the minus strand of NZ_JBIAVN010000001.1, from coordinate 1,053,482 downwards.
GGGCCCCGAGGGCCTGGACGAGGTGGAGGCGGAGCTGCTCGGTCCGCCCGAGGACCTCAAGGGCAAGGACGTCCTGGAGATCGGCGCGGGCGCCGCCCAGTGCTCGCGCTGGCTGGCCGCCCAAGGCGCCCGCCCGGTGGCCCTGGACCTCTCCCACCGCCAGCTGCAGCACGCGCTGCGCATCGGCGGATCGTTTCCCCTGGTGTGCGCGGACGCCGGCGCGCTGCCCTTCGCGGACGGTTCCTTCGACCTGGCGTGCTCGGCGTACGGGGCGCTGCCCTTCGTCGCCGACCCGCGGTTGGTCCTGCGGGAGGTCCGCCGGGTGCTGCGGCCTGGCGGGCGGTTCGTGTTCTCCGTGACGCACCCGATCCGCTGGGCCTTCCCGGACGAGCCCGGGCCCGAGGGGCTGTCGGTGTCCGCCTCCTATTTCGACCGCACGCCATATGTCGAACAGGACGACGAGGGCCGGGCGGTGTACGTCGAGCATCACCGGACGCTCGGCGACCGGGTCAGGGACATCGCGTCGTCGGGCTTCCGGCTGGTGGACCTGGTCGAGCCGGAGTGGCCGGCCTGGAACACCTCCGAGTGGGGCGGGTGGTCGCCGCTGCGGGGCAGCCTGATCCCGGGGACGGCGATCTTCGTGTGCGTACGAGACTGAGCGTGTGATCCGTTACGACGCCCTGGACGCCCTCCCCGTACGCAGCGCCCTGCCCGCGCTGAACGACGCCCTGGAGACAAACGGCACCGCCGTCCTCGGGGCGCCGCCCGGCACCGGCAAGACGACGCTGGTGCCGCTCGCGCTGGCCGGGCTGCTCGGGGAGGGACCCGCGCGGCGGGTGGTCGTGGCCGAGCCGCGGCGGATCGCGGCGCGGGCCGCGGCGCGGCGGATGGCCTGGCTGCTGGGCGAGCAGGCCGGCGACAGCGTCGGCTACACGGTGCGCGGCGAGCGGGTCGTGAGGCGGCACGCGCGCGTGGAGGTCGTCACGACCGGTGTACTGCTGCAGCGGCTGCAGCGGGACCAGGAGTTGAGCGGTGTCGACGTGGTCCTGCTCGACGAGTGCCACGAGCGGCACCTGGACGCGGACACGGCGGCCGCGTTCCTGTGGGACGTACGGGAGACCCTGCGGCCGGATCTGGGCCTCGTGGCCGCGTCGGCGACCACGGACTGGGCTCAGTGGGCGCGGCTGCTGGGCGGGGCGCCCGTGATCGAGGCGCGGGGTTCGGCGCACGCGGTCGGCACCGTGTACGCGCCCCCGGCACGTCCGGTGCGGCCGTCGCACGGCACGTGGGTCGATCCGGCACTGCTCGCGCACGTGGCGTCGGTGGTCCGCCGGGCGCTGGCCGAGTGCTCCGGGGACGTGCTGTGCTTCCTGCCGGGTGTGGGCGAGATCGCCCGGGTCGCCGGGCTGCTGGGGGACCTGGGCGAGGTGGCCGGCGTGGACGTGCTCCAGGTGCACGGGAGGGCGCCGGCGGCGGTGCAGGACGCGGTGCTGCTGCCGGGGCGGCGGCGCCGGGTGGTGCTGGCCACCTCCGTCGCGGAGTCGTCGCTGACGGTTCCCGGGGTCCGGGTGGTCGTCGACTCCGGGCTGGCGCGGGAGCCGCGCGTGGACCACGCGCGCGGGCTGAGCGCACTCACGACGGTACGGGCGTCGCAGGCCGCCGGGCGGCAGCGGGCGGGGCGGGCCGGGCGTGAGGCGCCGGGGATTGTGTACCGGTGCTGGGGCGAGGCCGAGGACGGGCGCCTGCCGCGGTTTCCGTCGCCGGAGATCAAGGTGGCCGACCTGACCGCCTTCGCCCTGCAGACGGCCTGCTGGGGTGATCCGGACGCCTCCGGGCTGGCGCTGCTGGATCCGCCTCCGGGCGGGGCGATGGCCGCGGCGCGCTCGGCGCTGGCCGCCGTCGGGGCGGTCGACTCCGCCGGGCGTGCCACGGAGCGGGGGGTGCGGTTGGCCCGGCTGGGGTTGCACCCCCGGCTGGGCAGGGCGTTGCTGGACGCCTCCGGCGGTGCCGAGACCGTGGCGCTGCTGAGTGAAGAGGCGCCCAGGGATTACGGGGACGATCTGGCCGGTGCGTTGCGGAGTGCCCGGCGCGGGGGTGACGCCTACGCCAAGCGGTGGGCTGTCGAGGTTCGGCGGCTGCGGGCCGTCGTCTCCGAGGGGGGTTCCCCTCCACCCGCCCGTGGCTCCCGATCGGAAGTGGACGTCGAGACCGGAGCTCGCACCGGCGACGACCAGGTCGCCGGGCTCGTCGCCGCGCTCGCCTTCCCGGAGCGGATCGCGAAGCTCGACGGCGGGTCGTACCTCATGGTCTCCGGGACGCGGGCCGAGCTTGCCGACGGGTCCGCGCTGAGCGGGGTGCCCTGGATCGCCGTCGCCGTGGCCGACCGGCCGCTCGGCAAGGGGCACGCGCGCGTGCGGCTCGGCGCCGCGGTGGACGAGGGGCTCGCGCGGGCCGCGGCCGGTGCGCTGTACGAGGAGCGTGACGAGGTGCGCTGGGCGGACGGCGACGTGGTCGCGCGCCGGGTGGAGCGGCTCGGGGCCGTCGAGTTGGGGGTACGGCCCCTGAAGGAGGTCGATTCCGGCCTCGTACGGGAGGCGCTGCTGGAAGGGCTGCGGCAGGAGGGGTTCGGGCTGCTGCGATGGTCGGCCGAGGCCGTCGGCCTGCGGCAGCGGCTGGCCTTCCTGCGGCTGCGGGTCGGCGAGCCCTGGCCGGACGTGTCCGACGAGGCGCTGCACGCGCGCGTGGACGAGTGGCTGGAGCCCGAGCTCGGCCGGGCCCGGCGCCGCGCCGACCTGGCCCGGATCGACGCCGGGGAGGCGCTCGGGCGGCTGTTGCCCTGGTCCTCCGGGCAGGCCGCGCGGCTCGACGAACTCGCCCCCGAACGGATCACCGTACCGAGCGGGTCACGGATCCGGATCGACTACGGCAACCCGGAGCAGCCCGTCCTCGCCGTGAAGCTGCAGGAGATGTTCGGGCTGCAGGAGTCGCCCGCTGTGGCGGGGGTGCCGCTGCTCGTCCATCTCCTCTCCCCCGCCGGGCGACCCGCCGCCGTCACCGCCGACCTCGCGTCCTTCTGGAGGGACGGCTACAAGGGCGTACGGGCGGAGCTGCGTGGGCGGTATCCGAAGCATCCGTGGCCCGAGGACCCGGCCGGCGCCGAACCGACGCGGCACACCAACGCCCGGCTCAGGCGCTGACCGGCTCCGGTGCGGCGGTCCGGGAGGGCGCCGGGTCCGACGGCCCGCGGCCGCGGGCCTCCAGGTACAGGGAGAGCGCCAGCAGCAGGATCCCGAGGATCAGCAGGCCCCGGGGCAGGTAGGACGTCAGCAGCAGGACGATCGTGCGGTTGTGCTTGACCAGGGCCACGGTGTGCTCGGTGTAGTCCTCGCGCATCTTCACGTCCCCCGCGAACGCCGTCACCTTGGCGCGCCCGCCGAGCAGGGTGCCGCCGCGCAGTTCCTCCTTGTGGATCTCCTCGCCGTAGACGGGGGCGCCGGTGACGGGCTCCACCCAGAACCTGCGGACGGTGGTGTACCAGCGGGTCGTGCCGGTCTTGGCGATCGACTCGGGGGTGATGCCCTTGACCGGCATGGTCCTGGGCATCTTCACCCTGGTCCAGGGGACGTCCTGCTCGAAGTAGTAGACCTTCAGGCCGCGGAAGTCCTGGGTGCCCTTGTAGTGGATGGGGTCGGTGGTGCGGGTCTGCGCGTCGAAGTACTCGTAGTCCCGCTTCTGCGTGAGGAAGGGCCACTTGAACTCGATGCCGTCCCGCCTGACGGGGTCGCCGTCGACCATCTCACCGGTGGCGTGGACGGGTTCCTGGGAGTGCGCGTCGAAGATGTAGCGTTCGGGCACTTTGGAGACCATCTTGCCGTCGGGGCCCTGCACGTAGGACAGGCCGTCCCAGACGACGACGTCCCGCCCCGCCGTCTCCTCTATCCTCCGGGCGGCCTCGACGTCGCCCTTGAGGGTCTGCACGATGGTGACCTTGGGGACCTTCTTGGCCTTCATCGTGCCGTAGTCGAGGAGTGTGGCGCCCTTCGCCTCCAGGACCATGGTCTCGTACTGGTTCGCGGGGATCTTGGCCAGGCGCGGGAAGGCGTACCAGCGCAGCAGCGGGGACAGCGCCGCGAAGAACACGGCGAGGGCGAGCAGGATCAGACTGGCCGTGCGGCGCATGTCGGCCTCCCTCACGGGCGGGCGGTCACGGGTGCGGGGGCACCGTGGTGAGCAGCGGTTCCGGTGACGTGCGCCCGGCCGGGGAGCCCATCGCTCCGATCGCGAGGACCAGGAGGAGCGCGAGGGCGAAACCGGTCGCGGCGGCGATCAGGGCACGCATGGGGGAACCCTCCCGGACCGTCCGGAACTGATACATCGTCAGGTCCGGGCACCGTAGCAACGGGAGGGCGAGATGAGAACAGTCGCGCACAGCCGACGAGGGCGCCCGCTCCGCCGGTGCGGAGGGGGCGCCCTCGTCGGGTGCGGCGGGTCCCTGCGGGCCCTGTGGTCGCTATGCCGTGGGGCTCGGGGACGCGGAGGTGGTCCCGGTGCCGCTCGGTGACGGGCTCGTCGAGGGGTCCGCCGCGGTGACCTTCAGTTCGACGGTCAGCGTCGCGCCGCCGGTCGTCGTGATGCGGAGCAGGAAGGTGCCCGTGGTGTCGTCCGCGTACAGCTTCGGCAGCTTCAGCAGGCCGTCGCCGTCCGTCTCCAGGCCCGTCAGGGTGCGTACGGCGTTGCCGTCGGCGTCCTTGAAGTAGGGGCCCTTGTCGTTCGCGGTGGCGTCGTCGGCGGACTTGATCAGGGTGGCGGTGGCGGCGACCTTGTCGGCGACGGCGCCCTTGTAGGTGGCCTTCACCTCCACCTGGTCGGCGAACTCACCGCCCGGCGTGCAGGTCAACGCCGTGTCGCTGGTGCGGGCGAGGGTGTCGGCCGCCCGCGCCGTGACGGTCGCCTTGTAGTCGAGGCCGCTGACCGCGCGGCCCAGGACGGTGGCGCGGATGGTGAAGTCGCCGGTCTTCTCGCCCGCGTGGAGGGCGGGGGCCACGGCGGTGCCGGTGCTGTTGGTGATGACCGTGGCGACCTTCTCGCCGCCGGTGAAGGCGGTATCCGTGTCTCCGACGACGGTGAACCGGATCCTGACCTTGGCGACGGCCTTGCCTGCCTTCGTCTCGGCGCGGGTGCTGATGCGCTGGGTGAAGGCGTCCCCGGCCATGGTGGTGAGCTTGGCGGTGCCCGCGTCCTCCAGGTGGTCCACCGTGTCGGTGGGGGTGGGGGGCGTGCTCGGCGGCGTGTTCGGGGGCGTGTTGGGCGGCGTGTTCGGCGGGGTCGGGCCGGGGGCGGGCTCGGTGGGTTTGCCGTCGCCCGGGTCGTTCGGCTTCGGGCTCGGCGTCGACCTGTGCGGGTGTGTCGGCTTGTGCGGGTGCGTCGGGGACGGGCCGGTCCTCGGCGTGTCGTCGTCGCTGCGGTGCGAGGGCACCGAACCGGAGCCGTCGGGGATGGAGTGGGTGCCCTTGCGGTAGTACTCCAGCCACGACAGGACCGTGTCGAGGTAGTCCTGCGAGTTGTTGTAGCTGAGGATCGCGCTGTGCAGACCGGCCTGGGTGGACATGTCCCAGTCGTTGCGGCACAGGTAGTGCCCGGCGGCGAGCGCGGCGTCGTAGACGTTGTTGGGGTCCTTCACACCGTCACCGTTGCCGTCGCGGCCCGCCCAGGCCCATGTCGACGGGATGAACTGCATGGGACCGACGGCCTGGTCGTAGGAGCTGTTGCCGTCGTACTCGCCGTGGTCGGTGTCCTTGATGAGCGCGAAGCCGTTGCCGTCGAGCTGCGGGCCCAGGATCCGGCCGATGGTGGTGCCGTTCGCGTCGACGCGGCCGCCCCGCGCCTGCCCCGACTCGACCTTGCCGATGGCGGCGAGGAGCTGCCAGGGCATGTTGCATCCGGGTTTGGAGCCGCGCAGTTCGTCCGCGGCCTTCTTGTAGGCGTCGAGGACGGTCGCGGGTATGCCCGCTTCGGTCCCGCCCGGCGAGGTGGGCGTGCCGGTGGTCGGCGACGGGCTGGGGTTGGGGCTGTGCAGCGGCGGCAGGTCCGTGTAGTACGGCGAGTCACCGGTGGCGTCGCCCCCGGACGCGGCGCTGCTCCCGGACGTGGCGTCCGGCGCGGAGGTGGCGCCGGCGGCTGCCTGTCTGTCCTGGTTCTCGGCCGTCACTCCTGGAGCCTGGGACGCGGACAGAGCCGCGACCGCCACCGCGGCCACGGCGGTGGTCGCCGCCCCTTTGCGCAGCCGACTGCCGAAATGCGCCGCCATAGAGTGAACCCTCCCGTGGACGCCGGAGCGCCCGTCTCAAGTCTTTCCGCTCTTTCCACTCGCCCGTTGTGACGGTCGACCCGTGACTGTGGTTGCCCCCGTTGCGTTTTTCCACTCGTGCCGTGATGTGCCGCACCGTGCGTCCCGGCACGGTGACCCAGGTGACCCTACGACAACTTCCTTTCAGGGGGCACCCGGTCGTGCCCGGTTTTCACCGGTTGGCCATGTGCCGTTGGCCCGGGGTGCTCTCCCGCATACTTGGCGGCACGATCACCGGGTGAACCGCCCGGTAATGTCCGACCTGGGGGGCCGAGTTGCCGTTCACTCTCAGCCATGCGGCGGCCGTGCTGCCCGCTGTCCGGGGGGACGGGTCAGGCCGGGGCCGGCTGGTACCGGCGGCGCTGGTGGCGGGTTCGTTCTCTCCCGACATGACCTACTACGCGGCGGGTGTCCTGCCCGGGGCGATGCGGTTCGGAAACGTCACGCACTCCTTCGCCGGTGTGCTCACCGTCGACGTGCCGGTGGCCTGGGCCCTGGTGGGGCTGTGGCTGCTGCTGCGCGAACCGCTGGTGGCGCTGCTCCCGCGGGGCCGCCAGGGACGGTGGGCGGCGCTGCTGCGGTGCGGGGCGCCTCGCGCGCGTGTACGGCCCGCTTCCGCCGCCTGGTGGTACGTCTCCGCGGTGCTCGGCGCGTTGACACACGTCGTGTGGGACGCGTTCACCCACCACGACCGGTGGGGCGTGCGGCTCTTCCCTGTTCTCGCCCGCTCACTGGCGGGGGTGCCGCTGTACCAGTGCCTCCAGTACGGCAGTTCGCTCGTCGCCGCTCTCGTGATCGCGGCGTGGGTGGGGCGTGCGGTGGGCCGGGCTTCCGAGGGCGCGCCGGCCGGGGTCGCGCTGTTGTCGGTGCGGGACCGCTGGTGCGCGGCCGCGGCGATCGGCGGCTGCTCGGTCGCCGCGGCCGTGCAGCGGGCGGTGCGGTGGTGGGCGTACCGGGGTTCCGACACCAAGCCCTGGCAGTTGGTGCCTACGCTGTGCTTCGGGCTGGGCGCGGGGCTGGCGGCGGGGATGTTGCTGTATGCCGTGGCGGTCAGGGTGTGGCGCCCGGCCCGGACTGCCGCCGGTCCCGGCGGGGCCGGTGTGCGGCGGACCGGATCGGTCGCGCGGTGAGGGAAGCCACGAAGACGGTCATGGTGCGCACGGGGCGGATTTCCGTCAGTCGCGCGAGGAGCAGGGCCAGGTAGCCGCGGCTCAGGTCGGCGGCGGCTCTTCCCGCCCGGGAGAGCCGGCCGGTGAGGCCGCGTCCGAGGGCCGCCGTGGTCCTGCGGACGGCCCTGACCGGGTCGGCGGGGATGCGGGCGGTGCTCGCCTCGGCCGAGAAGGCCGGAACCGGCGGGTACGGCCGGTCCGGGGCCGCGGCGGCACCAGGCCGGCTCGGGGGTCGCGTGGGGGCCGTCCGGCGGTGGGGCGTGCGTATACCCATGACCGCATCTTGACGGGCGGGGGGGCGGGGACGGCGTTCCGGCGGGGGCCACATGGGTGACGCGTCCCTGCGGGGCTGGGAATCGGGTCGACGCCACCCGGGGCGCCGGAAGCCCGGTCTGGACGGCAGCACGGAACGCTGCCGGCCGATTCGCCCGTCCTGCGGGGGGCGATGCCGGCTTGTCGCGCAGGTGCGCGCCCGGCCGGCCTCCCGCTGTCACGGAGTGATTGCCTTGATCCAGTCCTCGACGGTGACGACGTCCGCCCATTGCGGGAACAGTTTTTCGGTGAGCATCCTGTGCACTTCGGGGTCGGTGTCGAGACAGGCATCCGCCAGAACGGTGAGGCCGAAGTCCAGGTCGATGGCGCGCCACAGGGTGGACAGCACCACCGCGCTGGTGGCAATGCCGGTGAGCACGAGGCTGTCGACGTCACGAGCCCTGAGCACCAGGTCGAGGTCGCTGCCCGAGAACGCGCTCCCCCGCCTCTTGGTGACCACGACGTCGCCCTGCTGGGGCGCGACGTCGTCATGGATCTCAGTGCCGGGCTCGCCCTCGGTGAACAGGCCGGCCCGCACGATGTTCGTCATCACCTTGTTGCGCGGGCTGACTTCCGGATCGCCCGGCCGTAACCCGAGCACCACGTAGATCACGGGGATGTCCGCGGCCCGGGCTGCGTCGATCGCCCTGCGCAAGCGCTGCAGATATCCGGAACCGTCGTCGGCGACGGCCACGACGTCCCGCTGGACGTCCATCACCAGGAGTGCGCTTCTCGCCATGTCCGCCGTCCCTGTCTCGGTGGGGGAACGAGAGCAAGTCTGGTGGATCGACCTGGCCGGGGTGGGGCTTTCGAAGATCTTCACCAGCAACGCGCCCACCACCGCGGGCACTTCTGCTCGACCTCTTCTTCCCACCGGTGGCATACCTGCCTGAGGTGCGCTGGTCAGGGCTGACGACAAGGGAGGACACGGGGACCCGCGGTGCCGAGCCGGGACGAGATCCGCTCCTCGTGGTTGTTCGTCGCCCCTGCGGATGTCTCCCGCGGGGGCGACGGACAACCACTGCGCAAGCGGCTAGTGGGCCGCCGACTCCCAGTCCGGGCCGACGCCGACCGAGACGTCCAGGGGGGCCCTCAGCTGGACCGCGCCCGCCATTTCGCGGCGGACGATCTCCTCGGTGGCCTCCCGCTCGCCCGGGGCGACCTCCAGGACGATTTCGTCGTGGACCTGCAGGAGCATGCGGGACTTCACGTCCGCCTCGCGCAGCGCCCGGTCCACGTTCAGCATGGCGATCTTGACGATGTCCGCCGCCGTGCCCTGGATCGGCGCGTTCAGGGCCATGCGCTCGGCCGCCTCACGGCGCTGCCGGTTGTCGCTGTTGAGGTCCGGCAGGTAGCGGCGGCGCCCGAAGAGGGTCGCGGTGTAGCCGGTCGCCCGGGCCTCGTCGACCGCCCGGCGCAGATAGTCCCGTACGCCGCCGAAGCGCTCGAAGTAGGCGTCCATCAGGGCGCGGGCCTCGGCGGCCTCGATGTTCAGCTGCTGGGACAGGCCGAAGGCCGACAGCCCGTACGCCAGGCCGTACGACATCGCCTTGATCTTGCGGCGCATCTCCGCGTCCACCGCCGAGGCGTCCACCGCGAACACCTGGGAGGCCGCCGTGGTGTGCAGGTCCTCACCCGAGGTGAACGCCTCGATCAGGCCCGCGTCCTCCGACAGGTGGGCCATCACGCGCAGTTCGATCTGGCTGTAGTCCGCGGTCATCAGGGACTCGAAGCCCTCGCCGACGACGAAACCGCGGCGGATCGCCCGGCCCTCGTCCGTACGGACGGGGATGTTCTGCAGGTTCGGGTCCGTGGAGGACAGCCGGCCGGTCGCGGCCACCGTCTGGTTGAAGGTGGTGTGGATGCGGCCGTCACCCGCGATCGTCTTGATCAGGCCCTCCACCGTGACCCGCAGCTTCGCCTGCTCGCGGTGGCGGAGCATGATCACTGGCAGTTCGTTGTCGGTCTGGGTGGCCAGCCATGCCAGGGCGTCGGCGTCCGTGGTGTAGCCGGTCTTCGTCTTCTTCGTCTTCGGCAGGGCCAGCTCGCCGAAGAGGACTTCCTGGAGCTGCTTGGGCGAGCCCAGGTTGAACTCGTGGCCCGCCGCCGCGTGCGCCTCCTTCACCGCCTGCTGCACCGCGCCGGCGAACATCTGCTCCATGGCTTCGAGGTGGGTCCGGTCGGCCGCGATGCCGTGCCGCTCCATACGGGCCAGGAGCGCGGAGGTGGGCAGTTCCACGTCCCGCAGGAGGTCCGCCGCGCCGACCTCCTGGAGCCGGCCCTCGAAGGCCTCGCCCAGGTCGAGGACCGCGCGGGCCTGGATCATCAGGGCCTCGGCCTCCGCGCCGTCGTCCGCGCCGAAGGCCAGCTGGCCGTCGGCCGCCGCGGCGGGGGCCAGCTCGCGGTGCAGGTACTCCAGGGACAGCGCGTCCAGGTCGAAGGAGCGGCGGCCGGGCTTGACCAGGTAGGCGGCGAGCGCCGTGTCCATGGTCACGCCCTCGACGGACCAGCCGTGTTCGGCGAAGACGCGCATGGCGCCCTTGGCGTTGTGCAGGACCTTGGGGCGGTCCGGGTCGGCGAGCCAGGCCGCGAACGCGTTCTCGTCGTGCTCGTCCAGCTCGGCGGGGTCGAACCAGGCGGCCGCTCCGTCGGCGGCGGCGAGCGCGACCTCGGCGACCGAGCCGGTGCCGAGCGCCCAGGTGTCGACGGTGGCGACGCCGAGCCGCTCCGTGCCGTGCTCGGCGAGCCACGGGGCGAGCTCACCCGTGCCGAGGACCGTGCCGTCCAGGTGCACGCCGTCCGTCGCGATCGGGGTGGTCTCGGCCTCCTGGGCGCCGGGGTCGACGGCGAAGAGCCGCTCGCGCAGGGACGGGTTGCGGATCTCCAGGGTGTCCAGGATCATCGCGACGGCCTTGCGGTCGTACGGCGCCCGCTCCAGGTCGGCGACCGCCTTGGGCAGCTCGACCTGCCGCTCCAGCTCGGTCAGCCGGCGGTTGAGCTTGACGGCCTCCAAATGGTCGCGGAGGTTCTGCCCGGCCTTGCCCTTGACCTCGTCGACGCGCTCGACCAGCTCCGCGAACGAACCGAACTGGTTGATCCACTTCGCGGCGGTCTTCTCGCCCACGCCGGGGATGCCGGGCAGGTTGTCCGACGGGTCGCCGCGCAGCGCCGCGAAGTCGGGGTACTGGGCGGGCGTCAACCCGTACTTCTCGAGAACCTTCTCCGGGGTGAACCGGGTGAGCTCCGAGACGCCCTTCGTGGGGTACAGCACCGTCGTGTGCTCGGAGACCAGCTGGAAGGAGTCGCGGTCACCGGTGACGATCAGCACCTCGAAGCCGTCGGCCTCGGCCTGGGTGGCGAGGGTCGCGATGACGTCGTCGGCCTCGAACCCCTCTATGGCGAAACGCTGCGCGTGCATCGCGTCGAGCAGCTCGCCGATCAGCTCGACCTGGCCCTTGAACTCGTCCGGGGTCTTGGAGCGGTTCGCCTTGTACTCCGTGAACTCCTCGGAGCGCCAGGTCTTGCGGGAGACGTCGAACGCCACCGCGAAGTGCGTGGGCGCCTCGTCACGCAGGGTGTTGGCCAGCATCGACGCGAAGCCGTAGATCGCGTTCGTCGGCTGGCCCGTAGCGGTCGTGAAGTTCTCCGCGGGCAGCGCGAAGAACGCGCGGTAGGCCAGCGAGTGCCCGTCCATGAGCATCAGCCGGGGACGGGTGCCGCCGGAGGTCTTGTCGGTCGTCTTCGGTGCTGTTTCTGCCACGCCCCGATCCTGCCACGCCCCACTGACAGTGCGGGCGCCGCGCTGGCTTTGGCCGGGGCGGGGAGAGGGGGACGGCCGGGGAGCAGGCGGGAGGCTCCGCGGCCGGTAACGAGGCGAGGGCCGGGCCATGAGCAGGAGCGACGGCCACCGGGCCCCGGAGGTGCGCGGTCCGCGGAGCCGGCTGCCGGGGTCTGGTGGCCGACCAGCTCGCGGCGGCGGCCCGCCCGAGCGCGGCGGAAGTCACGCCGATCGGTTCTCACCCCCGCCGCCCTTACCCCCCCTCCCACGCCCAGGGGCTGCGCCCCTTCGCCCCGACAGCCTTTTTGGGGCCCCACCGGCGACGGGCAGGAGCGGGTGGCCGGTTCTCCGGGCCTCGGTCCTGTCCGCCCCCGCCCGCCCGCAGGCGTTGTCGGCGCCGCGTGCGAGGATCGGTCGGGCATGGCACATACGGAGTCGAAGGGGAGCGTGCGATGGCGACGAAGCCGCCGACGGGGGATCCGGTCCAGGACGCACCTCGGGTCGAGGGGCCGAAGCACGCGGCGGCGGGGCTGCCGGCGATCGGGCACACTCTGCGCATCGCCCAGCAGCAGATGGGTGTGAGGCGCACCGCGCTGACGCTCCTGCGGGTCAACCAGAAGGACGGCTTCGACTGCCCCGGCTGCGCCTGGCCCGAGCCCGACCACCGGCACAAGGCGGAGTTCTGTGAGAACGGCGCGAAGGCGGTGGCGGAGGAGGCGACCCTGCGCCGGGTCACCCCGGAGTTCTTCGCCGAGCACCCGGTCGCCGATCTCGCCCGGCGCAGCGGCTACTGGCTCGGCCAGCAGGGCCGGCTCACCCATCCCATGTACCTCCCCGAGGGCGGGGAGCACTACGAGCCGGTCAGCTGGGAGCGCGCCTTCGACATCATCGCCGAGGAGATCACCGCTCTCACCTCCCCGGACGAGGCCGTCTTCTACACCTCGGGCCGCACCAGCAACGAGGCGGCGTTCCTGTACCAGCTCTTCGCGCGCGAGCTGGGCACGAACAACCTGCCCGACTGCTCGAACATGTGCCACGAGTCGTCGGGCTCGGCGCTGAACGAGACCATCGGCATCGGCAAGGGCAGCGTCCTGCTGGAGGACCTGTACAAGGCCGACCTGATCATCGTCGCCGGCCAGAACCCCGGCACCAACCACCCCCGTATGCTCTCCGCGCTGGAGCAGGCGAAGGCGAACGGCGCGCGGATCATCAGCGTGAACCCGCTGCCCGAGGCCGGCCTGGAGCGCTTCAAGAACCCGCAGACCCCCCAGGGCATGCTCAAGGGGGCCGCGCTCACCGATCTGTTCCTGCAGATCCGCATCGGCGGCGACCAGGCTCTCTTCCGCCTCCTCAACAAGTTGATCCTGCAGACGGAGGGCGCCGTCGACGAGGCCTTCGTCCGCGAACACACCCACGGCTACGAGGAGTTCGCCGAGGCCGCTCGCGCCGCCGACTGGGAGGAGACGCTCACCGCGACCGGCCTCACGCGCGCGGAGATCGAAAAGGCCCTCGGCATGGTCCTGGCCTCCGAGCGGACCATCGTCTGCTGGGCGATGGGCCTCACCCAGCACAAGCACTCCGTGCCGACCATCCGCGAGGTGGTCAACTTCCTCCTTCTGCGCGGCAACATCGGCCGCCCGGGCGCGGGCGTGTGCCCGGTCCGCGGCCACTCCAATGTGCAGGGCGACCGCACGATGGGCATCTTCGAACGGCCCGCCCCGGCCTTCCTGGACGCCTTGGAGAAGGAGTTCGGCTTCGCACCCCCGCGCGAGCACGGCTACGACGTCGTCCGCGCCATCCGGGCGCTGCGCGACGGCGAGGCGAAGGTCTTCTTCGCCATGGGCGGCAACTTCGTCTCCGCCTCCCCCGACACCGAGGTCACCGAGGCGGCCATGCGCCGGGCCCGGCTGACCGTGCACGTGTCGACGAAGCTCAACCGCTCCCACGTGGTCACGGGCGCGCGTGCCCTGATCCTGCCGACGCTCGGCCGCACCGAGCGGGACGAGCAGGCCGGCGGCGAGCAGTTCGTCACGGTCGAGGACTCCATGGGCATGGTGCACGCCTCCCGGGGCCGCCTGGAGCCGGCGAGCCGGCATCTGCTGTCCGAGCCGGCGATCGTCTGCCGTCTCGCGCGCCGTGTGCTCGGTGCGGACAGCAGGGTGCCGTGGGAGGAGTTCGAGAAGGACTACGCCGCCATCCGCGACCGCATCGCGCGCGTGGTCCCCGGCTTCGACGACTTCAACACCCGTGTGGCCCGCCCCGGCGGCTTCGCCCTGCCGCACGCGCCGCGCGACGAGCGCCGCTTCCCGACGGCGACGGGCAAGGCGAACTTCACGGCCGCCGCGGTGGAATACCCGGTGCTGCCCGAGGGCCGGCTGCTGCTGCAGACCCTGCGCTCGCACGACCAGTACAACACCACGATCTACGGGCTCGACGACCGCTACCGCGGCATCAGGAACGGCCGCCGGGTCGTCCTCGTCAACCCGGAGGACGCACGCAAGCTGGGCGTGGCCGACGGGGCGTACGTCGACCTGGTCAGCGAGTGGCAGGACGGCGTGGAGCGGCGGGCGCCCGGGTTCCGGGTGGTGCACTACCCGACGGCGCGGGGCTGTGCGGCGGCCTACTACCCGGAGACGAACGTCCTGGTCCCGCTGGACGCCACCGCGGACACCAGCAACACCCCGGCCAGCAAGTCCGTCGTCGTACGTCTGGAACAATCGACGACCGACTGAGCGTTTGCTCAGCCGACAGACAGGTTCACGACGAAACGGAGCCGGGCCGATGGGCGAGCAGAGTTACGTGAAGTTCCCGCAGGAGGTCATCGACGAGTACGCGGCGCTCGGCGTCGACCTCCAGGCCCTGTTCTCCGCCGGGCACCTCGGTACCCGGATGGGCGTACAGATCACCGAGGCCTCCGCGGACCGGGTCGTGGGGACCATGCCCGTGGAGGGCAACACCCAGCCGTACGGGCTGCTGCACGGGGGCGCGTCCGCGGTACTGGCCGAGACCCTCGGCTCGGTGGGCTCCATGCTGCACGGCGGCAGCTCGAAGATCGCGGTCGGTGTCGACCTGAACTGCACCCACCACCGCGGGGCGCGCTCCGGCCTCGTCACCGGCGTGGCCACCCCCGTGCACCGGGGCCGGACAACGGCGACGTACGAGATCGTGATCAGCGACGAGGAGGGCCGGCGCGTGTGCACCGCGCGGCTGACCTGCCTGCTCCGGGACGCGCGGCCCGGCGACGGGCCCCATGTGCGCCCGGCCGACTGACCGGCCGCCGACAGGCCGCGGCCACGCCTCCAACAGACCACAGTCGCCGAGCAGTTGCTGTCGCATGCCCGGCCGCCTAGCGTCGAGGCATGGCTACGGGACGGCACTGCGCGCCGGGGGCGGCACTCGCGTCGGGTCTCGCCCTCGCACTGCTGACGGGCCCCCTGGTCTCCGGATGCGCGGACTCCGGCACCGCGGACCGGGCGGGGGACCGGAGCAGCCCGGCGACCGCCACCGGCCCGCCCTCACCCGCCACGACGTCACCCGAGGAGCTGTGCACGCGGATCGTCGCGTACTGGTCGCGCAGACAGCTCAAGGGGGACACCAACGGCGACTACCAGGAGATGGGCCTGTCCGACGGCCAGTACGACATCCTCAGGGACGTCGTGGACGCCGCCCGCACCGAACGCGAACACGGCGACGCCCGGGCGGCCGACCGGCTCGTCGACCAGAAGGCTCGCGAGGGCTGCCGGGAGTGGTACCGCACGGGCGGTCCGGGCAAGGGGCCTTGGGGATGAGCGGCGATCCCGTCAAGGATGCAAACGCGTCCGCAAATCCCCGACCCCTTTTCCCCGGCGTAACTCTGCGTAATACGCGCGCAATGAGAGCGACGCGCGTCAACTCCGGCGCCCCCCACCGCCGGCCCCCTCCTCGCACACCACCTTGGTCGCCCGCGGCAACAATTATCCGTCATTACCAAAACAGCCGGACACTGCTGAAAACACAGCCGCGCGTCCTGCAGGTTCTCACCATGCGGACAGGGCGAATCGGCCGGAATTCCACGCATCCCCCCACCCGGCACCGCTCTGCATTACGGCGTGTCATAACAAGAGCGTCACAGCCTTGGTCAGATACTCCTCCACTTTCCCCACACACGCTTAGAGTCACGGCCAGTCACCGCGCCATGGAATTCACAGCCGGCCACACGGCCACGGCGCCGGACTCGGTGCGTTCCACGGGGAGCCGCCGCGCGCCAGGGAAAGGACCTGATTCGTGCGTCAACGTTCGATCATCGCCATCACCGCCGCGCTCGCGGCGGGATCGCTGACACTCACTGCCTGTGGGTCGCGCGATGACAAGGGCAGCAGCAGCGGCGACAAGACCACGGTCGTGATCGGTGTCGACGCCCCGACCACCGGCGACCTCTCGGCCCTCGGGCTCGGCATCAAGAACTCCGCCGACCTCGCCGCCAAGACGGCCAACAAGCAGGAGTTCGTCAAGGGCGTCGAGTTCAAGGTCGAAGCCCTCGACGACCAGGCCCAGCCCTCCGTCGGCCAGCAGAACGCCCAGAAGTTCATCAACGAGAAAGACGTCCTCGGGGTCGTCGGCCCGCTGAACTCCAGCGTCTCCCAGCAGATGCAGAAGCCGCTCAACGACGCCGGCCTCACCCAGGTCTCCCCCGCCAACACGGGCACCGAACTCACCCAGGGCGACGGCTGGAAGACCAACAACCGGGTCCGCCAGTTCAAGACCTTCTTCCGCACCGCCACCACGGACGAGATCCAGGGCGCCTTCGCGGCCGACTACCTCTACAATCGCGCCAAGATCAAGAAGGCCTACCTGATCGACGATCAGAAGACCTACGGCGCAGGCCTCGCCGCCTCCTTCAAGACCAACTTCACCAAGCTCGGCGGCAAGATCGTCGGCGCCGACCACGTCAACCCCGACGACCGCGACTTCAACGCCATCGTCGCCAAGGTCAAGAAGACCGGCGCCCAGGCCCTCTACTACGGCGGCGAGTACCCGGCCGCCGCCCCCCTGAGCCAGCAGCTCAAGGACAGCGGCCAGAACATCCCGCTCATGGGCGGCGACGGCATCTACTCCGGCGACTACCCCAAGCTCAACAAGAAGGCCGAAGGCGACCTCGCCACCTCCGTCGGCAAGCCCGTCGAGCAGCTCCCCTCCGCCAAGACGTTCATCGCGAACTACAAGAACGCGGGCTACAAGGACGCCTACGAGGCCTACGGCGGCCTCACCTACGACGCCACCTGGTCCATCATCGAGGCCGTCAAGCTCGCCGTCGAAGGCAACAACGGCAAGCTCCCCTCCGACGGCCGCAAGGCGGTCCTGGACGCCATGAGCAAGGTCAAGTTCGACGGCGTCACCGGCACCATCTCCTTCGACCAGTACGGCGACACCACCAACCACACCATGACCGCGTACAAGATCAAGAACAACGCGTGGACGCCGGAGTACAGCGGGGTGCCCAAGATCGGCTGAGCGAGGAAAGAACACCGGTCGAAACAACACCGGTTCCTCACCACTGCACACATTGATCAGGCCGCGCGGGAGCGCCCACCAGCGCTCCCGCGCGGCGCCGTATCCGAACCACTCCACGGAGGCCCTGCGGTGAACGAACTGCCGCAACAGCTGGCCAATGGACTCATCCTCGGCGCGATGTACGGACTCATCGCGATCGGCTACACGATGGTCTACGGCATCGTCCAGCTCATCAACTTCGCCCACGGCGAGATCTTCATGGTCGGGGGCTTCGGGGCCCTCACCGTCTGGCTCTGGCTGCCCAAGGACTTCGCCCTGGGCCTCGCCATCCCCCTCATGATCCTCGGCGGCGTCATCGTCTCCGTCGGCGTCGCCACCGCGGCGGAACGCTTCGCCTACCGCCCCCTGCGAAACGCACCCCGACTGGCACCCCTCATCACCGCCATCGGACTGTCCATCGTCCTCCAGCAGATCGTCTGGAAGTGGTACCCGGACGCCAAGAAGGACCGCCCCTTCCCCCAGTTCGACGGCAGCCCCTTCGACGTCCTCGGCGCCAACATCCAGCGCGGCGACCTCTTCGTCATCATCGCCGCCCCCCTCTGCATGATCGCCCTCGGCCTCTTCGTCACCAAGACCCGCTCCGGACGCGGCATGCAGGCCACCGCCCAGGACCCGGACACCGCCAAACTCATGGGCATCAACACCGACCGCATCATCGTCATGGCCTTCGCCATCGGCGCCGCGTTCGCCGCCATCGCCGCGGTCGGCTACGGCCTCCACAACGGCCAGGTCGGCTTCCGCATGGGCTTCCTCATGGGCCTCAAAGCCTTCACCGCGGCCGTCCTCGGCGGCATCGGCAACATCTACGGCGCCATGCTCGGCGGCCTCGTCCTCGGCGTCGCCGAATCCCTCGCCATCGGCTACATCGGCGACATCCCCGGCATGGACCTCTTCGGCGGCGGCGCCTGGAAGGACGTCTGGGCCTTCGTCCTCCTCATCCTCGTCCTCCTCTTCCGACCGCAAGGCCTCCTCGGCGAGCGCGTCGCGGATCGGGCGTGATACCCATGACCACCAAAACACCCACCGAGACCCCGGACAGCACCAACTCGCCCACCCAGGCGACCCCTTTGCTCCCGCTGCCCCCGGCCGTCGCCCGCATCACCACCATCGCCGGCTCCGCCGTCGCCCTCGTCGGCACCTTCCTCGCCTGGACCTGGACCGCCGAATTCCCCGGCGACCTCACCGTCACCGGCTACCCCGGCGGCCTCCAGGTCCTCACCCTCACCGGGTCGATCCTCACCCTGCTCTTCGCCCTCAGCGGATGGGGGTCCCTCCGCTCGAGCGAAGCCGAGAGTGGGGGAGGCATCCGAGGACTCGGCTGGCTCACCCCCGGCGGCACCAACAGCCCCGTCATCCTGTTCGCCCTCGGCACCTTCGGCACCACCGGCTACGCCATGGGCGCCATCAGCGACGAACTCGGCGGCCTCGTCAACCTCGAACCCGGCGCCTGGGTCTCCGGCATCGGCTCCCTCATCGCCGTCATCGCGGCCTTCGGCCTCCCCGTCGACCAGCCCTACGACGAAAGCGACCCCAACCCAGGACTCTGGGGCAGGATCCGCCACTCACTCACCGCGCCCGAACCCCGCCGCGCCAAGGACCTCCCCTCCTGGGCCGAGATCCTCATCATCGTCGCCGGCTTCGGCATCGGCCTCTACGTCTTCGCCTACGCCCTCGGCACCGACTACTCCGAACTGTTCGTCGGCTTCCTCATCATCGCCGGCTTCGGATTCACCGCCATCACCCGCGCCGGCCTCCTCAAGCGACTGTCGGCACTCACCACCAAACACCGCAACGTCACCGTCGCCGCCGCCTTCGCCGCCGCGATCTGCTACCCGTTCACCCAGACCAACGACCAGTTCGCCCTCATCGGCGCGAACATCCTCATCTTCGCGACCGTCGCCCTCGGCCTCAACGTCGTCGTCGGCCTCGCCGGCCTCCTCGACCTCGGATACGTCGCCTTCCTCGGCGTCGGCGCCTACGCCGCAGCCCTCGTCTCCGGCTCCCCCCAGTCCACCATCGGCGTCCACTTCCCGTTCTGGGCCGCCGTCCTCACCGGCGCCCTCGCCTCCCTGATCTTCGGCGTCGTCATCGGCGCCCCGACCCTGCGGCTGCGCGGCGACTACCTCGCCATCGTCACCCTCGGCTTCGGTGAGATCTTCCGCATCACCATGAACAACCTCAACGGGAACAGCGGCCCCGACGTCACCAACGGCTCCAACGGCATCCCGAACATCCCGGACCTGGAGATCTTCGGCTTCAACCTCGGCATCCCCCACGACGTCCTCGGCCACCAACTCACCCGCTCCAGCAACTACTACCTGCTGATGCTGCTGTTCACGGCCGTCGTCGTGACCGTCTTCCGCCGCTCCGCGGAATCCCGCATCGGCCGCGCCTGGGTCGCCATCCGCGAAGACGAGACCGCCGCCACCGCCATGGGCATCAACGGCTTCCGTCTCAAACTCCTCGCCTTCGCCCTCGGCGCCTCCCTCGCAGGCTTCGCCGGCACCGTCCAGGCCCACGTCTCCTACAGCGTCACCCCCGAGCAGTACCAGTTCGCCGGCTCCGTACCCCCCAACTCCGCCTTCCTCCTCGCCGCCGTCATCCTCGGCGGCATGGGCACCATCAGCGGACCCCTCATCGGCGCCGCCCTCCTCTACCTCATCCCGGCCAAACTCCAGTTCATGGCCGACTACCAGCTCCTCCTCTTCGGCATCGCCCTCATGCTCCTCATGCGCTTCCGCCCGGAAGGCCTCGTCGCCGACCGCAGGAAACAACTCGAATTCCACGAGACCGGCCAACTCGACGTACCCGACGACACGGAACTGCCAGAGACCACCGGCGTCGCCAAGGCAGGTGCGTGACCGCCATGACCACCACCACAACCGCCACCACCACCACGGTCCTCGACGCCAGCGACGTCACCATGCGCTTCGGCGGCCTCACCGCCGTACGCTCCGTCGACCTCACCGTCAACAGCGGCGAGATCGTCGGCCTCATCGGACCCAACGGCGCAGGCAAGACCACCTTCTTCAACTGCCTCACGGGCCTCTACGTCCCCACCAGCGGCACAGTGAAGTACAAGGGCACCGTCCTGCCACCCAAACCCCACCTCGTCACCCAGGCCGGCATCGCCCGCACCTTCCAGAACATCCGGCTCTTCGCCAACATGACCGTCCTGGAAAACGTCCTCGTCGGACGCCACACCAGAACCAACGAAGGCCTCTGGTCCGCACTCCTGCGCCTCCCCGGCTTCAAGAAGGCCGAGGCGGAATCCCGCGAACGCGCCATGGAGCTGCTGGAGTTCACCGGCCTCGCGAGCAAAGCCGACCACCTCGCCCGCAACCTGCCCTACGGCGAACAGCGCAAGCTCGAAATCGCCCGCGCCCTCGCCAGCGAACCCGGCCTGTTGCTCCTCGACGAACCCACCGCGGGCATGAACCCCCAGGAGACCCGGGCCACCGAGGAACTCGTCTTCGCCATCCGTGACAAGGGCACCGCCATCCTCGTCATCGAGCACGACATCCGGTTCATCATGAACCTCTGCGACCGCGTCGCCGTGCTCGTCCAGGGCGAGAAGATCGTCGAGGACACCGCCGAAGTCGTCCAGGCCGACGAACGCGTCATCGCCGCCTACCTCGGCACACCCTTCGAAGGCGCACCCGGCGCGGAGGAGGCCGCCGAGGTCGAAGCGGCAGAAGCGGCCGAAGCCGCCGAGGCACAGAGCACCGCAGAAGGAGACGCCAAGTGACCGCACTGCTCGAGGTCGAAGACCTCAGGGTCGCCTACGGCAAGATCGAAGCCGTCAAGGGCATCTCGTTCAAGGTCGAAGCCGGCGAAGTCGTCACCCTCATCGGCACCAACGGCGCCGGCAAGACCACGACCCTGCGGACCCTCTCCGGCCTCCTCCAGCCCCTCGCCGGACAGATCAAGTTCGACGGCAAAACCCTGAACAAGATCCCCGCCCACAAGATCGTCTCGCTGGGACTGGCCCACTCCCCCGAAGGCCGGCACATCTTCCCCCGCATGACCATCGAGGACAACCTCCGCCTCGGCGCCTTCCTCCGCAACGACAAGGACGGCATCGAAAAGGACATCCAGCGCGCCTACGACCTCTTCCCCATCCTCGGGGAACGACGGAAACAGCCCGCGGGCACCCTCTCCGGCGGCGAACAGCAGATGCTCGCCATGGGACGCGCCCTCATGTCCCGGCCCAAACTGCTCATGCTCGACGAACCCTCCATGGGCCTCTCCCCGATCATGATGCAGAAGATCATGGCCACCATCCAGGAACTCAAGGCCGACGGCACCACCATCCTGCTCATCGAGCAGAACGCCCAGGCCGCACTGTCCCTGGCCGACCACGGCCACGTCATGGAAGTCGGCAAGATCGTCCTCTCCGGCAGCGGACAGGACCTCCTCCACGACGAATCCGTCCGCAAGGCCTACCTCGGCGAGGACTAGCCCGACCGAGGCACACAGCCCGCACACGCGTATATACGACGAGGCCCGCGCCCGATTCTCCGGGGCGCGGGCCTCACCGCATCTCCTACGGCGACCGGTCAGCCCTTGGCCGACTTCTTCTCCTCGCTGTCCGCGATGACCGCCTCCGCGACCTGCTGCATCGACATCCGACGGTCCATCGACGTCTTCTGGATCCAACGGAACGCCGCCGGCTCCGTCAGCCCGTACTCCGTCTGGAGGATCGACTTCGCCCGGTCGACCAGCTTGCGGGTCTCCAGACGCTGCGTGAGGTCGGCGACCTCCTTCTCCAGCTGCCTCAGCTCCGTGAACCGCGAGACGGCCATCTCGATCGCCGGAACGACATCGCTCTTGCTGAACGGCTTGACCAGATACGCCATCGCACCGGCGTCCCGGGCCCGCTCCACCAGGTCCCGCTGGGAGAAGGCGGTGAGCATCAGCACCGGCGCGATGGACTCCTCCGCGATCTTCTCCGCCGCGGAGATGCCGTCCAGCTTGGGCATCTTCACGTCCAGGATGACCAGGTCCGGCCTGTGCTCACGGGCCAGCTCCACGGCCTGCTCGCCGTCACCCGCCTCGCCTACGACGGAGTACCCCTCCTCCTCCAGCATCTCCTTCAGATCGAGCCGGATCAGGGCCTCGTCCTCGGCGATGACGACACGGGTCGTCAGCGGAGGCACGTGCGACTTGTCGTCATCGGGCACGTCTACGGGCTGGGGCGACTCGGGGGCGGTCACGCAGGGCTCCTCGTTCAGGGGCGGGGGTACTGCTGACAAGAGCGTACCTAGCTGCGGTAAGGTAGAGCACGGCGGGTGACCGCCAACCTTTGTTTTGCAGGAAGCCCCGGTAGCCCAGCGGCAGAGGCACGGTGCTCAAACCACCGACAGCGTGGGTTCAAATCCCACCCGGGGCACTTTTCCTTCGAATTCAAGGTTGACTCTACTAAGCGGATGGGCACGTTCTCGTGAACATCCACCGTCTGCTGCGTGTTGCACCGGCCATTCTCACAGGGTGGCCACATGTACGACATCAGCACACGCAAGCGAGCCCTCGCGTTGGTCGCCCAAGGCCGCAGCCTCAACTCGGTGAGCCGAGAGACCGGCATCTCCCGCGCCGCGATCCGGTCGTGGCAGGACCGCCTCGAACCGCTCCCCCGCATGGCGCCGCCGGATCCCGGGCCGCCCTCCGATGACTGCGCCTACGCCTACCTTCTCGGTCTCCATCTCGGCGACGGGTGCATCAGCCCCCACCCGCGCAGCGGCTACTACCTCAGAATCGCCTGCGCCGATGCGTGGCCCGGGCTCATGCAGCAGTGCCGCGAGACCATCACAAAGGTGCGCCCCGGCATTGGCGTCTACACGCTTCAGAGGCAGGGCTGCGCCACGGTGACCAGCTATTCCCCGCACTGGCCCCGCCTGTTCCCCCAACACGGCCCCGGCAAGAAACACGAACGCCTTATCGTCCTCGACCCCTGGCAGCAGGACATCGTCGACGCCCACCCCTGGGAATTCATCCGCGGCCTCATCCACTCGGACGGCTGCCGCATCACCAACTGGACCGAAAAGGTCATCGCGGGCGAGCGAAAGCGCTACGAATACCCCCGTTGCTTCTTCACCAACGTCTCGGAGGACATCCGCCGCCTGTACACGGACACCCTCGACAAACTGGGCATCGAGTGGACGCAGTGCACGCGCAGCGGAAACGCCTTCAACATCTCCGTCGCCCGAAAAGCCTCCGTAGCCCTCATGGACGCCCACGTGGGCCCCAAGCGCTGACCGACCCTACTTCGGGCTGTCGTCCTCACCGACATGGTGGACCCGGACCATGTTCGTGGAGCCGGAGACGCCGGGCGGGGAGCCGGCCGTGATGACCACGAGGTCGCCCTTCCGGCAGCGGCCGGAGTTGAGGAGCAGCTCGTCCACCTGGTCGACCATCGCGTCGGTGGAGCCGACGCCTGGGACGAGGAAGGTTTCGGCGCCCCAGGTGACGTTGAGCTGGGAGCGGGTGGCCGGTTCGGGGGTGAGGGCGAGGAGGGGGATGGGTGAGCGGTAGCGGGAGAGGCGGCGGGCGGTGTCGCCGGACTGGGTGAAGGCGACCAGGAACTTGGCGCCGAGGAAGTCGCCGATCTCGGCGGCCGCGCGGGCGACGGCGCCGCCGTGGGTGCGGGGTTTGTTGTTCTCGGTGAGCGGTGGCAGGCCCTTGGCCAGCATGTCTTCCTCGGCCGCTTCGACGATCCTGGCCATGGTCCGGACGGTCTCGACGGGGTATTTTCCGACGCTGGTCTCGCCGGAGAGCATCACCGCGTCGGTGCCGTCGAGGACTGCGTTGGCGACGTCGGAGGCTTCCGCGCGGGTGGGGCGCGAGTTGTCGATCATGGAGTCCAGCATCTGGGTGGCGACGATGACCGGCTTGGCGTTGCGCTTGGCCAGTTTGATCGCGCGTTTCTGCACGATGGGGACCTGTTCGAGGGGCATTTCGACGCCGAGGTCGCCGCGGGCGACCATGATGCCGTCGAAGGCGGCGACGATGTCCTCGATGGCGTCGACGGCCTGCGGTTTCTCCACTTTGGCGATCACGGGGAGGTGGCGGTCCTCCTCGTCCATGATGCGGTGGACGTCGTCGATGTCCTTGCCGCTGCGGACGAAGGAGAGGGCGATGAGGTCGAAGCCGGTGCGCAGCGCCCAGCGCAGGTCGGCTTCGTCTTTTTCGGAGAGTGCGGGGACGGAGACGGCGACACCGGGGAGGTTGAGGCCTTTGTGGTCGGAGATGATGCCGCCTTCGACGACCGTGGTGCGGACGCGGGGGCCGTCGACGGCTGTGACTTCGAGGCAGACTTTGCCGTCGTCGACGAGGATGCGTTCGCCGGGGGTGACGTCTTGGGCGAGGCCGGAGTGGGTGGTTCCGCACTGGTGGCGGTCGCCTTGGGTGTCGGGTTCGACGGTGATGGTGAAGGTGTCGCCGCGTTCAAGGAGTACGGGGCCTTCGGTGAAGCGGCCGAGTCGGATCTTCGGGCCTTGAAGGTCGGCGAGGATCCCGATGCTGCGGCCGGTCTCGTCGGAGGCCTTTCGCAGGTTTTGGTAGCGCTCCTCGTGGTCGGCGTGTTCGCCGTGGCTGAGGTTGAATCGGGCGACGTCCATTCCGGCTTCTACCAGTGCCTTGATCTGGTCGTATGAGTCGGTGGCGGGGCCCAGGGTGCAGACGATTTTTGCTCGGCGCATGGTTCGAGCGTAGGCCTTACCGGCCGGTAGAGAATTCGTGGGCCGTGACTTCTCAACAACCTCTGGATGAAGGTTCGTTGACAAGTGTTGAATTGTGCGGGCGGGCGCTCTGATGAGCATTCCATATGGGAATCGGTCAGTTGCGGAGCGTGGGTGGCGCCATGGTGAATTGGGCGCTGACCTGGGCGCTGACGCGGAGTTTCCGGGGTTCGAGGTCGAGTGGTTCGGGGGCTTGGTCGGTGTCGGCCGGGGAGGCGCGGCGGGCTCCGCGTTCGAAGGGCATTCGGGTGGGCCTGGGCTGTTCTGTTCCGGTGTCGGCTAGTTCGATGAGGGCGGCGAGGGTGGTGTCGAGGGCGTGTGCGTATTCGTGGGCGCGTTGGACGGCTTCTCGTACGGCTTCTCGGCGGGCTTGGCGGTGTACGGGTGAGTCGGGGCGAAGGAGCCACCAGGGTCCGTCGACGCGGGTGAGTTCCATGTCGGCGAGGCGGGTGGTGAGTTCTGCGAGGAGGGTGAAGTCGGTGAGCTCGGCGGTGAGGTGGATGTGGCCGTGGTAGGCGCGGACGCGTTCGTCTCGGCCGTGTTCGGTGAGTTCGGGGGTGAGGGAGAGCGTGCCGGTGGAGAGGTGTTCCACGGCGTCTCCGTAGGACTTGATCAGGTCGAGTGTGGTGGTGTTGCGGCGGGTGAGGTCGTCGAGGGTGGTGCGGCGGTCGCGGTTGCGGGCGCTGAGGGTGACGGTGATGCGGGCGATCTCGGGTTCGACTTCCAGTTCGGCTTCGCCGCGGACGATGAGGAGGGGGGCGTCCGGGGTGCCGTGGGGGGTGGTCATACGTCCTACTCTGTCACGCGTTTCCCTTGTGGGGGCTGGGAGTTGGCCCGGTCAGGTCATCAGATCGCAACCTGTTGGATCTGTTGCGGTAAGCCATGCACCCGTCAGAATCTACGCGCGTCGTTGACCATTTCCCGAGGAGAACGAGACATGCCGTTGAACCGTCGGAAGTTCCTGAAGAAGTCGGCCGCCACGGGGGCGGGAGTGGCGGTCGCCGGTGCGGCGGCGGCTCCGGCGGCCGAGGCGGCCGAGGCGGCCGAGGTGAGGAAGCCCGCGAAGCATGCCAAGCGGTATGCGCTGACCGTGATGGGCACGACCGACCTGCACGGGCACGTCTTCAACTGGGACTACTTCAAGGACGCGGAGTACTCCGACAAGGCGGGCAACGCGATGGGGCTGGCGCGTGTCTCGACCCTGGTGAACCAGGTGCGTGAGCAGAAGGGCCGCTGCAACACGTTGCTGCTGGACGCGGGCGACACGATCCAGGGCACTCCGCTGACGTACTACTACGCGAAGGTGGACCCGATCACCGCCAAGGGCGGCCCGGTGCATCCGATGGCGCAGGCGATGAACGCGATCGGGTATGACGCTGCGGCGCTGGGCAACCACGAGTTCAACTACGGCATCGAGACGCTGCGGAAGTTCGAGCAGCAGTTGCGCTTTCCGCTGCTCGGTGCGAATGCGCTGGACGCGAAGACGCTGAAGCCGGCTTTCGCGCCGTACTTCATCAAGAAGTTCCATGTGCCGGGCGCGCCGCCGGTGAAGGTGGCTGTCCTGGGTCTCACCAACCCGGGTATCGCGATCTGGGACAAGGCGTATGTGCAGGGGAAGCTGACCTTCCCGGGGTTGGAGGAGCAGGCCGCGAAGTGGGTGCCGAAGTTGCGGTCGATGGGTGCGGACGTGGTGGTGGTGTCGGCGCACAGCGGCTCTTCGGGCACCTCCTCGTACGGCGACCAGGTGCCGTATGTGGAGAACGCGGCCGCGAACGTCGCCCGGCAGGTGCCGGGGATCGACGCGATCCTGGTCGGGCATGCGCATGTGGAGATTCCGGAGCTGAAGGTCACCAATGAGGTGACGGGCCGGACGGTCGTGTTGTCGGAGCCGTTGTGCTTCGCGGAGCGCCTGTCGCTGTTCGACATCGAGTTGGTGTTCGACAAGGGGCGGTGGGAGGTGGAGTCGGTCGCGGCCTCGCTGCTGAACGCGAACTCGGTCGCCGACGATCCCAAGATCACCAAGCTGCTGACGGACGAGCACGCGAAGGTCGTGCAGTACGTCAACCAGGTCGTCGGCACCGCGACCGAGACCCTGACGACGGTCGAGGCCCGGTACAAGGACGCCGCGATCATCGACCTGATCACGAAGGTCCAGGAGGACGTGGTGAAGGCGGCCCTGGCGGGCACCGAGTACGCCTCGCTGCCGGTGATCGCGCAGGCCTCGCCGTTCTCGCGCACCTCGGAGATCCCGGCGGGCGATGTGACGATCCGGGACCTGTCGAGTCTGTACGTGTACGACAACACGCTGGTCGCGAAGCTGATGACGGGGGCGCAGATCCGGGCGTACCTGGAGTATTCGGCGGAGTACTTCGTCCAGACCGCCGCGGACGCGGTGGTGGATGTGGAGAAGCTGACCAATGCGAACGGCCGCCCGGACTACAACTACGACTATGTGTCGGGTCTGCGGTACGAGATCGATGTCGCCCAGGCGGCGGGTTCGCGGATCAGGAACCTGACCTACGACGGTGCCGCGCTGGATGACGCGCGGCAGTTCGTGCTGGCGGTGAACAACTACCGGGCCAATGGTGGTGGCGCGTTCCCGTATGTGGCGTCGGCGAAGGAGTTGTGGTCGGAGTCGACGGAGATCCGGACCCGGATCGCGGAGTGGGTGACCGCGAAGGGTGTGCTGGACCCGAAGGACTTCGCGTCGGTGGACTGGAGGCTCACGCGGAACGGCACGCCCGTGTTCTAGCGGGTGGGGGGTTTCGTGTCGGCGGCGTCGGTGGCGGTTTTCGCGCCGGCGCCGTCGGCGTGGTGGGGTCCGTCGGCGGCGTGGTGTGGTCCGTCGGCGGCCGGGTGGGTCACCGGCTGTCGATGAGGGGGACGAGGGTCGGTGCGGGCCGGCGGGTGTCGGGGAGGTGTGGTTGCCGGTCGAGGCCGAAGGTGGTGAAGGCGGTGCGGGTGGGCAGGGGGTAGGGGTCCTTGCCGGTGAGTGTGTTGAGGATGGTGGCGCTGCGCCAGGCGGCGAGGCCGAGGTCGGGGGCGCCGACGCCGTGGGTGTGGAGTCCGGCGCTCTGTACGTAGACGGCGCCGGTGACGCAGGGGTCGAGGATCATGCGGAAGTGTTCGTCGACGCGGGGGCGTTCGCGGTTGTCGCGGCGCAGGTAGGGGTCGAGGCCGGCGAGGAGGCGGTCGAGGGGGCGTTCGCGGTAGCCGGTGGCGAGGACGACGGCGTTGGTGGTGAGGCGGGACCGGGTGCCTTGCCGGGTGTGTTCAAGGTGGAGTTCGATTTTGGTGGTGGCGATGCGTCCGGCGGTGCGGACGTGGACGCCGGGGGTGAGGACGGCGTCGGGCCAGCCGCCGTGGAGGCTGCGCCGGTAGAGCTCGTCGTGGATGGCGGCGGTGGTGTCGGCGTCGATGCCTTTGTGGAGCTGCCACTGGGAGGCGACGAGTTGGTCGCGGACGGGTTCGTCGAGGGCTTGGAAGTAGCGGGTGTAGTCGGGGGTGAAGTGTTCCAGGCCGAGCTTGGAGTACTCCATGGGTGCGAAGGCTTCGGTGCGGCCGAGCCAGTGGAGTTGTTCGCGGCCGGGTGGGCGGTGGCGGAGGAGGTCGAGGAAGACTTCGGCGCCGGACTGTCCGGAGCCGACGACGGTGACGTGGCCGGCGGCGAGGAGGCGCTCGCGGTGGTCGAGGTAGTCGGCGGCGTGGATGACGGGGACGCCGGGGGCTTCGACGAGGGGCGTGAGTGGTTGGGGGATGTGGGGTTCGGTGCCGAGTCCGAGGGCGATGTTCCTGGTGTAGGTGCGGCCGAGGGTGTGGGTGTTTCCGTCGGTGTCGAGTTGGGTGTAGTCGACTTCGAAGGCGTCGCGATCGGGGTTCCAGCGGACGGCGTCGACCTGGTGGGAGAAGCGTAGTCCGGGGATGTTCTGGGATGCCCAGCGGCAGTAGGCGTCGTATTCGGTGCGCTGGATGTGGAAGCGTTCGGCGAAGTAGAAGGGGAAGAGCCGGTCGCGGGCGCGGAGGTAGTTGAGGAAGGTCCAGGGGCTGGTGGGGTCGGCGAGGGTGACGAGGTCGGCGAGGAAGGGGACCTGGACGCGGGCGTTGTCGATGAGCAGTCCGGGGTGCCAGTCGAAGCCGGGGCGTTGTTCGTAGAAGACGGTGTCGAGTTCGGCGAGTGGGTGGGCGAGGGCGGCGAGGGAGAGGTTGAACGGTCCGATGCCGATGCCGACGAGGTCGCGTGGTGGTTCGGGTTCGTCGCGTGGGGGGTTGGGCGTCGGGCTCATCGGGAGGTGGTTCCTTCCACGAGTTTCAGGAGGCGGGTGAGGTCGTCGGGTCTGGTGTGGGGGTTGAGGAGGGTGGCCTTGAGCCAGAGGCGGCCGTCCATGCGGGCCCGGCCGAGGACGGCCCGGCCGTCGTGCAGGAGGGTGCGGCGTACGTCGGCGACGGCGTCGTCGGTGGCGTGTTGGGGCCGGAACAGGACGGTGCTGATGGCGGGCCGGTCGTAGAGTTCGAAGCCGGGGTGGTCCTGGACGAGGGCGGCGAAGTGCCGGGCGTGGGCGCAGACCTGGTCGACGAGGGCGCCGAGGCCGGTGCGGCCGAGGGTTTTGAGGGTGGCGGCGATTTTGAGGATGTCGGGGCGTCGGGTGGTGCGCAGGGAGCGGCCGAGCAGGTCGGGGTGGCCGGCTTCGGTGTCGTCGTCGGCGTTGAGGTAGTCGGCGCGCTGGTGGAGGGGGGTGAGGTCGCGGGGGCGGGCGACGGCGAGGAGTCCGGCGGCGATGGGTTGCCAGCCGAGTTTGTGCAGGTCGAGGGTGACGGTGTGGGCGGCTTCGAGTCCGGCGAGTTTTTCCCGGTGGCGTTCGCTGAAGACGAGGCTGCCGCCGTAGGCGGCGTCGATGTGGAGGCGGGCGCCGTGGGCGGCGCACAGGCCGGCGATCTCGGGGAGCGGGTCGATGAGTCCGGCGTCGGTGGTGCCGGCGGTGGCGGCGACGGTGAGGGGACGTGGCAGGCGGGTGAGGGCTTCGTCGAGGGCGGCGGGGTCGAGGGTGCCGGCCGGTGCGGGGATGATGACGGGGTCGGGGAGGCCGAGCAGCCAGGCGGCGCGGGGCAGGGAGTGGTGGGCGCTCGCCGCGCAGACGAGCCGGGTGCTGCCGCCGTGTGCTTCGCGGGCGAGGAGCAGGGCGAGTTGGTTGGCCTCGGTGCCGCCGGTGGTGACGAGGGCGTCGGCGAGGCCGATTTCGTGGGCGAGGGCGCGGGTGACGAGGTTTTCGAGGGCGGAGGCGGCCGGGGCCTGGTCCCAGGAGTCGAGGGAGGGGTTGAGGGTGCTGGCGGCGAGGTCGGCGGCGGTGGCGACGGCGAGGGGTGGGCAGTGCAGGTGGGCGGTGCACAGGGGGTCGGCGGGGTCGGCGGAGCCTTCGGCGAGGGCGTGGACGAGGGTGTGCAGGGCGTCGGGGTCGCCGTTGTGGGGCAGGACGTCGCCCACGGTGTCGGCGATGCGGGCGGCGACGGTTTCCGGGCCGCCTTCGGGCAGGGGGCCGCCGCGTGCGCGGTTGCCTTCGCGCAGGGCGTCGAGGACGGTGTCGAGCAGCGGCCGCAGGGCTGCGGGGCCGTCGGGTCCTGAGGCGAGGGGCGGCATGCTCATGGGCTCTCCTCCGGGCGCGGGCGAGGGTGCGTCCGCGGCTGTGGTTCCAGCTTGTACGGGGAGGGGGCGGCGCGCCCGGGAAGCCCGGCGATCTCAACCCGAAAGTGGGTACTCGCGTGCGGGGAAAGTGTGTTGGGTGAGTGCCGGAGGGTGGGTAGTTTTCCTCGGATGACTGATACGTGGATGGTGGACGTGCCCGGTGAGCGGGTGGTGGTCCGGGAGCCGGTGCCGGCGGACGAGGGGCCGCTGCTGGCCTTGTTCGATGCGTGTGAGGACTGGTTCGTGGCGGCGACCGGGCTGCCGTCGGCGCCGGGTGATGTGCAGAGTCTGTTCTACGGGCTGCCGGAGGGGGCGCGGCCTGAGGACAAGGTGCTCCTGGTGGTGGAGCGGGACGGGGTGGTGACGGGGCTCGTGGACGCGGTGCGGGACCATCCGGAGCCCGGTGCCGTGTCGGTGGGGATGTTCCTGCTGGCGCCGTGGGCGCGTGGCCGGGGGCTGGGCCGGGCGGTGGCCGGTTCGCTGCTGGAGCGTGCGGAGGGTGTCTCCCGGGTGCGGGCGACGGTGCCGCCGGGCTGGCGGCCGGGTGAGTGTTTCCTCGAGCGGCTCGGTTTCGTGCTGGAGGAGGAGTCGGCGTTGGGTCCGGAGGTCGGCAACCGGCGGGCGGGTCCGCGGGAACGGAGTGTGCGGCGGGCCGAGTTGCGCGTCGGCGGGGGCTGACGCGAACCGCGCCGCCCGGCCGGTCGTGCTCGGGGCTGTGGTGGGCCTGGAGCGACGACCGGTCCATGGCGTCGTCGGCGGGGAGGGGGCGTGGCCCGCTCGCCGGTGTCAGGGCTGGTTGTGGGCCTGGCGTACGCGCAGTGCCCGGGCCAGGTCGTCGAGTTCGTCGGCGAGTTTGCGGCGCAGGGCGGTGACGGGGGCGGCGTCGCGCAGGCAGGCCTCGCCGAGGCTGAGGTTCTCGGTGTCGACGGCGTGGGCGGGGAAGGCGACGCGGCCGGCGGCGACGGCGATGGCGGGTCCGCGGCGGGCGGCGACGGCGACGGCGTCCTCGTAGTAGCGGGGCAAGTACTCCCGTACGAGGTCGGCTTGTTCGGGCTGCCAGAAGCCCTGGGCGGTGGCCGCGAAGAGGTAGTTGGAGAGGTTGTCGTCGGTGAACATCTGTTCCCAGGCGCGGCGCTTGGTGTCCGGGTCGGGCAGGGCGGCCCGGCAGCGGGCGGCGCCTTCCTGGCCGCTGGCGCTCGGGTCGCGTTCGAGTTCGGCGGCGATGGCGGTGTCGTCGGTGGCGCCGAGGACGGCGAGCCGGCCCAGGATGCGCCAGCGCAGTTCGGGGTCGAGTTCCGGTCCGCCGGGCACGGTGCCGTCGGCGAGCCAGGCGGCGATGGTGTCGGGGTGGGCGGCGACGTCGATGAAGTGGCGTACGGCGATCAGGCGCAGGTCGGGGTGGTCGCCGTCCTCGGTGCGGCGGATGAGGTCGCGGCACAGTGCGGTGAGGGTGGTGAGGGCGGCGGGCCGTTCCTCGGGTGTCAGGTAGCGGTCGGCGATGTGGGTGTGGGCGAAGTCCAGTACGGCCTGGACGAGGGCGAGGTCGGTCTCGTGCGGGAGGTGGGCGCGGGCGGTGTCCAGGTAGGCGGTGGGCGGGAGTTCGCCGTCGCGGACCGTGTCCCTGAGGGCGTTCCACACCACGGCCCGGGTGAGCGGGTCGGGCAGGCCGGACAGGTGCTCTCGTACGGCCTGGAAGGAGTCGGGGTCGAAGCGGATCTTGGCGTAGGTCAGGTCGCCGTCGTTGAGGACGAGCAGTGCGGGGTGTTTGCCGAGGGACTGCGGGGTGGTCTGCGGGACGTCGATGTCGATGCGTTCGCGCAGGGTGAGCCGGCCGTCGTCGCCGAGGTCCTGGTCGTAGAGGCCGGCGGTGATGCGGTGGGGGCGGCTGCCGGCGTGTTCCACGGTGAGGGTGCAGGTGCCGTCGGCGGTGGTGAGGCGTGGGGTGAGGGTGTCGACGCCGGTGGTGCGCAGCCAGGCGTCGGCCCAGGCGTGGACGTCGCGTTCGGTGGTGGCGGCGAGGGAGTCGATGAAGTCGGCGAGGGTGGCGTTGGCGAACTTGTGGCGGGCGAAGTGGGTGTTGATGCCGGCCAGGAAGTCCTTCTCGCCGAGCCAGGCGACGAGCTGGCGCAGGGCGGAGGCGCCCTTGGCGTAGGAGATGCCGTCGAAGTTGAGGAGGGCGGCGGCGGTGTCGTCGACGGCTTCGGGGGCGACGGGGTGGGTGGAGGGACGTTGGTCGGCGTCGTAGCCCCAGGATTTGCGGACGACGCCGAATTCGACCCAGGGTTCGGTGAAGCGGGTGGCTTCGAGGGTGGTCTGGTAGCCCATGAACTCGGCGAAGGACTCGTTGAGCCAGATGTCGTCCCACCATTTGAGGGTGACGAGGTCGCCGAACCACATGTGGGCCATCTCGTGGGCGATGACCATGGCGCGGGTCTGCCGTTCGGTGTCGGTGACGGCGGAGCGGTAGACGAACTTGTCGGCGAAGGTGACGAGTCCGGGGTTCTCCATGGCGCCGGCGTTGAATTCGGGGACGAACGCCTGGTCGTAGGAGTCGAAGGGGTAGGGCTCGTCGAACTTCTCGTGGTAGCGGTCGAAGCACGCGCGCGTGACGTCGAGGATCTCGTCGGCGTCGGCGTCGAGGTGGGGGGCGAGGGAGCGGCGGCAGTGGATGCCGAAGGGCAGGCCGCGGTGTTCGGTGCGTACGGAGTGGAAGGGGCCGGCGGCGACGGCGACGAGGTAGGTGGACAGTGCGGGGGTGGGGGCGGCCTGCCAGCGGCCGTCGTCCAGGCGTTCGGTGATGCTGTTGGTGAGGACGGTCCAGCCTTCGGGGGCCTTCACGGTCAGTTCGAAGACGGCTTTGAGGTCGGGCTGGTCGAAGGCGGCGAAGATGCGCTGCACGTCGTCGAGGAAGCCCTGGGTGTAGACGTAGGTCTCGCCGTCGGTGGGGTCGGTGAAGCGGTGCATTCCCTCGCCGGTGCGGGAGTAGCGCATCTGTGCGTCGATGCGCAGTTCGTGCTCACCGGGGGTGAGGTCTTTGAGGGGGAGCCGGTTCTGGTCGAGGGTTTCCGGGTCGAGGGGCTGTCCGTCGAGGGTGACGGAGCGCAGTTCGGCGGGCTTGATCTCGACGAAGGTGTCCACGGTGGCGCTGTCCGACCGCACGGTGAACCGGATGGCGGTGTGCGAGTCGAAGGCCTCGTCGCCTGTGGTCAGGTCGAGGTCGATGGTGTAGCGGTGGACGTCGAGGATCTGGGCACGTGTCTGCGCTTCGTCGCGCGTCAGTACGGACATGCACGACATGCTGCCTGATGTCGTCGGGACGGCACAGGGGCGGATCGGTACGCGGCGTATGTCCGGTCTGCTCCGGGGCGTTGGGGTGTGCGCCGGGTCAGGGTCGTTCGTGCGTCGCGCCGGTGCGGTGCGCGTCGCGCCGGGGCGCCCCGTGGGTGTCGGGGTGGGGCGGGGAGGGGGGCGGGGTGTGGTCCTGGGCCTGGGCGGGGCCTTTGACGAGGGCGCGTAGGTCGCGGATCTCCTGTTCCAGTGCGAGCCGGCGTTGGTGGGTGTCGTAGAGGTAGCGGACCTTGGTGCGCAGGGCCCAGGGGTCGACGGGTTTGAGGACGAGGTCGGCGACGCCGAGGGCGAAGGCGGTGGCGGTGAGTTCCTGGTCGGGGCCGAAGCCGGTGAGCAGGATGACCGGTATGTGCTGGGTCTGTTCGAGGCGGCGCAGATAGCGGACGACGTCCAGGCCGCTGACGCCGGGCATGCGCACGTCGAGCAGCAGGAGGCCGACCTGGCCGCGCAGCACCTGCTTGAGTGCCTCGTCGCCGCTGGTGGCGCGGCCGAGCCGGTAGCCCAGCGGGGCCAGCGCGCTCTCCAGGGCGTACAGCGTGTCCTTGTGGTCGTCGACGATGAGGATCTTGGCATCCGACAGCATGGCCCGACGTCCCTCCCGCGTGGACATCCAGCTTACGTCCGGGCACTGACAGCGGGTGCCCGCCGATTGACGATGCGTGCGCGCCGGCGGTCCGCCGGGGCCTGCGGTCGGTGGTCAGCCGGCGTTGGATGCCTGGTGGTTGACGGTGTCCTCGGCGATGCGTTCGTGGTGCCTGATGACTTCGGCGATGATGAAGTTGAGGAACTTCTCGGCGAACGCCGGGTCGAGCTTCGCGTTCTCGGCGAGGCTGCGCAGGCGGGCGATCTGGCGGGCCTCGCGGTCGGGGTCGGCCGGCGGCAGCTGGTGGACGGCCTTGAGCCGACCCACTTGCTGGGTGGCCTTGAAGCGCTCGGCGAGCATGTGGACGACGGCCGCGTCGATGTTGTCGATGCTGTCCCGCAGTCGCTCGAGTTCCTCGCGGACGGACGGGTCGACGGCACCGGTACCGGTGTTGCTGGTGGTCATGGATGTCCACCCTAAGGGGCGAGGGTGTCTTCGTCGGCGGGCGCTGTGCCGCGGGTCCCCGCATAGAGTGGAGGGGAGGCCCGAACGTCTTTGGGGGTACGGACGTGGCGAACGGCGGACCGGTCGAGCACGGCTACCCACATCTGGAGACGGTGCGGGCCGCCGTCACCGCGCTGTACAGGCGTCTGTCGTGCGACACGGTCCAGACCTTCGCCACCTCGGTGGCCCCGGCGGACGTGGCCTTCTGCGACACCGACGACCTGTATCTGGGGGCGCATCGCGTGGCCCGTGAGCTGGTGCGGCACTTCCGGTTGCCGGATGCCCGGCTGATCGTGGGCTTTCGCGAGATGACGCATGCGGCGAACGTCGAACTCGCGGCGGGGCCGGAGTACTTCGTGGAGCTGAACGACCGCTTCCGCACCCATCGCAGGGACATCGGCGCGGCGCTCGCCCATGAGGTGACGCACGTCTATCTGCACCGTCTGGACCTGTCCTTCCCGAGCACGGCGGAGAACGAGATCCTCACGGACACCGCGGCGACGTATCTGGGGGCGGGCTGGCTGCTGCTGGACGCCTACCGGGAGGACGCCGCCTCCTCGCAGAAGCTGGGCTACCTCACGCCGGAGGAGTTCGGTTATGTGCTGGCCAAGCGAGCCCTGGTCTTTCACGAGGATCCCTCGGTGTGGTTCACCAGCCCGCAGGCGTACACGGCGTATGTGAAGGGCATGGCCCGGGCTCGCCGGGACGAGCAGCAGCCGCCGTTGACCGCGGCCGGCTGGGCGGGGCGGCGCCGTTACGCGCGGGACCGCCGTCACGGCCCAGGTGCCGAGCCCGGCCTCCCCTACGCGTTCTCCCCCGACGGCGGCGGCCGGCTGCGTGTGTCCTTCCCCTGCCCGACGTGCCACCAGCGGATCCGGGTGCCGGTACGGGGGCGGGTGCGGGCGCGGTGCTCGTTGTGCCGGACGGTGCTGGAGTGCGACACGTAGGAACGGCGGGGGGCGGGATCCGTGGTGCGGATCCCGCCCCCGCGGTGGCGCCGTGCGGCGCTCGTGTCATCCCTCGTGGTCCGTCACGGCCCGCCGGGGCAGTGCGGCGCACAGGGCGGCGCACACCAGGAACCCTCCGGTCACCCAGGGCATCGCGGTTTCGAGGGCATCGGTCAGTCCGTGGTCGGCGTGGTCGAAGAACACCGTTCCGACCACCGCCGCACCGAGTGCGCCACCGAACTGCTGGGCCGTGGAGAAGATCCCGGAGGCTCCGCCGGCGAGTTCGCCGGGCACCGCGGACAGCACCACGTTCACCAGCGGCACCACGAGGAAGCCGAGGCCGGCCCCGGCGACGACCAGTCCGGGCGCCAGCGGCCAGGCCCCGGTGTGCACGGCGGCGGCACGGTCGACGGCTGCCCACACCCAGCCGAAGCCGCCCGCCATGAGCAGCGCGCCGGCTCCGAGCACGCTCCGCCCGTACTTCACGGCGAGCACGTCGGCGGCGGGCGCGGTCAGGAAGCTGCCGACGGAGAAGGCCACGGTCACCACGCCGGCCTGCAGCGGTGTGTAGCCCTCGCCGCCCTGCAGCCAGATGGCGAAGACGAGGAAGAAGCCCTGCATGCCGAGGGAGAACAGCAGCTGGACCAGGACGCCGACGGAGAAGGCGGGCAGCCGGAAGACCCGTGCGGGCAGCAGCGGCACGGTCCGAGCCCGGCGGCGCCGCGCCTCGTACACCCCGAGTCCGGCGACCGCGGCCGTGCCGGCGGTGAGGCAGGCCCAGCCCCACAGCGGCCAGCCGTTCTCCCGGCCCTGCACCAGCGGCAGCACGATCGCCACCAGACCGGCGGCCAGGACCAGGCTGCCCAGTACGTCCGGGCGTCCCGCCGACCGTTCCCGGGTGGCCGGCACCAGCAGCAGTCCGGCGGCGAAGGTGGCGAGCGCCACCGGCACGTTCACCAGGAACACCGACCGCCAGCCCCAGCCGAACAGGTCGGCGTCGGTGAGCAGTCCGCCGAGCAGCAGCCCGACCGCCGAGGCGAATCCGGCGACGGCACCGTACATCCCGAAGGCGGCCCCGCGTTCCTTGCCCTGGAACAGGGTGCGGAAGGAACCGATCACCTGCGGCACCAGCACCGCCGCCATCACGCCCTGCACCGCCCGGGCGGCGATGAGCTGGCCGGGCGACTGCGCCGCCCCGCAGGCCAGGCTCGCCAGTCCGAAGCCCGCCGTACCGGCGAGGAAGAGTGCCCGGCGTCCGAAGCGGTCCCCGAGGTGGCCGCACACGATCAGGGCGGCGGCGAATCCGAGGAGGTAGGCGGAGACCAGCCATTGCAGGTCGCTCGGGGAGGCGTGCAGGTCGTGGCCGATGGACGGGATCGCGACGTTCACGATGGTCACGTCCATGAGGTCCATCAGCGCCGCGATCATCATCACGACGGCGGCGGCCCAGCGGTGGGGGTGGGGCTCCGCCGTGGCGGGCGGGGATGGGGCGAGAGCTGCGGACATGGGTGTCTCCCGTTGGATCCGGATTTATTTCGTTCGACCGAACGAAAGACTGGCACGGACGGGAGCGCCTCCGCAAGTACTTAGTTCGACCGAACGAAATTGTTGGTAGCCTGGACACATGACCGGCACACAGGACAAGGCGGGCGGGTGGCCCGAGGCGGACGCGCGGGCCGAGGCGGACGCGCGGGCCGAGACGCTGCGGCGGCTGATGGACGTGGGGCGCGCGCACAGCGCCGTCACGATCATGTTCCATTCGGCGGTCGCCGCGAAGCAGGGGCTGAACGCCACTGAGACGAAGACCCTCGACTACCTGCAGCGCAAGGGCCCGCTCACCGCGAAGGACCTCGCGGAGCTGACCGGCCTGGCGCCCGCCTCCGTCACCGGGCTGGTGGACCGCCTGGAGAGCAAGGGGTTCGTCCGCAGGGTCGGACACCCCACGGACAAACGCCGGGTGCTCGTCGAGCTGAACAAGGAGAAACTCACCGAACTGGCCGCGTTCTTCGAGGACTGGGCGCGCGACGTCGTCGAGGCGTGCGAGGCGTTCAGCACGGAGGAACTGAACACCGTGATCCGTTTCCTCGGGATCATGAGCGAGCGGCAGCAGGCGGCCGCCGCCCGGCTGACCGGCTGAGCCCCGCCCCGGTAGGTCGCTACGCCCCGTACACCGCCCCCGGAACCTCCGCCTCCGCCAGCAGCTTCAGTGCCGCCTCCCCCGCCTCGGCCGGCGTCCACCGCGCACCCTTGTCGGCGGTCGGGCCCGGCCGCCAGCCCTCCATGACGGTGATGCGGCCGCCCTCCGTCTCGAAGACCCGGCCGGTCACGCCGGCGGACGCGGCCGAGCCCAGCCAGACCACCAGCGGGGAGACGTTCCCGGGGGCCATGGCGTCGAAGCCGGTGCCCGGGGCCGCCATGGTCTCGGCGAAGGTGCGTTCCGTCATGCGCGTGCGGGCCGCCGGGGCGATGGCGTTGACCTGCACCCCGTACCTGCGCAGCTCGGCCGCCGCGACCAGGGTGAGACCCACGATCCCCGCCTTGGCGGCGCTGTAGTTCCCCTGCCCGACCGAGCCGAGCAGTCCCGCGCCGCTGCTGGTGTTGACGACCCGGGCGGCCGGCGTCCGCCCCGCCTTGGCCTCGGCCCGCCAGTGCGCGGCGGCGTGCTTCAGCGGCAGGAAGTGCCCCTTGAGATGGACGCGGAGAACGGCGTCCCAGTCGTCCTCGTCGAGGTTGACCAGCATGCGGTCGCGCAGGAATCCGGCGTTGTTGACGAGGGTGTCGAGACGGCGGTACGTCCGCACAGCGGTCCTGATCAGCGAGGCGGCCCCCTCGGTGGTCGCGATGTCGCCGCCGTGGGCCACCGCCTCGCCGCCCGCCGCCCGGATCTCGTCCACGACGGCCCCGGCGGGACTGTCCGGTCCCGGCAGGCCGTCGAGACCGACACCGAGGTCGTTGACGACGACCCGGGCTCCCTCGGCGGCGAAGGCGAGCGCGTGGGCCCGGCCGAGTCCGCGCCCGGCTCCGGTGACGACGACGACCCGGCCCGTGCAGATTCCGCTCATCTCAGTCCTCCTTGTTGGCGGTTGCCGCGTCCAGGAAGGCCGGCCGCTCTCCGCCCCCGTGTACGAGGAGGCTCGCCCCGCTGATGTAGCGGGCCGCGTCGGAGGCGAGGAAGACGGCGGCGGCGCCGACGTCGGACGGGGCGGCGAGGCGTCCGAGCGGGACGGTGCGGGAGACGGCTTCGATTCCGTCCTGGCCGCCGTAGTGCAGGTGGGCCAGCTCGGTGCGGACCATGCCCACGACCAGAGTGTTGACCCGGACCTCCGGCGCCCATTCCACCGCCATCGACCTGGCCAGGTTCTCCAGCCCTGCCTTGGCCGCGCCGTAGGCGGCGGAGCCCGGGGAGGGACGGCTGCCGCTGACGCTGCCGATCATCACCACCGTCCCCCGGCTCCTCTTCAGGTGTTCGTACGCGGCGAGGGAGGCGGTCAGCGGGGTGACGAGGTTC
The DNA here is from genome assembly GCF_042894285.1 of Streptomyces sp. NPDC001544. Classification (NCBI taxonomy): domain Bacteria; kingdom Bacillati; phylum Actinomycetota; class Actinomycetes; order Kitasatosporales; family Streptomycetaceae; genus Streptomyces; species Streptomyces sp. NPDC001544. The sequence goes on along the minus strand of NZ_JBIAVN010000001.1, from coordinate 1,014,024 downwards.
AGTTCGATCACCCGGGCGTGCCGCTCGGCGTCCGCGTCGGCGAGCGGCCGGTAGGGGGTGCCGCCCGCGTTGTTGACGAGCACGTCGACGCGGGGCAGGGCGTCGAAGAAGGCGCGTACGGCGGGCGGGTCGCGGAGGTCGAGCGGGGCGAAGCCGACGCCGCCGAGGGGTGGTTCGGGCGGTCGGCGGGCACAGGCCAGCACCTGGGCACCGGCCTCGGCGAAGGCCCGGGCGATCCCGGCCCCGACGCCCCGTGTACCGCCCGTGACGACGACGGTCCGGCCGCGCAGCGAGTTATCCACAGGGCCTCCCGCTTGTCCGAGCCGACTGCTAGCTTCGAAGCCTCACACCTAACAAATGTTTGGTGGAAAGGTAGCTGATGTACCCATGAGTGTCTCCACCTCGTCCCCGGAAAAGGGGATCGCGGTCGTCACGGTCGACGCCCCGCCGGTGAACGCGCTGCCGGTTCGCGGCTGGTTCGCGCTGGCGGAAGCGGTGCGCGCGGCCGGACGCGACCCCGGGACCCGGTGCGTGGTGCTGACCGCGCGGGGCCGGGGCTTCAACGCGGGGGTGGACATCAAGGAGATACAGGCGGACGGGAACGGCGCCCTGCTCGGTGCCAACCGGGGCTGCGCGGAGGCCTTCGCGGCGGTGTACGAGTGCGAGACCCCGGTGGTGGCGGCGGTGCACGGCTTCTGTCTGGGCGGTGGGATAGGCCTGGTGGGCAACGCGGACGCGATCGTGGCGAGCGAGGACGCCGTCTTCGGGCTGCCCGAGCTGGACCGGGGCGCGCTGGGCGCGGCCACCCATCTGGCCCGTCTGGTCCCGCCGCATCTGATGCGGACGCTGTACTACACCTCGCGCACGGCGAGCGCTGCCGAGCTGCACGCCCACGGCTCGGTGTGGCGGGTCGTACCGCGCGAGGAACTGCGCGCGGCCGCACTGGAGCTGGCACGGGAGATCGCCGCCAAGGACGGTCGGCTGCTGCGTCTGGCCAAGGCCGCCATCAACGGGATCGACCCCGTCGACGTGCGCCGCAGCTACCGCTTCGAGCAGGGCTTCACCTTCGAGGCCGCCCTGAGCGGCGTGGCCGACCGGGTCCGTGACACGTTCGGGAAGGAGGGGGCGTAGGTGAAGGACAAGACGATGACCGCCGACGAGGTCGTCTCGCGGCTGGAGAGCGGCATGACCCTCGGCATCGGCGGCTGGGGGTCCCGTCGCAAACCGATGACCCTGGTCAGGGCTCTGCTGCGGTCCGGGATCGGTGACCTCACCGTCGTCTCGTACGGCGGCCCGGACGTCGGGATGCTGGCCGCCGCCGGACGGATCCGCAAGCTGGTCGCCGCCTTCGTCACGCTGGACTCCGTCCCGCTCGAACCGCACTACCGGGCGGCGCGCGAGCGGGGGGACTTCGAGCTGACGGAGGTCGACGAGGGGATGTTCATGTGGGGACTGCGGGCGGCCGCGAACCGGCTGCCCTTCCTGCCGGTGCGGGCCGGGATCGGCTCGGACGTGATGCGGGTCAACCCCGGCCTGCGGACGGTGACGTCGCCGTACGAGGACGGGGAGACGTTCGTGGCGATGCCCGCCCTGCGGCTGGACGCGGCCCTGGTCCACGTCAACCGCGCCGACCGGCTGGGCAACGGGCAGTACCTGGGCCCGGACCCGTACTTCGACGACCTCTTCTGCGAGGCGGCGGACACGGCCTACGTCAGTTGCGAGCAGATCGTGGACACGGCCGAGCTGACGAAGGCGGCGGCGCCGCAGTCGCTGCTGGTGAAGCGACATGTGGTGACCGGTGTCGTGGAGGCGCCCAACGGCGCGCACTTCACCTCTTGCGCCCCCGAGTACGGGCGGGACGAGGCGTTCCAGAGGGCGTATGCGGCCACGCCGTGGCCGGAGTTCGCCGAGCGGTTCCTCGGCGGCGACGAGGAGACGTACCGGTCGGCGGTGCGCACCTGGCAGGGGGAGCGGCGATGAGTGGGCCGACCCGCGCCGAGTACTGCGTGATCGCCTGCGCCGACGCCTGGCGCGGCTCCGGGGAGATCCTGGCCAGCCCGATGGGTCTGATCCCGTCGCTGGGGGCGCGGCTGGCCCGGCTCACCTTCGCGCCGGACCTGCTGCTGACCGACGGCGAGGCACTGCTCGTCCGGCCGGACGGTACCCCCGAGGGCTGGCTGCCCTACCGGCAGCACCTGACCCTGGTGGCCGGCGGACGACGGCACGTGATGATGGGGGCGAGCCAGATCGACCGCTTCGGCAATCAGAACATCTCGTGCATCGGGGACTGGGCGAGACCCCGGCGGCAACTGCTCGGCGTGCGCGGGGCGCCGCTCAACACGCTGAACAACCCGACGAGTTACTGGATACCCAGGCACTCCCGCCGGGTCTTCGTGGAGAGGGTCGACATGGTGTGCGGGGTGGGGTACGACCGTGCCGCGGGGCATCCCGGCACGGCCCGCCACCACCGCATCCCACGGGTCGTGTCCGATCTCGGCGTGTTCGACTTCGCCACGCCCGACCACTCGATGCGGCTGGCCTCCGTGCACCCGGGTGTGGGCGTCACGCAGGTCGTGGAGGCGACGGGCTTCGCGCTGGAGGTGCCTGACGAGGTGCCGGCCACGCGGGAGCCGACGGGTGAGGAGCTGCGCCTGATCCGCGAGGTGCTCGATCCGGACGGCGCCCGGGCGCGGGAGGTGCCCGAGGGGGTGAGGGACTGATGGAGACCGCGCTCACCCGGCTGGTCGGGGTCCGGCACCCGGTCGTGCAGACGGGGATGGGCTGGGTGGCGGGCCCGCGTCTGGTCTCGGCGGTGGCGAACGCGGGCGCCCTGGGCATCCTGGCCTCGGCGACGATGACCCTCGACCGGTTGCGCGCGGCGGTACGCGAGGTCGCCGCGCGCACGGACGCGCCGTTCGGGGTGAACCTCCGGGCGGACGCGGGCGACGCCGGCGACCGGGTCCGTCTGATCATCGACGAGGGGGTCCGGGTGGCGTCCTTCGCTCTGGCCCCCTCCCGTGAGCTGATCACCGAGCTGAAGGAGGCCGGTGTGGTCGTGATCCCGTCCGTCGGGGCGCGGCGGCACGCGGAGAAGGTAGCGGCCTGGGGGGCGGACGCGGTGATCGTGCAGGGCGGCGAGGGCGGCGGGCACACCGGCGAGGTGGCGACCAGCGTGCTGCTGCCCCAGGTGGTGGACGCGGTGCGGATACCGGTCGTGGCGGCGGGCGGCTTCTTCGACGGGCGGGGCCTGGTGGCGGCGCTGGCGTACGGGGCGGCGGGGGTGGCGATGGGCACGCGGTTCCTGCTGACCTCGGACTCGACGGTGCCGGACGCGGTGAAGGCGCGCTACCTGGCGGCGACGGTGAAGGACGTCACGGTCACCCGGGCCGTCGACGGACTGCCGCACCGCATGCTGCGCACGGAGCTGGTGGACGCCCTGGAACGGTCCGGCCGTGCCCGCGCGCTGCTGCACGCCGTCCGGCACGCGGCCGGGTTCCGGCGGCTGTCCGGGCTCACCTGGCGGCGGATGGTGCGCGACGGCATCGCCCTCAAGCACGGCAAGGACCTGTCGTGGAGTCAGGTGCTGCTGGCGGCCAACACGCCCATGCTGCTCCGATCGGCGATGGTGGACGGGCGTACGGACCTCGGGGTGATGGCCGCGGGACAGGTGGCGGGGGTGATCGGGGATCTGCCGTCGTGTGCGGAGCTGGTGGAGGGGGTGATGGCGCAAGCCGGGGAGGTCATCGGCGAGTTGGCGGCGGCCCCGGGCGGGTGGGTGGATGCCGCAATGCCCGGATGACGCGGTCGGTCGGGGAGCCCTGGCGGCGGACGGGGGTAGCTCGCCGGAGGGCGGTGGCGGCCGCGCGCCGCGAGACGCAGGGCGCTCCGGCCGGCCGCCGCCCTCGCAGGTGTCAGAGTCGTTCGACGATCGTCACGTTGGCCTGGCCGCCGCCCTCGCACATCGTCTGCAGTCCGAAGCGGCCGCCGGTGCGCTCCAGTTCGTGCAGCAGGGTCGTCATCAGCTTGGCGCCGGTCGCGCCGAGCGGGTGGCCGAGGGCGATGGCTCCGCCGTTGACGTTGACCTTCTCCGGGTTCGCGCCGGTCTCCTTCAGCCAGGCGAGGACGACCGGCGCGAAGGCCTCGTTGATCTCGACGAGGTCGACGTCGTCGATGGTCAGGCCGGTCTTCTTCAGGGCGTGCGCGGTGGCCGGGATGGGCGCGGTGAGCATCCGGATGGGGTCCTCCCCGCGCACGGAGAGATGGTGCACACGGGCGCGGGGGCGCAGTCCGTGCTCCCGCACCGCCCGCTCCGAGGCCAGCAGCAGGGCGGCGGCGCCGTCGGAGACCTGGGAGGAGCAGGCGGCGGTGACGGTGCCGCCGTCGATGACCGGCTTCAGTGCGGCCATCTTCTCCAGGGAGGTGTCCCGGCGCGGGCCCTCGTCGACGGCGACGTCGCCGTAGGGCGCGGTCTCCCGGTCGAAGCGGCCCTCGTCGATGGCGCGCACCGCCCGGCGGTGCGAGCGGAGCGCGAACCGCTCCTGGTCCTCGCGGCTGATCCCCCACTTGGCGGCGATCATCTCGGCGCCGGCGAACTGGTTGACCGGCCGGCTGCCGTACCGGGCGCGCCAGCCCTCGCTGCCCGCGAACGGGCCCTCGGTGAACCCGAGGGGTTCGGCGGCCTGCCGGGTGGCGAAGGCGATCGGGATCTGCGACATGTTCTGCACGCCGCCCGCGACCACCAGGTCCTGGGTGCCGGAGAGCACGGCCTGCGCGGCGAAGTGCAGGGCCTGCTGGGAGGAGCCGCACTGCCGGTCGACGGTGACGCCGGGCACCTCCTCGGGCAGGCCGGCCGCCAGCCAGGCGGTCCGGGCGATGTCCCCGGCCTGCGGGCCCACCGCGTCGAGGCAGCCGAAGACGACGTCCTCGACGGCGGCCGGGTCGATGCCCGAGCGCCTGACCAGCTCGTTCAGCACGTGGGCGCCGAGATCGGCCGGGTGGGCCGCGCTCAGCCCTCCCCCGCGCCGTCCGACGGGTGTGCGGACCGCTTCGACGATGTAGGCCTCGGCCATGACGACTCCCTCGCGGACAATGGTTGGGCGCGTACGGCGATCCCGTCCAGCACCATCGACAGGTACTGCCGGGCGATCTCCTCGGGGCTGTGCTGTCCGCCGGGCCGGTACCAGGACGCGGCGACCCACACGGTGTCGCGGACGAACCGGTAGGTGAGCCGGACGTCGAGGTCGGCCCGGAAGACATGCGCGGCGACTCCGCGCTCCAGCGTGGACAGCCACGCCTTCTCGAACTTGCGCTGCGAGTCGGCGAGGAACGTGAACCGTTCCTGGGCGACAAGCTGCCTGCTCTCCTTCTGGTAGATCGCGACGGCGGCGCGGTGCCGGTCGATCTCCCGGAACGACTCGGTGACCAGTGCCTCGAGCGTCTCGCGCGGGCCGAGTCCGGCGGCCAGGACGGTGTCGTAGCCGTCCCAGAGTTCGTCGAGGAAGGTCCGCAGGATCTCCTCCAGCATCGACTCCTTGGAGTCGAAGTGGTAGTAAAGGCTGCCCGCGAGCATGCCCGCGTGGTCGGCGATCTTGCGTACGGTGGTGGCGTTGTAGCCCTGCTCGGCGAACACCTCGGCGGCGGTGCCGAGGAGTTCGCGGCGGCGGTCGTGAGTGGCAGCCGTGGGCTTGCTCGCGGCGGTCACCTGGGGCTTCTTCTTGGTCGGCACGGCACCATTGTCGTCCCGGACCGGGCCGCCCTAGGCATGTCGGCTGCTCACGGAGACGACCTCTCCCGTCATGTACGAGGAGTAGCCGGACGCCAGGAACACGATCACGTTGGCGACCTCCCAGGGTTGCGCGTACCGCCCGAAGGCCTCGCGGGCGGTCAGTTCCGCCAGCAGTTCGGGGGTCGTCACCTTCACCAGGTGCGGATGCATGGCGAGGCTCGGCGACACCGCGTTGACCCGCACCCCGTACGCGGCCGCCTCCACGGCCGCGCACCGGGTCAGCGCCATCACCCCGGCCTTCGCGGCGGCGTAGTGCGCCTGCCCGGCCTGGGCGCGCCAGCCGACGACGGAGGCGTTGTTGACGATGACGCCGCTCCCGGTTTCCCTCATGGCGCGCAGGGCCGCGCGGGTGCAGCGGAAGGTGCCGTTCAGCGTCACGTCCAGAACCCGGGACCACTGCTCGTCGGTCATGTCGACGAGGTCCGAGGTGCCGCCGAGACCGGCGTTGTTGACGACGACGTCGAGTCGCCCGTGTGCGCGCACGGCGGTGTCGAACAGGGCCCGCACCTGGGACTCGTCGGTGACGTCGCAGAGCACGGCTGTCACCGCTCCGGGGAACTCCCGGCTCAGCTCGGTCTCGGACTCCGCCAGCCGCCGTATGTGCGCGTCGCTGATCAGGACGCGTGCGCCTTCCTCCAGGAAGCGGCGCGCGGTCGCCCCGCCGATCCCCGCTCCCGCCGCCGCGGTGATGACGGCGGTGCGCCCCTCCAGCAGCCCGTGCCCGGGCACGTACACCGGGCTCTCGACGCCTGTCATAGGGCCACGCTAACCTACCAAACACTTGTTAGGGAAGGATGGTGACCCGGTCGTGGACCTCACCCACACTCCGGAGGACGAGCGGTTCCGCGCAGAGGCCCGGGCCTGGCTCGAGGCTCATGTGCCCGCCGCCCCGCTGCCCTCCCTGGAAACGGCGGAGGGCTTCGCGGCCCACCGGGCGTGGGAGGCCGAGCTGGCCGCGGACCGCTGGTCGGTCGTCGACTGGCCGGAGGAGTACGGCGGGCGGGACTGCGGCCTGGTCCGCTGGCTGGTCTTCGAGGAGGAGTACTGGGCGTCGGGCGCGCCGGGCCGGGTCGGGCAGAACGGGATCAGCCTGCTCGCACCGACCCTCCTCGACCACGGCACGGCCGAGCAGCGGGCGCGCGTGCTGCCGCCCATGGCGACCGGCGAGGTGGTCTGGGCACAGGCGTGGTCGGAGCCGGAGGCGGGCTCCGACCTGGCCTCGCTCCGGTCCAGGGCCGTGCGCACCGACGGTGGCTGGCGTCTGAGCGGACAGAAGACATGGTCGTCGCGGGCCGCGTTCGCCGACCGCGCCTTCGGCCTGTTCCGCAGCGACCCGGACGCCCCGAAACCCCACCAGGGCCTGACCTACCTGATGTTCGACCTGCGCGCGCCCGGCGTCACGGTCCGCCCGATCGGCCGACTGGACGGCAAGCCCGCCTTCGCCGAGCTGTTCCTGGACGAGGTGTTCGTGCCGGACGAGGACGTGATCGGCGAGCCCGGCCAGGGCTGGCGGATCGCGATGTCCACGGCGGGCAACGAACGGGGCCTCACCCTGCGCTCCCCCGGCCGTTTCCTCGCCGCCGCCGACCGGCTCCTCGCCCTGTGGCGGGACCGCGGCAGTCCGTCCTCGGCACGCGCCCGGGTGGCCGACGCCCTGATCGGCGCCCGCGCCCACCAGCTGTTCACCCACGCGGCCGCCTCCCGCTTCCTGGACGGCGAGCGCCTCGGCCCGGAGTCCAGCCTGAACAAGGTCTTCTGGTCGGAGTACGATCTGGCGCTGCACGAGACCGCCCTCGATCTTCTCGGCGCCGAGGGCGGGTTCACGGACTGCGCCTGGTCGCAGGGGTACGTCTTCTCCCTCGCCGGCCCGATCTACGCGGGCACGAACGAGATCCAGCGGGACATCGTGGCCGAGCGCCTGCTCGGCCTGCCGAAGGGACGCCGCTGATGCGTTTCCTCCTCGACACCGAGCAGCGCGCCTTCGCCGACTCGCTGCACGCGATGCTGGCGGCGGCGGACACCCCGACGGTGATACGGGACTGGAGCCGCGGCGACCACGCGAGCGGGCGCGCGCTGTGGGCCCGGGTCGCCGAGGCGGGGGTGTTCGCCCTGGCGGTTCCGGAAGCGTACGACGGGGTGGGCCCGCTGCCGGTGGAACTCGCCGTGGCCTTCGTCGAGTTGGGCAGGCACGCGGTGCCGGGCCCGCTGGTGGAGACGGTGACGGCCGCCGCGCTGCTCACGGGGCCGGGCCTGGCCGAGCGGTTCCTGCCCCCGCTCGCCGCGGGCGGGACGATGGCCACCGTCGCCGCCACGGGGTACGCCCTGGACGGCGACGCGGCGGACCTCCACCTCGCCCTCTCCCCCGACGGTTTGCGCCTGTCCCCCGGGCCCGGCCCGGTCCGGCCCTGCCTGGACCCCGCGCGCCGCCTCACCCCACTCGCCCCGGGCGGCGAACTCCTCACCGCCGGCCCGCCCTTGGACGATGCCCTCACCTGGGCCCGGCTGGCCACCGCCGCGCAGGCGCTCGGCGTCGGACTCGCGCTCCTCGACACCACCGTCGCCCACGTCGGGCGGCGCGTCCAGTTCGGCGTGCCCATAGGCTCCTTCCAGGCGGTGAAGCACCGGCTGGCCGACGCGAAGATCGCCCTGGAGTTCGCCCGTCCCCTCGTCTTCGGCGCCGCCGTGACGATGGACCCGGCCGATGCGGCCGCCGCCAAACTGAGCGCATGCGAGGCGGCGTACACCACCGCCCGCACGGCTCTCCAGCTGCACGGCGCGATCGGCTACACGGCGGAGTACGACCTGTCGCTCTGGCTGACCCGGGCCCGTGCGCTGCGCACCGCCTGGGGCGGGCCGGACGGGTGCCGGGACCTGGTGCTCAGCCGGGCCGTCGGCCGCCGGTGAGAGGCGCGTCAGTCCCGTACGACGCCCGCCGCCCGTGCGGCCGCCAGCCACTTGGGGAACTCGCCCACGAGACGGTCGTACAGCTCGGCGTCGGGCACGGTCCCCGGATCGGTGCCCGCGTGGAAGAAACCGGCGTTGTCGACGGCCCGCTTGCCGGGCACCGCCAGCTCGTCCAGTCTGCGCAGGAACTGGAACTGCTTGCTGCCCGGATCCCCGAAGCCGATGAACTGCCAGAAGAGGGGCAACTTGGCCGCCTTGCACAGGTACCGTTCGGCGGCGAGCTTGTTGACCGGGCCGCCGTCCGTCTGGAAGACGACCAGGGCGGGGGCGGTGGATCCGCTGTCGAGGTAGTGGTCGATGACGGCGTCCATCGCCAGGTGGTAGCTGGTCCTGCCCATGTGCCCGAGTCCGGCCGCGATCCGCTCGACCCGCCCCTGGTGGTCGGCGAGGGAGATGTCGGTGACGGCGTCGACGTCGGTGGAGAAGAACACCACGGGCACCCGGCCGTCGTCGTCGAGGTGGGCGGACAGACCCAGCACACGGTCGGCGAGCGCCTGCACACTGCCGTCGTCGTAGTACGGCTTCATGGACCCCGAGTAGTCGACCACGAGATAGACGGCGGCCCGCAGCCCCTCCAGCCCGTGCCGGGTGAGCGACACCCCGGCGCTCTTGTACAGGCTGACCAGCGCGGGCGCGGTCTGCTCCACCTTGCTGAGACTGATCGCAACCATGGCCCCACCTTCCCATCCGCAGCATGGCCGGCCGAGGGCGCCGTACCCGACTGCGGGTTTCCGGTAAATCGCGTGGCCCGCCCCGACCGGCGGTCCTAGGCTCCGGGCATGCCGAAGCAGCCGTGGTTCGCGATCGACGAATCCGACGACGAGTACTACGAGTTCACCGATCACGAGCGGGCCTTCGTGGCCGCGCTTCGGGAACACACCGAGCAGTGGGCCGCGGACGACGTCAGCAGCCTGGTCGGGCGGACGGACGAGTGGGACTCGCTGGTCGCGTACCTGTCCTTCAGGGATCCGGGGGCTCAGGTCCATCTGATAGACGTCGGCCTGCACTTCACCGGTGACCTGGTCCGCGGTGACCGGTTGCACAACCAGCTCTACACGCTGCCCGACCGGCCGTCGGACTGGGCGCTGGAGGCCCGTGGCACGGTCGAGGAGCTGGCGGAGCGGTCCGCCGACTGGTTCCGGACCGTGCTGCGCAAGCCCGTCGTGCTCTATGTGTGGCTGAACGAGGAACGGCGGGCGTACGCGGCGCGGTTCGCCTTCGCCGACGACGACGAGACGATCAGTCAGCTCTACCGGCGCGACCTCGCCCCGCCGGGGCAGGAGGAACAGCTGATCGCGGCCGGACATGTGCGCGGCAGGGGCTGGATACAGACCGCCGGTCTGCCCGCCCCCACCTTTTACCAGCACATCCGCGGTGAGCTGCACGCGGCGGCCCTGCCGCCCGGGGTGCCCGCCGTCGCGGACCGGGGGCCGGTCAGCGGCGTCTGGTACGAGTAGGCGGACATACGGCGGCGCCTGCCCGGGAGTCCGGTCGGGGACTGGGCAGGCGCCGTCTGTTGTTCCGTACGCCTTTGTACGGGACGTCTCTCGGGGGTTCCCCCGTGGCCGTCAGACCATCAGTGCGCGGTCCGTCGGGCGGATCGGGGCCGGCAGGTCGCTCGTTCCGGCGAGGAAGCGGTCGACGCCGCGGGCGGCCGAGCGGCCCTCCGCGATGGCCCAGACGATGAGGGACTGGCCGCGGCCGGCGTCGCCGGCGACGAACACGCCCGGCACGTTGGTCTGGAAGTCGGCGTCGCGGGCGATGTTGCCGCGCTCGTCGAGGTCCAGGCCGAACTGCTCGACCAGGCCGTTCTCACGGTCGGTGCCCGTGAAGCCCATGGCGAGGGTGACCAGCTGGGCGGGGATCTTGCGCTCCGTGCCCGGCTTCTGGGTCAGCTTGCCGTCGACGAACTCGACCTCGGCCAGGTGCAGCCACTGCACGTTGCCGTCCTCGTCGCCCTCGAAGTGGGTGGTGGACGCCGAGTAGATGCGCTCGCCGCCCTCCTCGTGGGCCGAGGTGACCTTGTAGAGGATCGGGAAGGTCGGCCAGGGCTGGTTCGTCGGGTGCCGCTCGTCGTTCGGGCGGGGCATGATCTCCAGCTGGGTGACGGAGGCCGCGCCCTGGCGGTGGGCGGTGCCCACGCAGTCCGCGCCGGTGTCACCGCCACCGATGACGACGACGTGCTTGCCCTCGGCCGAGATGGGGGGCGCCACGAAGTCGCCCTCCTGGACCTTGTTGGACAGCGGCAGGTACTCCATCGCCTGGTAGATGCCCTTGAGCTCGCGGCCCGGGACCGGCAGGTCGCGTGCGGTCGTCGCGCCGACGGCCAGCACGACCGCGTCGTACCGCTTCTTCAGGTCGGTCGCCTTGAGGTCGCGGCCGATCTCGATGCCGGTGCGGAAGCGGGTGCCCTCCGCGCGCATCTGCTCGATGCGGCGGTTGATGTGCCGCTTCTCCATCTTGAACTCGGGGATGCCGTAGCGCAGGAGGCCACCGACGCGGTCCGCGCGCTCGTACACCGCGACCGTGTGGCCGGCCCGCGTGAGCTGCTGGGCGGCGGCCAGGCCGGCCGGGCCCGAGCCGACCACGGCGACGGTCTTGCCGGACAGGCGCTCGGGGATCTGCGGGGCGACGTCCCCGGTCTCCCACGCCTTGTCGATGATCGAGACCTCGACGTTCTTGATGGTGACCGGCGGCTGGTTGATGCCCAGCACGCACGCCGACTCGCAGGGGGCCGGGCAGAGGCGGCCGGTGAACTCCGGGAAGTTGTTGGTCGCGTGCAGCCGCTCGGAGGCGGCCGCCCAGTCCTCGCGGTAGGCGTAGTCGTTCCACTCGGGGATCAGGTTCCCGAGCGGACAGCCGTTGTGGCAGAACGGGATGCCGCAGTCCATGCACCGGCTGGCCTGCTTGCTGATGATCGGCAGCAGGGAACCGGGAACGTAGACCTCGTTCCAGTCCTTGACGCGCTCGTCGACGGGGCGGGTCTTGGCGACCTCACGGCCGTGGTTCAGGAAGCCCTTCGGGTCAGCCATTGATCGCCGCCTCCATCATCTTCTCGTGGGTCTCGGTCTCGGTGAGACCGGCTCGCTCGGCGGCGTCCTTGGCGGCGAGCACTGCCTTGTACGTGCTGGGGATGATCTTGCTGAAGCGTGTGACGGCCTGGTCCCAGTCGGCCAGCAGCTTGTCGGCGACCGTGGACCCGGTCTCCTCGGCGTGGCGGCGCACCACGTCGTGCAGCCACTGCTTGTCCGTGTCGTCGAGCGCCTCGACCGAGTCGATGTTGCCGGCGTTGACGTTGTCGCGGTCGAGGTCGATCACGTAGGCGATGCCACCCGACATGCCGGCCGCGAAGTTGCGGCCCGTCTCGCCGAGGACCACCGCGTGACCGCCGGTCATGTACTCGCAGCCGTGGTCGCCCACGCCCTCGGAGACCACCAGCGCGCCGGAGTTGCGGACGCAGAACCGCTCACCGGTGCGGCCGCGCAGGAACAGCTCGCCACCGGTCGCGCCGTAGGCGATGGTGTTGCCCGCGATCGTCGAGTACTCGGCGAGGTGGTCGGCGCCCCGGTCGGGACGGACGATCACCCGGCCGCCGGAGAGGCCCTTGCCGACGTAGTCGTTGGCATCGCCCTCCAGGCGCAGCGTGACACCGCGCGGCAGGAAGGCGCCGAAGGACTGGCCCGCGGAACCGGTGAAGGTGATGTCGATGGTGTCGTCGGGCAGGCCGGCGCCGCCGAACTTCTTCGTCACCTCGTGGCCGAGCATGGTGCCGACCGTGCGGTTGATGTTGCGGATGGTGACCTGGGCGCGTACCGGCTGGGCGTCGGTCGCCGCGTCGGCGGCCAGCGCGTCGGCCGCGAGCTTGATCAGCTCGTTGTCCAGCGCCTTCTCCAGGCCGTGGTCCTGGGCGACGATCTGGTGGCGCACGGCACCCTCGGCCAGCTCGGGCACGTGGAACAGCGGCTCCAGGTCCAGGCCCTGCGCCTTCCAGTGGTCGACGGCACGCGTGACGTCGAGCGCCTCGGCGTGGCCGACGGCCTCCTCGATGGAGCGGAAGCCCAGTTCGGCGAGGATCTCGCGGACCTCTTCGGCGATGTACTGGAAGAAGTTCACGACGTACTCGGCCTTGCCGGTGAAGCGCTCGCGCAGCACCGGGTTCTGGGTGGCGACGCCGACCGGGCAGGTGTCCAGGTGGCAGACGCGCATCATGATGCAGCCGGAGACCACCAGCGGGGCGGTGGCGAAGCCGAACTCCTCGGCGCCGAGCAGCGCGGCGATGACCACGTCACGGCCGGTCTTCAGCTGACCGTCGGTCTGTACGACGATGCGGTCGCGCAGGCCGTTGAGCAGCAGCGTCTGCTGGGTCTCGGCGAGACCGAGCTCCCAGGGGCCGCCCGCGTGCTTCAGCGAGGTCAGCGGGGAGGCACCGGTACCGCCGTCGTGACCGGAGATGAGGACCACGTCCGCGTGCGCCTTCGACACACCCGCGGCGACCGTGCCGACACCGACCTCGGAGACCAGCTTGACGTGGATCCGCGCCTGCGGGTTCGCGTTCTTCAGGTCGTGGATCAGCTGGGCCAGGTCCTCGATGGAGTAGATGTCGTGGTGCGGCGGCGGGGAGATCAGGCCGACACCCGGGGTGGAGTGCCGGGTCTTGGCGACCCACGGGTAGACCTTGTGGCCGGGCAGCTGGCCGCCCTCACCGGGCTTGGCGCCCTGGGCCATCTTGATCTGGATGTCGTCCGCGTTGACCAGGTACTCGGAGGTCACACCGAAGCGGCCGGAGGCGACCTGCTTGATGGCCGACCGGCGGGCCGGGTCGTACAGGCGGTCCGGGTCCTCGCCGCCCTCACCGGTGTTGGACTTGCCGCCCAGCTGGTTCATGGCGATGGCGAGGGTCTCGTGCGCCTCGCGCGAGATGGAGCCGTACGACATGGCGCCGGTGGAGAAGCGCTTGACGATCTCGCTGACCGGCTCGACCTCGTCGATGGAGATCGGCTGACGGTCCGACTTGAAGCCGAACAGGCCGCGCAGCGTCATCAGGCGCTCGGACTGCTCGTTCACACGCTCCGTGTACTTCTTGAAGATGTCGTAGCGGCCGGTGCGCGTGGAGTGCTGGAGGCGGAAGACCGTCTCCGGGTCGAACAGGTGCGGCTCGCCCTCGCGACGCCACTGGTACTCGCCGCCGATGTCCAGCGCGCGGTGCGCGGGGGCGATGCCGGAGGCGGGGTAGGCCTTGGCGTGGCGGGCGGCGACCTCCTTGGCGACGACGTCGATGCCGACACCGCCGATCTTGGTCGTGGTGCCGCTGAAGTACTTCTCGACGAAGGCCTCGTCGAGGCCGACGGCCTCGAAGACCTGGGCGCCGCGGTAGGAGGCGACGGTCGAGATGCCCATCTTGGACATGACCTTCAGCACGCCCTTGCCGAGGGCGTAGATCAGGTTGCGGATGGCCTTCTCGGCGTCCATGCCCGGCAGGAAGGTGCCCGCCCGGACGAGGTCCTCGACGGACTCCATCGCCAGGTACGGGTTGACCGCGGCGGCACCGTAGCCGATGAGCAGGGCGACGTGGTGGACCTCGCGGACGTCACCGGCCTCGACCAGCAGGCCCACGTGGGTGCGCTGCTTGGTGCGGATGAGGTGGTGGTGGACGGCCGCGGTGAGCAGCAGCGACGGGATCGGCGCGTGCTCGGCGTCCGAGTGGCGGTCGGACAGGACGATCAGCCGGGCGCCGTTCTCGATCGCGGCGTCGGCCTCGGCGCAGATCTCGTCGATGCGCGCGGCGAGGGAGTCACCGCCGCCGGAGACCCGGTACAGGCCGGAGAGGGTCGCGGCCTTGAAGCCGGGCATGTCGCCGTCGGCGTTGATGTGGATGAGCTTGGCCAGCTCGTCGTTGTCGATCACCGGGAAGGGCAGCACGACGGACCGGCAGGAGGCCGCGGTCGGCTCCAGCAGGTTGCCCTGCGGGCCCAGCGAGGAGCGCAGGGAGGTGACCAGTTCCTCGCGGATCGCGTCCAGCGGCGGGTTGGTGACCTGCGCGAACAGCTGGGTGAAGTAGTCGAAGAGCAGCCGCGGACGCTCGGAGAGGGCCGCGATCGGCGAGTCGGTGCCCATCGAGCCGATCGGCTCGGCGCCGGCCTTGGCCATCGGGGCGAGGATGACGCGCAGCTCCTCCTCGGTGTAGCCGAAGGTCTGCTGGCGGCGGGTGACCGAGGCGTGGGTGTGCACGATGTGCTCGCGCTCGGGCAGGTCGCCCAGCTCGATCTCGCCGGCCTCGAGCCACTCCGCGTAGGGGTGCTCGGCGGCGAGCTGCGCCTTGATCTCGTCGTCCTCGATGATGCGGTGCTCGGCGGTGTCCACGAGGAACATGCGGCCGGGCTGCAGGCGGCCCTTGCGGACGACCTTGGCGGGGTCGATGTCGAGGACGCCGACCTCGGAGCTGAGCACGACGAGACCCTCGTCGGTGACCCAGTAGCGGCCGGGGCGCAGACCGTTGCGGTCGAGCACGGCGCCGACCTGGGTGCCGTCGGTGAAGGTGACGCAGGCGGGGCCGTCCCAGGGCTCCATCATCGTGGAGTGGTACTGGTAGAAGGCCCGCCGGGCCGGGTCCATGGAGTCGTGGTTCTCCCACGCCTCCGGGATCATCATCAGCACGGAGTGCGGCAGCGAGCGGCCGCCGAGGTGGAGCAGTTCGAGGACCTCGTCGAAGGACGCCGAGTCGGAGGCGTCGGGCGTGCACACCGGGAAGATGCGCTCGAGGGCCTTGTCGTCCGTACCGAAGAGGTCGGAGACCAGCTGGGACTCGCGGGCGACCATCCAGTTGCGGTTGCCCTTGACGGTGTTGATCTCACCGTTGTGCGCGACGAAGCGGTAGGGGTGCGCGAGCGGCCAGCTCGGGAAGGTGTTGGTGGAGAACCGGGAGTGCACGAGCGCGATCGCGGAGGCGAAGCGGCGGTCGGACAGGTCCGGGAAGAAGGGTTCGAGCTGGCCGGTGGTCAGCATGCCCTTGTAGACGATCGTGCGGGCCGACAGGGACGGGAAGTAGACGTCCGCCTCGCGCTCGGCACGCTTGCGCAGCACGAAGGCCTTGCGGTCCAGCGCGATGCCCTCACTGGCACCGTCGGTGACGAAGACCTGTCGGAAGGCCGGCATGGTGGAGCGGGCGGTGGCGCCCAGCAGCTCGGGGGCGACGGGGACCTCGCGCCAGCCGAGGACGGTGAGGCCCTCCTCGGCCGCGATCGTCTCGATCTTCGAGACGGCGTCCTCGGTCCCCTCCTCGGGCAGGAAGGCGATGCCGACGGCGTACGAGCCGGCCGCGGGCAGATCGAATCCGGCCACCTCACGGAAGAAGGCGTCGGGCACCTGGGAGAGCAGGCCCGCGCCGTCGCCGGAGTCGGGCTCGGAGCCGGTGGCACCACGGTGTTCGAGGTTGCGCAGAACGGTCAGCGCCTGCTCGACCAGCGCATGGCTCGCCTCGCCGGTGAGGGTGGCCACGAAGCCGACGCCGCAGGCGTCGTGCTCATCGCGGGGGTCGTACATACCCTGCGCAGCAGGGCGAGCATCCATGAACGACCAGTTCTGGCCATTCGCGGAATGCTGGGACGGCTGGCGCGGCGTACGCATCGGCTCTCCCGTCGTCGTCATCTGGCATGTGCTGGTGCCGAGGGACGACGCTGGCCCTCTGCGTGAGTAGCAAAATTTCGTGCAGGTTACATGATGGAGCGGTTCTCGGGAAGCGGATACTCCGTTCCAGCATGCGGACACCGCGGTCGCGGTGGGGCACCGCGCACGGCGGTGGGAAGTATGGGGGACGCAACAGGACGAGATCGGTCAGATCGGTGTCCGTCGGTCCGGGGGAACGGGGAAAGCGTCATCGCCCGTTCCATGGGTGCGCGGCAGGCCTCATTGCCCGCAGCGCTTACGGCTCATGCCCGGTGATTAAGCGTTCGAAACCAGCGAGTAACGGCTACTTATGCGGCCCATCGCATAAGTAGCATCCGCGTCATCCTACGGCCGTTCCGAACAGGCTGCCCAGGGCGTACGTCACACCGGCCGCGGCGCCGCCGAGCACGAGCTGCCTCAGGCCGCTGTACCACCAGGTGCGTGCGGTCACCCTGGCCACCACGGCACCGCAGCCGAACAGCCCGGCGAGCGCGAGCAGCACGGCCGGCCACAGCGCGGTCGCGCCCAGCAGGAACGGCAGCACGGGCAGCAGGGCGCCCAGCGCGAAGGATCCGAACGAGGACACGGCCGCGACCAGCGGCGACGGCAGGTCGCCGGGGTCGATGCCCAGTTCCTCGCGGGCGTGTATCTCAAGGGCCTGCTCGGGGTCCTTGGACAGTTGCCGGGCCACCTCGCGCGCCAGCGCCGGCTCGACGCCGCGTGCCTCGTAGAGCGCGGCGAGCTCGGCCTCCTCGTCCTGGGGGTGCTTGCGCAGTTCCCGGCGCTCGACGTCCAGCTCGGCCTCGACGAGCTCGCGCTGGGAGGCCACGGAGGTGTACTCGCCGGCCGCCATGGAGAAGGCCCCGGCGGCCAGGCCGGCGAGGCCGGTGATCACAATGGTGTGCTGTCCGACCGAACCGCCCGCGACGCCGGTCAGCAGGGCGAGGTTGGAGACCAGGCCGTCCATCGCACCGAACACGGCGGGGCGCAGCCAGCCGCCGTTCACGTCCCGGTGCGTGTGGTTGTCGCGGTGCGCCTCATGCAGCACCGCCTCGGTCTCGATGATCGCCATACGGGGGTCCCCCAGGAAGCTTAGCCAAAGCTAACTTTGGACGAGTTCTACTTTTCGACAACACCGAACGTACGCCTCGAATTCCTCCCCCGCCAGCAAGGAAAGGCTGGGCTAACCTGCGGTTTTGAGTGCCGACCGGGTGACTTGGCGGCTTCGGCGGCGCTACCGGGGGCGCCCGGGTGGGACACCTCCGCAAAGGGCTCCGCGCCCCCGGCGGAGCCCTCCGGAGGTGAGGCCCCCATGGCATCGGCCCCTGTTGTATCGGCCCCCGCGGCTTCGGCCCCCGCGGCCCCCGTGACTTCGATCCGCGAGCGGGCGCGCGGCGCGCTGCTCGGTCTGGCCGTCGGGGACGCCCTCGGGGCACCGGCCGAGAACATGAAGCCCTCCGAGATCCGCGCCCGCTGGGGCCGTATCACCGGCTACGTGGCCGACAGGCCGGCCGGTACCGACGACACCGAGTACGCGATCTTCTCCGGCCTCCTGCTGGCCCGGCACGGCTCGGCGCTCACCCCGGCCCATGTCGAGGCGGCCTGGCACGAGTGGATCGCCGACGGTCACGAGGGCCCCTTCCGGGGCGCCGGCTTCAGTGAGCGCGGCACGCTGGAGAACCTCCGCCGGGGCCTGGCCGCCCCCATCTCCGCCCAGCACCGCCACGCCTGGAGCGACGGGCTGGCGATGCGGGCGGCTCCCTTCGGGGTGTTCGCGGTGGGCCGCCCCGCCGAGGCCGCCCGGCTGGTGACGGTCGACGGCTCGGTCAGTCACGAGGGCGAGGGCATCTACGGCGGCCAGGCGGTGGCGGCCGGGGTCGCGGCGGCGATGGCGGGCGCGCCGACGGTCGCCGTGGTGGCCGCCGCCCTCGCGGTGGTCCCGGACGACTCCTGGACCGCCCGCTCCCTGCGCCGCGCGGCGGCCGTCGCCCACCGCGGGGAACGCGCGGTCCGCTCCGCCGTCGTCATCGGCGGCTACCCCTGGACCGACCTGGCCCCCGAGGCGGTCGCCCTCGCCTTCGGCGCATACGCGGCGGCCGACGGCGACTTCCGGGAGGCGGTGCTCACGGCCGTGAACATGGGCCGCGACGCCGACACCACGGCCGCGGTCGCGGGCGCCCTGGCCGGGGCGACCCAGGGCGTGTGCGCCATCCCGGCCGACTGGGCCGCCGCGATCGGCCCGGCCCGCGGCACCTGTCTGCCCTCCATGGCGGGCCACCACGTACTGGACGTGGCGGAACTGCTGGTGGCGGAGGAGGGCGGGAAGTGGGGAGCGGAGGTGGTGATACCGGGCTGTCTGCCGGCGGTGGAACAGCTTCTGGCCGGCACCCCACCCCTGCCGGCCACCACCGGTGCCGCCGCCCGGGGCAGCGAGGCACGCCCATGACCCGCCGTGTCGGGGGCCTGCTGCTCGGGCCGGCCGCCGGGAAGTGCGAACCATTCTGTCTGCCGATCACGGAACGGCCCCCCAGCGACACCCCCCTGCCCGCCACCGGTGCCGCCGCCCCGGACAGCGAGGCACGCCCATGACCCGCCGTGTCGAGGGCCCGCTGCTCGGTCCGGCCGCCGGGAAGTGCGAACCATTCTGTCTGCCGATCACGGAACGGCCCCCCGGCGGCACCCCCCTGCCCACCACCGGTGCCGCCGCCCCGGACAGCGAGGCACGCCCATGACCCGCCGTGTCGAGGGCCTGCTGCTCGGGCTCGCCGCCGGGGACGCCGCCGGGTGGCCTGCCGCTCGGCACCGGGCCGCGCGGATGCCCGAGTGGACGCGGCGGTTGACGCGGGAGCTGGACACCTTCGCCGAGGAGAACGCGACGACCACGCTCCCGGTGCCGATCGCGCTCAACCAGCCCCCGGAGCCGCTGCGGCTCGGCCCCTCCGACGACGCGGAGTGGGCGGCGTTCGCGGCGGAGGCGGTGCTGCGCGCCGGGGACGACAGCGCGCTCGGGGACCTGAGCCGGGACCGCCGGATGCGCGCCGCCATCGACCTGACCTGGACCGCGGTCGCCTCCGAGGTCGCGGCCGCCGCCGAACGCGCCCCCGAGGTCGAGTCGGCGGTACTGCCCCTGCGCGCCCGGATCTCGGTCCGCACCGGGCTCGGCAACCTCGCCACCGGGTTGCGCCCGCCCGCCACCGGCCACGACAACCCGCACTACTTCGACGACGCGGCCTGCGTACGGGCCTGCGTGCTCGCCGTGGCCCACCCGGGCGACCCCCGCCGCGCCGCCGACCTGGCCGAGTTCGACGCCCGCTACACCCAGGACGGCGACGGCGTGCACGGTGCGCGGGCGATGGCCGCCGCCGTGGCACTGGCGCTGGCCGGGGTCCCGGCCGGTGCCTGCGTGACCGCGGCGCTCGACCAGCTCCCCGCGGAGACGGAGATCGGCCGCAACGCCCGCCACGCACTTGCCCTCGTCGAGGACACCGACACCGCCTTCGGACTGGTCCCACTCCTCGAACACCAGATCGTCGACCACGTCTACAGCTACGGCATCGCCGCCGCCGAGACCGTCCCGGTCGCCCTGGCCCTGGCCACCGCCGCGGACGGCCGGATCGGCGAGGCGGTCCCCGCCGCGGCCTGTCTGTCCCGGGTCGCCGACTCCGCCCCCGCCCTGGCCGGCGCCCTGACCGGGGCGCTCGGCGGCGGCGAGGCGATCCCGCAGGCCTGGCGGGACGCCTGCCGCACGCTGTCCGGCTGTGCGCTCCCCCGCCTCACCGGCACCGACCTGGTGGAACTCGCCGGACTCCTGGAAGCCGCGCAACCGGGCCGACCAGGAGGATGATTCAGGGCATGACGCCCAAAGGAGAAGAATGCAGTGGGCCCGGTCTGGACGAGCGGATCACCGGGGCGCTGGTCGGAGCCGCCGTCGGTGACGCCCTGGGCGGCCCCGTCGAGGGCTACTCCCCCGACCAGATCGCCGAGCGGCACGGCGGTCGCGTCCAGGGCATCGTCGGCCCGTGGCACGGGGACGCCTGGCGCACCGCCCGCCCGATCGCGCCGTACCACAAGGGCGACGGGCACGTCACCGACGACACCCTGATGACCCACGCCCTGGTGCGGGTGTACACCCGGGTCCGCGACCACCTCGACGCGTACGCGATCGCCGACCACCTGGTCCCCGACCTGATGACGAACCCGCGCTGGATCCCGGAACTGGAGGCGGAGGCGCTCCCGCTGCAGAGGATCTTCCTGGCGGAGAAGTGGCTGGTGGCGAGGCTGGCCTACGGTCATGTCGATCCACGGGAGGCGGGCACGGGCAACATCGTCAACTGCGGCGCGGCGATGTACATGGCGCCCGTCGGCCTGGTCAACGCGGCCAACCCGGCGGGCGCGTACGCCGAGGCGCTGGACGTCGCGGGCGCGCACCAGTCGTCGTACGGCCGGGAGGCCGCCGGGGTCTTCGCGGCGGCGGTGGCGGCGGCGGCCACGCCGGGCGCGACCCCGGAGTCGGTGGTCACCGCGTGCCTGGACCTGGCGAAGGACGGCACGCGGGAGGCGATCGACCGGGTCTGCGAAGTGGCCTCGCGCCACCGGGACTTCGAGTCGGCCCTGACCCCGGTCCGGGAGGCGGTCGCCCCCTACGACACGGTGGGCCCCGACTATCGTTCCCCCTCCCTCGCCGCCCGCCGCCCCTCCCGCCTGCACTCCGTCGAGGAACTCCCCGTCGCGCTCGGCATGCTGGTCGTCTCCGGCGGCGACTACCGGCAGGCGGTGCTGGGCTCGGTGAACTACGGCCGGGACTGCGACTCCATCGCCACGATGGCGGGCGCGCTCGCCGGCGCCCTCGGCTCACCGGTGCCCGAGGACTGGTCGAAGGCGGTGGCCGAGGCAAGCCGCCTGGACCTGTGGGAACCGGCGCGCGCACTGGCCGAGGTGACCCGGGAGGTCTTCGCCGAGGACGTGCGCCGCCGCCGCTCCCACGAGGCTGCGTTCGACCGGCTCGGGGGCGGCGGATGCTCCGCCTGACCTGGGTCCAGCCGGAGGACCTCCTCGGCCATGAGCTCGACCAGGCCCGCCAGGACGGCCGGGAGCCGTCGGCGATCGCGGCCCGCTGGCGGGCCGCGGGCGGCGGCGAGGCCCCGGCGCGGGCGGGCGCGTCACCGCGGCCCGCGTCGCGGTATCTGCGGCTGCTCGCGCAGGACCTGCTGGACGAACTCGCCGACCTGCCGAGCGGGCTCGCCGACCGGGAACCGACCGACCTGCCCGGGATCAGGGCCGCCTGCCCGGCCTGGCCGTCCCCCACGCCCGCGCCGGCTCCCGCTCCGCCCGCCCTGGAGGCCGCCTGGCTGGGCCGGGCCGCCGGTTGCCTGCTGGGCAAGCCGGTGGAGAAACTCCCCCTGGAGGGCATCCGCGCACTGGCCCGGTCCACCGGCAACTGGCCCCTGAACACCTGGTTCACCGCCCGCGGAGTCCCCGCCGAGCTGACGGAGAAGTACCCCTGGAACCGCCGCTCGGCCACCACCTCCCTCGCCGAGAACATCGACGGGATGCCCGAGGACGACGACCTGAACTACCCCCTCCTCAACCTTCTGCTGCTCCAGCGCCACGGCAGGGCCTTCACCACCACGGACGTGGCGGGACTCTGGCTGGACGAGCTCCCGCCCGGCCGCACCTTCACCGCCGAACGCCTCGCCCTGCGCAACCTGCTCAGCGGTGTCGAGCCCCCGCACACGGCCCGCCACCGCAACCCCTTCCGCGAATGGATCGGCGCCCTGATCCGCGCCGACGTCCACGGCTGGACCAACCCGGGCGACCCGGCCGCCGCGGCCGAACAGGCCCACCGCGACGCCACCCTCACCCACACCGCCAACGGCGTCTACGCGGCGATGTTCACCGCCGCCGCCATCGCCACCGCCGCCACCGGCACCCACGACGTCCACGCCTGCCTGAACACCGCCCGCACCGTGGTCCCGCCCCGCTCCCGGCTGGCCGAGGCGATCGACCACGCCGTGCGGCTCGCCCGGACCCACGAGGACTTCGACGAGGTCGTGGACGAACTCCACGCCACCCACTCCGCCACCTACCACTGGGTCCACGCCATCCCCAACACCGCCCTGATCGCCGCCGCCCTCACCCACGCCGACGGCGACTTCACCGGCTCCGTCTGCCGGGCGGTGTCGGGCGGCTGGGACACGGATTCGGGCGGCGCGACCACGGGCAGCATCGCCGGTCTCCTCGCCGGCTCCCCCGGCGCCCTCCCGGGCCGCTGGACCGCCCCGCTGAAGAACCGCCTCGCCACATCGGTCACCGGCTTCGACGGCACCGGATTCGACTCCCTGGCCCGTCTCACCCACTCGCTCACCCATCCGGAGGTGACCCGCCCATGACCCACATCGCCGTACTCGGCAGCACCAACATGGACCTGGTCGCGTACGTCGAGAAGGCCCCGCAGCGCGGGGAGACCGTCACGGGACGGGAGTTCCGTACGATCCCCGGCGGCAAGGGCGCCAACCAGGCGATCGCCGCGGCCCGCGCCGGCGCCACGGTCTCCATGCTCGGCGCGGTCGGCAACGACGCGTTCGGCACCCGGCTGCGCTCCACCCTGGAGCACTCCGGCGTGGACACGGACAGCCTGCGCACGGTCGAGGGCCCGTCCGGCACCGCGCACATCGTGGTGGACGACGAGGGCGGCAACGCGATCGTCGTGATCCCCGGCGCGAACGGCACCGTCGACCACCTGACCCCCGGTGACGAGGGCGTCATCGCCACCGCCGACGCGCTGCTGCTCCAGTTGGAGATCCCGCTCCAGGGCGTGCTCGCCGCCGCGGAGGCGGCCCGCAGACACGGCGTCCGGACGATCCTCACCCCCGCGCCGGCCCGCCCCCTGCCCCCCGAACTGCTCGCCTCCACCGACCTGCTGGTGCCGAACGAGCACGAGGCGACCACCCTCACCGGCCGCACCGACCCGCTCAACGCGATCGCCGCCCTGCTCGACCAGGTTCCGGAGGTGGTCATCACGCTGGGCTCGGAGGGCGGCCTCTACGCGACCCGGGGCGCGCAACCACTCGTGTTCTCCGCGCCCCGGGTGACCGCCGTGGACTCCACGGGCGCGGGCGACACCTTCGTGGGTGCCCTCGCGGTGGCACTCGCCGAGCAGCGGCCCGTGTGGGATGCCCTGGCCTGGGCAGCCGCGGCGGCCTCGATCTCCGTCCAGCGGGCGGGGGCGTCGGTGTCGATGCCGTACCGGCCGGAGATCGAGGCGCAGTACACCGCATGAGTACTCCCCCACCGCTCAGCGGTCTCCGCGTCCTCGATCTCGCCACCCTGTTCGCCGGTCCCCTGGCCGCCACCCTGCTCGGCGACTTCGGCGCCGAGGTCGTCAAGGTGGAGCATCCGCGGAAACCCGACCCCTCCCGGGGGCACGGCCCGGCCAAGCACGGTGTCGGGCTGTGGTGGAAGCTGCTCGGCCGCAACAAGCGCACGATCACGCTGGACCTGTCCAAGCCCGGCGGCCGGACCACCCTGCTCCGCCTGGCCGCCACCGCCGACGTCGTGATCGAGAACTTCCGCCCCGGCACCCTGGAGAAGTGGGACCTGGGCTGGGAGGAGCTGTCCGCCGCCAACCCGCGGCTGGTCCTGACCCGGGTCACCGCCTTCGGGCAGTTCGGCCCGTACGCCCACCGGCCGGGCTTCGGCACCCTCGCCGAGGCGATGAGCGGCTTCGCCGCGATCACCGGGGAGCCGGACGGGCCGCCGACGCTCCCGCCGTTCGGGCTCGCCGACTCCATCGCCGCCCTGGCGACCGCGTACGCCGTCATGACCGCGCTCGCGGCGCGCGAACGCACCGGCGCGGGGCAGGTCGTCGACATGGCGATCATCGAGCCGATCCTGACCGTCCTGGGCCCGCAGCCCACCTGGTACGACCAGCTCGGATACGTGCAGCAACGCACCGGCAACCGGTCCGCCAACAACGCCCCGCGCAACACCTACCGCACGGCCGACGGCACCTGGGTGGCCGTGTCCACGTCCGCGCAGTCGGTCGCGGAACGGGTGATGCGCCTGGTGGGCAGGCCGGAACTGGTCGACGAGCCGTGGTTCGCGACGGGCGCCGACCGGGCCGCGCACGCCGACGTCCTGGACGAGGCGGTCGGCGGCTGGATCGCCGGGCGGACCCGCACCGAGGTCCTGGCCGCCTTCGAGAAGGCGGAGGCCGCGATCGCGGAGATCCAGGACGTACGGGGTGTGCTGACCGACCCGCAGTACCAGGCCCTGGACACCGTCACCACCGTCGACGACCCGGAGCTCGGGCCGCTGCGCATGCAGAACGTCCTGTTCCGGCTGTCCGCCACGCCCGGCGCGATCCGCTGGGCGGGCCGCCCGCACGGCGCGGACACCGACGCCGTGCTCACCGAGCTGGGACTGTCGGCGCGGGAGCTGCGTGCGCTGCGTGAGGAGGGCGCGCTGTGACCGCCCTGCCGCTGACCTGGCTGTACGCCCCCGGTGACCGGCCGCACGTGGTCGCCAAGGCGCTGGCCTGCGGCGCCGACGTCGTGGTGGTCGACCTGGAGGACGCGGTCGCCCCCGACCGCAAGGCGTACGCCCGGGACGCCACGGCGGAGCTGCTCGGTGAACCCCAGCCGGTGCCGGTGCACGTCCGGGTCAACGCCCTGGACGGGCCGTGGGCGGCGGCCGACGTCCGGGCGGTGGCCGCGCTGCCGGGCGTGGCGGGGCTGCGCCTGCCGAAGGTCACCTCGGCGCAGGACGTGGTCGGCGTGGCCGAGCGGACCGGGCTGCCCCTGTTCGCCCTGCTGGAAAGCGCGCTGGCCATCGAGCGGGCCTACGCCGTGGCCGCAGCCCATCCCCTGCTGCGGGGCGTCGCCCTGGGCGAGGCCGACCTCCGGGCCGACCTGGGGGTGAGTGACGACGCGGGTCTGGACTGGTGCCGCTCGCGGGTGGTCGTCGCCGCGCGTGCGGCCGGGCTGCCCCCGCCGACCCAGTCGGTGCATCCCGACATCCGCGACCTGGAGGGCCTGGCCGCCTCCTGCGCCCATGGCCGGGCCCTGGGCTTCCTCGGCCGGGCCGCGATCCACCCGCGGCAGCTTCCGGTGATCGAGCGGGCGTATCTGCCGACGCGGGCCGAGATCGAACAGGCCGAGACGATCGTCAAGGCCGCGGCGACCGGCCAGGGCGCGCTGGCCCTTCCGGACGGCCGCTTCGTCGACGCCGCGGTGGTGGCGGCGGCGCAGCGGACGCTGGCACTGGCGGACAGGTCCTGAGACGCACCGAGGGCGCCCCGATCGGGGCGCCCTCGTGCGTACTACGGTCGGGTGTCAGCTCTTCTTGCCGGCCGACTCGGCCTCGTCCTTCGCCTCTGCGGCAGCCGGCTCGGCCTTGTCCACGGGCCCGGCCTCGCCGGCATCCGGCCCGGTCTTGCCAGCGGCCTTGCCCTCGGTCCTGACCTTGGCCTTTTCGAGGTCGGCCTTGTCGTCGGTCTTCCCCTCGGCCTGGCCCTCGGCCTCGGTCTCCCCCTCGGCCGGACCGTCGGGGGCGCCCGGCTCCACCACCGCTTCCCGTCCCGGCCGCTTCTTCGCCGACAGCACCATGTACACCACCGCGAGCAGGAACACGATCATCGCGGTCCAGTCGTTGAGCCTCAGGCCCAGGATGTGGTGGGCGTCGTCGACGCGCATGTACTCGATCCAGCCGCGGCCCACGCAGTACGCGGCGACGTACAGCGCGAACGCCCGGCCGTGGCCCAGCTTGAAGCGGCGGTCGGCCCAGATGACCAGGAAGCCGACGCCGATGCACCACAGGGACTCGTAAAGAAACGTCGGGTGGTAGTACCCCGGCACCCGGCCGCCCTCGGAGGAGGTGATGTGCAGCGCCCACGGAACATGCGTCTCGCGCCCGTAGAGCTCCTGGTTGAACCAGTTGCCCCAGCGACCGCAGGCCTGTGCGAAGGCGATGCCGGGGGCGATCGCGTCGGCGTACGCGGGCAGCGGGATGCCCCGGCGCCGGCAGCCGATCCACGCGCCCAGCG
The DNA here is from genome assembly GCF_042894285.1 of Streptomyces sp. NPDC001544. NCBI lineage: Bacteria > Bacillati > Actinomycetota > Actinomycetes > Kitasatosporales > Streptomycetaceae > Streptomyces > Streptomyces sp. NPDC001544. Next base: position 987,571 of record NZ_JBIAVN010000001.1, on the reverse strand, counting down.
CACCGAGCGCGATGGCGCCCCAGATGCCCAGGCCGCCCTGCCACACCTTGAAGGCGTCCACCCAGTCACGGCCCGCGCTGAAGTACAGCTCGTAGTCCGTGATCACGTGGTAGAGCCGGCCGCCGACCAGGCCGAAGGGCACCGCCCACACCGCGATGTCGGCCACCGTGCCGGCCCGCCCGCCGCGGGCGATCCAGCGCTTGTTGCCGAGCCAGACGGCAACGAAGACACCGATGATGATGCAGAACGCATAGCCGCGCAGCGGAATGGGACCGAGGTGGATCACCCCGCGCGACGGGCTGGGAATGTAGGCAAGTTCCATGGCAGGGTCGACGCTACCGTGCCGGGCCGGGCACACGGCGGGCGGCCCGGCTACGGGTCCATAACGGGGGCGTGAGAAACGCTTACCGTCGTCGGCTACTTGGCGGCGTCCTCCACCATCTGCTTCAGCTTGGCCGGGGTCATCGTCCGGTCCTCGTAGATGTTCTTCCCGCCCAGCAGCACGGTCGGTGTGCCGGTGAAGCCGCCCGTCTGGAAGGCCTTGTTGGATTTCACCACCCAGCTGGTGTGCGTGCCGTCGTCGACGCACTTGCCGAAGGCCGCCGTGTTCAGGCCGGGGACCTTGCCGGCCAGTGCGACGAGCTTGGCGTCACTGCCGTAGGCGTCGTCGGTCTCCTTGGGCTGGTTCCGGTAGAGCACGTCGTGGTAGTCGCGGAACTTCCCGGCGTCCTGGGCGCAGGCCGCGGCATTGGCCGCGCGCAGGGAGCCGCTGCCGCCGAGGTTGCCGTCGATCAGGGTCACGAGGTGGTACTCGATCCTGAGCTTGCCGGAGTCGGTCAGCTCATGGAGCGTCGGGCGGTACGCCGTCTCGAAGGCCTGGCAGGCCGGGCAGCGGAAGTCCTCCCAGACCGTGAGCGTCGACTTGGCGCCGTCCTTGCCGACCGGGATGGCGAGGCTGTCCTTGCCCAGGGCTCCCGAGGGCGCCACGACCGGGCCCGCCTTCTCGCCGCCCTTGTGCCCTCCCGCGTTCGCGGCGATCACGCCGATCACCGCCGCGAGGCCCAGGACGCAGGCGACGCTCGCGCCGACGATCAGCGCCCGCCGTCGCCTCTCCGCGGACTTCTGCTTCTCGCGCTCGACCGCCAACCGCTCGCGGGCGGTGCGCTTTCCCTCAGGGTTCTTCTCGCTCACACCCCCAGAACGAACCGGGGAGGCGCAGCGCGCCTCCCCGGTCCCAGGTCCACCCGTTCGAGTGACCGAATGATCCTGACTGTTCCCTGCTGTTCCGTAGTGCCCCGTCACGCCTGTCGGCGTACGCCCTTCGCCAGCTCTCCGGCGAGCTCGCGCACGGCCTCGACACCGGTCGCGTGGTCCGGCGCGTCCAGCATCCGCTTGACGAACGCGGAGCCGACGATCACGCCGTCGGCGAAGCCGGCGACCTCGGCGGCCTGGGCCGCGTTGGAGACGCCGAGCCCGACGCAGACGGGCAGGCCGGTGCCGGTGGCCCGGGTCCGTTCCACCAGGTCCTGCGCCTGCGCGCCGACCGACTCACGCGTGCCGGTGACACCCATCAGGGAAGCCGCGTAGACGAAGCCGCTGCCGGCCTCGGTGATCTCGGCGAGCCGCTCGTCCCTGCTGCTCGGGGCCACCACGAAGACGGTCGCGAGGCCGTGCTTCTCCGCGTGTTCCCGCCACAGCGCGGACTCCTGCACCGGCAGGTCGGGCAGGATGCAGCCCGCGCCGCCCGCCTCGGCGAGCTCCGCGGTGAAACGCTCGACGCCGTAGCGGTCGATCGGGTTCCAGTACGTCATGACGAGCACCGGCTTCCCGGTGGCCGCGTGGGCCTCCCGGACCGTGCGCATCACGTCCGCGATCCTGACCCCGCCGCGCAGGGCGATGTCGTCGGCGGTCTGGATGACCGGGCCGTCGAGGACCGGGTCGCTGTGCGGCAGACCCACCTCGACGACGTCCGCGCCGCCGTCGAGGACGGCCTTGATCGCCTCGATGCCGCCGTCCACGGTCGGGAACCCGGCCGGGAGGTAGGCGATGAGGGCGGAGCGGCCCTCCGCCCTGGCCGCGGCGAGGGTGTCCGTCAGCAGCCGAATGTTTCCGCTCACTTGGCGTCCCCCTCGATCTCGGCGGTGTCCGCCGCGTTGGCGGCGACCTCGGCGTCGGTGTCGTACAGGCCGAAGTAGCGGGCGGCCGTGTCCATGTCCTTGTCGCCGCGACCGGACAGGTTGACCACGATCAGCCCGTCCTTGCCCAGCTCCTTGCCGACCTCCAGGGCCCCGGCGAGCGCGTGGGCGCTCTCGATCGCCGGGATGATGCCCTCGGTCCGCGACAGCAGGCGCAGCGCCTGCATCGCCGCGTCGTCGGTGACGGCGCGGTACTCGCCGCGGCCGCTGTCCTTGAGGTAGGAGTGCTCGGGTCCGATGCCCGGGTAGTCGAGACCGGCCGAGATGGAGTACGGCTCGGTGATCTGGCCCTCGTCGTCCTGCAGGACGTAGGACCGGGAGCCGTGCAGGATCCCGGGCTCGCCCGCGGTCAGGGTGGCCGCGTGCTCGCCGGTCTCGATGCCGTGGCCCGCCGGCTCGCAGCCGATCAGGCGGACGGTCTCGTCCGGGATGAAGGCGTGGAAGAGGCCGATGGCGTTGGAGCCGCCGCCGACGCACGCGATCGCGGCGTCGGGGAGGCGGCCGGCGCGCTCCAGGAGCTGGCGGCGGGCCTCGACGCCGATGACCCGGTGGAAGTCGCGGACCATCGCCGGGAAGGGGTGCGGGCCGGCGACCGTGCCGAAGAGGTAGTGGGTGTGGTCGACGTTCGCCACCCAGTCGCGGAACGCCTCGTTGATGGCGTCCTTGAGCGTACGGCTGCCGGACTTCACGGCGACGACCTCGGCGCCGAGCATGCGCATGCGGGCCACGTTGAGGGCCTGGCGCTCGGTGTCGATCTCGCCCATGTAGATGGTGCACTCGAGGCCGAACAGGGCGCAGGCGGTGGCGGTGGCGACACCGTGCTGACCGGCGCCGGTCTCGGCGATGACCCGGGTCTTGCCCATGCGCCTGGTGAGCAGGGCCTGGCCGAGCACGTTGTTGATCTTGTGGGAGCCGGTGTGGTTGAGGTCTTCCCGCTTCAGGAAGATCCGGGCACCACCGGCGTGCTCCGCGAAGCGGGGCACCTCCGTGAGGGAGCTCGGGCGGCCGGTGTAGTTGACCAGCAGGTCGTCGAGTTCTCGGGCGAAGTCGGGGTCGTGCTTGGCCTTGTCGTACTCGACGGCCACCTGGTCGACTGCCGCGACGAGGGCCTCGGGGATGAACTTGCCGCCGAAGTTCCCGAAATAGCCTTCGGGGCTGGGGACCTGACCCTCCGGGTCGGGGATGAAGAAGTCGCTGGGCATGCGTGTACCTCACGGTGAGTTTGCGGAATGCACTGGTCGCCGTGGGGGCGGGGGTTCGTCAGGCGGCCTCAGGCCGTGGGTGGCTGGTCGCGCCCGCGCGGCGGTGGCCGCAGATCGGATACAGCCCCGCGCCCCTACCGGGGCGCTGCCATCGGCGCCCGTTCACCTGCCCAGGTTCGTCACCGATGACGTACCGCACGCGGCGGCCGTGGACGCGCCTGGCGGGGGCTCGGCAGCCCCTCGGCCGGCAGCCGCGCGCCAGGCGGGCGTGGCGGTCCACGGTGGTCATGGTGAGAGTCATCGGGTGTCAGCCTACCGGGAGGTCAGCCCCGACCGTGCCGCAGTGCCGGGTGCTCGCCCGCGGCCACCAGGTCGGCGACGGCGCTCTTCGGGTCGCGGCCGGTCACCAGGGACTCGCCGACCAGGACCGCGTCGGCGCCCGCGTTGGCGTAGGCGATCAGGTCGTGCGGGCCACGGACACCGGACTCGGCGATCTTGACGATGTGGTCCGGGATCTCGGGCGCGACGCGTTCGAACGTCCCGCGGTCGACCTCGAGGGTCTTGAGGTTGCGCGCGTTGACGCCGATCACCCGGGCGCCCGCGTCCACCGCGCGCTCCACCTCGTCCTCGTCGTGCACCTCGACGAGCGGGGTGAGGCCGATGGAGACGGCGCGCTCGATCAGCGACTCCAGAGCCGGCTGTTCGAGGGCGGCCACGATCAGCAGCGCGAGGTCGGCGCCGTACGCGCGGGCCTCCCACAGCTGGTACGACGTGACGATGAAGTCCTTGCGCAGGACCGGGATGTCCACGCGGGCCCGGACGGCCTCCAGGTCGGCCAGCGAGCCGCCGAAGCGGCGCTGTTCGGTGAGGACCGAGATGACGGCCGCGCCGCCCGCCTCGTAGTCCGCGGCGAGCCCGGCCGGGTCGGCGATCGCGGCCAGCGCGCCCTTGGACGGGCTGGAACGCTTGACCTCGCAGATGACCTTGACGCCCTCGCCGCGCAGCGCGGCGACGCCGTCCTTGGCCGCGGGAGCCTTCGCCGCGCGCTCCTTGAGCTCGTCGAGGCTGACGCGCGCCTGCCGCTCCGCGAGGTCGGCACGGACTCCGTCGATGATCTCGTCGAGCACACTCACGCGAGCGGCCCCCTTCCAGACGGTTTTTCCAGACGGTTGAAAAGCCATTGAAAAGGCATGGTCACTGCGATGGTAGCCGGAGCGGGGCCGAGGCCTCGCATCCGGTCGGCGCCGATTCCTCCCCCACCCTCGTACCAGCTTCGCCCGGCTCGGGCGGGAGGTGCCCCCACCCTGGACGTTCACTCCCACGTCACGGGTGCAGCCAGCCCCCGAACGGCAGGTTCCGGATCACGGTGAAGAGCAGCAGCAGCGCCCCGGCGGTCCACAGTTGCGCCGGCGAGGGGTCGATCCGGAACGGGCGGCCGCGTGCCGTGTGGACCGTCCAGACGGTCCACAGCACGGCGAAGCCCAGGTAGCCGGCCACGGCCGGCGCGTTGTCCTGGAGCGCGGTGAGGAGGTCCCCGTGGACGAAGGCGTGCGCGCTGCGCAGCCCGCCGCAGCCGGGGCAGTACAGGCCGGTGTAGCGCAGCAGGGGGCAGACCGGGTAGTGGCCGGGCCGGCCCGGGTCGACGGCCCCGACGTACGCGAAGGCCCCGGCGACGGCCGTGAGGATTCCGGCGGGCACGGCCAGCCGTCTGCAGGCGTTCACGCCTCGCATTCTGCCCCGTACGGGCCGCACGCGCGCGTGAGGGGCGGACGGGCGCCTCACCGGTGCCGTCCGCCCCTCACGCGCGGGCGGGGAAGCTCAGCTCTCGGCGCTCGCCGGCTCGCGGGTCGCGGCCGAGGCGTGGGCCACACCGTGGCTCTCCTTCGGCTGGCCGAGGCCCATGGCGCGCATGATGGCGCCGACGACGCCACCGAGGGCCACGATCACCATGCCGGCCCAGAAGCCCAGCGGCTGTGCCATCACCATGAAGGCGCCCGCGACGCAGAAACCGATGAAGGCGATGATGACACCGGTCCAGGCGGCCGGGGTGTGACCGTGGCTGCTGCCCGCCATTGCTTGCTCCTCGTGGTGGTGTGCGTGTCGTACGTGGCGTACGTGTCCGGGCCCGGCCATCTCCGGGGCGGACGCTCGCCGTCCATTGTCCCGTACGCGTGGACGTGCCGTGAGCGGGGGTCGCCGGTGACGGGCGTCTCTTTCGCCACATCGGGCGACGGTGTCACGCGCCGGTGGGGTCCTCGCCGCGGTCCAGGGCCTTCCAGAGCTCCTCGGGGCGGTCGGGGTCGGCGCTCTTGGCGGTGCGGCGCGGGCGGGGGGTGCCGTCGCGCTCGTACCGTCCGGACATGGCGGGCCACAGCCGGCCGTAGCGCAGGGCGAGGAGACCGGCGAGCAGCAGGAGGGCGCCGCCGAACGCCGCCACGTACGGCCAGCCGGTGTGGGTGAGCGCGGCCACCGTGGCGGAGGTGTCGCCGGTGGTCTCGGCCGCCTTCTCGTCGAGCGCCGAGCTGTCGGAGGCGCCGATCAGGGCCGCGGCGACGGTGCCGGCGCCGGAGAGCGCGAGGAGCCCCGAGACCAGGAAGCGGCCGGCCCGGCGGACGGCGAAGACGGCGACGAGCGCGGCGAGGCCCACTATGGCGAGGGCCGCGGGGACGCCCGTGACGTCGCTGCCCTTGGCGGTCAGCGGGAAGGCGCCGCCGGCCACCGTCGTGGTGCCCTCCGACCAGCGCTGCCGGGTGGAGAGCAGTGCCACGGCAGCGCCGAGCGCACCGCACAGCAGGGCGACGGCGAGGCTCCGGCGGCCGGACGGCGACGACACGGGCGCCTGGGAGCGGGGGTTGGGTACAGCAGTCACGTACTCCACTATCCCCCGAACCCCGGGCGAACCGTCACCCGGGGTTCACGTGAGGAACGTGACAAACGCCCTACTCGCCCAGCCGGTTGGCGGTGTGCACCGCCCGCAGCACGGCCGCCGCCTTGTTGCGGCACTCCTGGTCCTCGGCGGCCGGGTCCGAGTCGGCGACGATGCCGGCGCCGGCCTGGACGTAGGCGGTGCCGTCGCGCAGCAGGGCCGTGCGGATGGCGATGGCGGTGTCGGAGTCGCCGGCGAAGTCGAGATAGCCGACGCAGCCGCCGTACAGGCCGCGGCGGGACGGTTCGAGTTCGTCGATGATCTGCATGGCGCGGGGCTTCGGCGCTCCGGACAGGGTGCCGGCCGGGAAGCAGGCGGTCAGCACGTCGAAGGCGGTGCGCCCCTCGGCCACGCGTCCGGTCACCGTGGAGACGATGTGCATCACGTGCGAGTACCGCTCGACGGACATGAAGTCGACGACCTCGACGGAGCCGGGCTCGCAGACCCGGCCGAGGTCGTTGCGGCCGAGGTCGACGAGCATGAGGTGCTCGGCCCGTTCCTTGGGGTCGGCGAGCAGTTCGTCGGCGAGGGCCTGGTCCTCCTGCGGGGTGGCGCCGCGGTGCCGGGTGCCGGCGATGGGGTGGACCATGGCCCGTCCGTCCTCGACCTTCACCAGGGCCTCGGGGGACGAGCCGACGACGTCGAACCCGTCGAACCGGAACAGGTACATGTACGGCGACGGGTTCGTCGCCCGCAGCACCCGGTACACGTCCAGCGCGCTCGCCGTGCACGGCGTCTCGAACCGCTGCGAGGGTACGACCTGGAAGGCCTCGCCCGCCCGGATGCGTTCCTTGATGTCCTCGACGGCCCGCTGGAAGTCGGGGCCGCCCCACAGGGCGGTGTACTCGGGCAGTTCGGAGGGCGGCAGCACGGCGGGCGGCTGGGCGACCGCGCGGGTCAGGTCCGCCTCCATCGCGTCCAGGCGGGCCACGGCGTCCGCGTACGCCTCGTCGACGCCCGTCTCCAGGTCGTTGTGGTTGATCGCGTTGGCGATCAGCAGGACGGAGCCCTCCCAGTGGTCCATGACGGCGAGGTCGCTGGTCAGGAGCATGGTCAGCTCGGGGAGCCGCAGGTCGTCCCGCTCGCCGGGGCCGATCTTCTCCAGGCGGCGGACGATGTCGTAGCCGAGGTAGCCGACCATGCCGCCGGTGAAGGGCGGCAGGCCCAGGTCGTGGGCGAGGTCGCGCGGGGTGTGCAGGGCCTCGATGGTGGCGCGCAGGGTGGCGAGCGGGTCGCCGCCGGTGGGGACGCCGACGGGCGGGGTGCCCAGCCAGTGGGCCTGGCCGTCGCGCTCGGTCAGCGTCGCCGCCGACCGCACGCCGACGAAGGAGTACCTGGACCAGGAGCGGCCGTTCTCCGCGGACTCCAGCAGGAAGGTGCCGGGGCGCTCGGCGGCGAGCTTGCGGTAGAGCGCGACCGGGGTGTCGCCGTCGGCGAGGAGCTTGCGGGTGACCGGGATGACGCGGCGGTCGGCGGCGAGCTTGTGGAACGTCTCGAGGTCCATGGCGGCAGACCTTACTGATCCGAGGGCTGGGCGCCGGAATCGGCGTCCCCGAGCAGCACGTCGGCGTCGAAGCAGGTGCGGGCTCCGGTGTGGCAGGCGGCGCCGACCTGGTCGACCTTGACCAGCACGGTGTCGGCGTCGCAGTCCAGGGCGACGGACTTCACCCGCTGGAAGTGGCCGGAGGTGTCGCCCTTGACCCAGTACTCCTGGCGGCTGCGGGACCAGTACGTGCAGCGGCCGGTGGTGAGCGTGCGGTGCAGCGCCTCGTCGTCCATCCAGCCGAGCATGAGCACCTCTCCGGTGTCGTACTGCTGGGCGATGGCGGGCAGGAGTCCGTCCGCGCTGCGCTTGAGGCGCGCGGCGATCTCGGGGGCGAGGCTGCTGGGCCCGGGAGTGCCGGTCGTACTGGTCATGGGTGCCATTGTGCCGGGCGGCACGGGGGCAGCCGGTCCGTGTCCACTGCGCGGACGCGGTGCGGGGTCGTAGGCTGACGGTATGTCGACCTTCGCCAAGCGTGAACGGCTGCTGCTCGCAGATCTCTTGGAAACGACCGGTCCGGACGCCCCGACCCTGTGCGAGGGCTGGCGGACCCGGGACCTGGCCGCGCACGTGGTGGTGCGCGAGCGACGCCCCGACGCGGCCGGGGGCACGCTGATCAAGCCGCTCGCGCCGCGGCTGGAGAAGGTGATGGCGGAGTACGCCGCGAAGCCGTACGAGGAGCTGATCCAGCTGATCCGTACGGGCCCGCCGCGTTTCTCTCCCTTCCAGCTCAAGCAGATCGACGAGGCGGCCAACGTCGTGGAGTTCTACGTCCACACGGAGGACGTCCGCCGGGCCCAGCCCGACTGGGGCTCGCGCGAGCTGGACCCGGTCTTCCAGGACGCGCTGTGGTCCCGTCTGGAGCGGACCGCGCGTCTGGTGGGCCGGGGGGTGCCGACGGGCCTGGTGCTGCGCCGGCCGGACGGGCAGACGGCGGTCGCCCACCGGGGCACGCCGGTGGTGACGGTCACCGGCGAGCCGTCCGAGCTGCTGCTGTTCGCCTTCGGCCGGCAGAACGCCGCGAAGGTGGACCTGGACGGCGACGAGGACGCGATCACCACGTTGCACGAGTCGAAGCAGCTCGGCCTCTGAGAAGCAGCTCGGCAGGTGAGGGGCCCGCCATGATCAAGGTCGCGATGACCGGCGTGTACGTCGACGACGTGCCGAAGGCCCACGCCTTCTACACGGACGTGCTCGGCTTCGAGACCCGCACCCACCTGGACCTCGGCGGCGGCACGCTGTTCGTCACGGTGGGCGCGCCCGGCGGGGCCCAGCCGGACCTGCAGTTGCTGCTGGAGCCGGGGGCGGGCCCCATCGCGGAGCCGTACCACCGGGCCCTGTACGAGGCCGGCATCCCGGCCATCGTCTTCTCGGTGGACGACATCGTCGCGGAGTACGGGCGGCTGCGCGGGCTCGGGGTGCGGTTCACCCACGAGCCGCGGGAGCAGGGGCCGGTGATCGCCGCGGTGCTGGACGACACCGTGGGCAACCTGGTGCAGCTGGCCCAGCCGAAGGGGTGACGCCTCAGCGCGGCAGTTCGGCGCGGCGCAGGTCGGGTACGCACAGGGCGACGACCCCGCCGAGGCCGCACACGGCGGCGCTGACGGCGTACACCGGGCCGAGGCCCCACGCGCCGATCGCGGCGGCGGAGAACGGCATGCTCAGCGGGGTCAGACCGAGGCTGACCAGGCTGGAGACCGCGGTGACCCGGCCCAGGTAGGCGGGGTCGGACTGGGTCTGGAGGAGGGCGCCGCACATGGCGCCGCTGAGTCCGGCCAGCAGCCCGATCAGCAGGGCGATCCCGGCGGCGCCGACGAGATCCGGGACGAAGGCGAGGGCGCCGATCGCGGCCGAGCCCGCGAGGATGGAGAGCGCAGCGACCAGTCCGGCCCGGGGCAGCCGGCCCCGGACGGTCAGCAGCAGTGAGGCGGCGCCCGCGCCGGCGCCGAATCCCGCGAGCACCCAGCCCATCCCGGAGGCGCCCCAGCCGCGCCGGTCGGCCAGCAGGGTCAGGCCGACGTTGAGCGGGCCGACGAAGCCCAGGTCGCCGAGGGCGATGACGATCATCAGCGGGGCGAGGACGCGGTGGCCGCGGATGTAGCGGAGGCCGGCGGCGAGGTCGCTCCAGGCGGTACCGGCGGGGGCGGTGTCGTCGGCGGGCAGTTCCCGCACCCGTACGCCGATCAGCAGCGGCACCGACACGGCGATCAGCAGGCCGGCGAGCCCGAACGCGGCCGCCGCGCCGCCGAGCGCCACGCCGAGGCCGCCGAGCGGGGCGCCGACGATGTTCGCGAAGCGGATGGCGAGGCCGCGCATGCCCTGGACCCGGGCGAGCTGGTTCTTGCCGGTGATCCGGGCTGGCAGGGCGCCCACGGCGGGCACGAACACGGCGTCGACGGTGCCGAAGACCAGGGCCAGCAGGGCCAGCGGCCACAGGCCGGGGCTGGTGAGGAACAGCAGGGCGGCCACCGCGAGCGCGGCCGCGCAGCGCACCGCGTCACTGCCGATGACGACCCTGCGCGGCCCCAGCCGGTCCGCGATCACACCCCCGCCCAGCATCAGCACGGCCCGCGGCAGCGCGCTGACCGACATCACGATCCCCGCCTGCGCGGGTGTCCCGGTCTGTACGGCGGCCCAGGACAGGGCGATGTAGTAGACGCTGTCCCCGACCATCGAGGACCCGTACGCCCCGAGCCAGCGCAGCACGTTGGGGTCGCGATGGGCGGGGCGGTCCTGGGCGTGCTCCTCGACGGGTAGGGCGGTCGCGGTGGTCACGGTGGTGGCCTCTCTCAGACACGGAAGGGGAAGCCGTACATGTAGAGGGCGACGTGTTCGCGCCCCTCGGTCTCGCCCGCGGCCTCGGCGGCGCGGCCCTGCTCGTCGTACCTGCGCAGGAGCGACACCAGTTCCTGCTTCAATTCGGTGAGTTCCGCCGGGGTCAGTCGCATCCAGGCCTCGCTGTCCACGGACGCGGTGTTCCACTCAGGGCTCCAGGTGGGGCGTTCGTCCAGGTAGCGGCGGTAGCGGTCGGCTCGCTGGTCGTGGAAGAGGCGGGTGGCCGCGAGGTGGGCCGCGGCCTTCGCCGGTTCACCGCGGAAGTCCTCGCCCCGGATGGTCACCCCGCCCGACGCGGGCTGCCACCAGCGCTCCCGTCCGTCACCGGTCTGCGGTTCCGCCTCCTCGATCAGCCCGTGCTCGGCGAGCTTGCGCAGGTGGTAGCTGACCAGCGACACGGCCTCGTCCACATGTTCGGCGAGCTGGGACGCCGTCGCGACCCCTTCGACGCACAGCAGCCGGTACAGGTTCGCCCTGAGTGGATGCGCGAACGCCTTGAGCGTCCCGACGTCAGTGATGCGCCGGTCCTCTTTGCTTGCCATGCCCCCACCCTAGATAGGAAAGAAAACTTGCGCAATATATTTTGCGCAACTTCTCTTTCCTATCGGGGCGTGGAAAGGCCCCGGCTGCCGGAGTGGCAACCGGGGCCGAAGCTCAGCGCGGCGTCACCGCACCGGGTGACCGGCCTCCTTCAGCGCCTGCTTCACCTCGCCGATCCGCAGGTCGCCGAAGTGGAAGACGGAGGCGGCGAGGACCGCGTCGGCGCCGGCGGCGACCGCCGGGGCGAAGTCCGCGAGCTTGCCCGCGCCGCCCGAGGCGATCACCGGGACGGTCACGTGCTTGCGGACCGCCGTGATCATCTCCAGGTCGTAGCCGTCCTTCGTACCGTCCGCGTCCATGGAGTTCAGCAGGATCTCGCCCGCGCCCAGCTCGGCCGCCCGGTGCGCCCACTCGACGGCGTCGATGCCGGTGCCCTTGCGGCCGCCGTGGGTGGTCACCTCGAAGGTGCCCTCCGGGGTGCGGCGGGCGTCCACCGAGAGGACCAGCACCTGGCGGCCGAAGCGCTCGGCGATCTCCCGGATCAGGTCCGGGCGGGCGATCGCCGCGGTGTTCACGCCCACCTTGTCGGCGCCCGCCCGCAGCAGCCTGTCCACGTCCTCGGCCGTGCGGACGCCGCCGCCGACCGTCAGCGGGATGAACACCTGCTCGGCGGTTCGGCGCACCACGTCGTACGTCGTCTCGCGGTTGCCCGACGAAGCGGTGATGTCCAGGAACGTCAGCTCGTCGGCGCCCTCGGCGTCGTACACCTTGGCCATCTCGACCGGGTCGCCCGCGTCGCGCAGGTTCTGGAAGTTCACGCCCTTGACGACCCGGCCGTTGTCCACGTCCAGGCAGGGAATGACTCGGACGGCGAGGGTCATGCTCCGGACACTCCTCGGAACGCCTCCACCTCGACCTCGACGACCAGACTGGGGTCGACGAAGCCGGAGACGATGATCATGGATGCGGCGGGCCGGACGGAGTCGAACAGCTCCTTGTGGGCGCGCCCGACGTCCTCCACGTCCCGGGCGTGCGTGATGTACATGCGCGTCCGCACGACGTCGTCACGGCCGAGGCCCAGCTGCCCCAGCGCCGAGAACGCGACGTTGAAGGCGTTGACCGTCTGTTCGTACGGGTCGCCTCCGGCGATCTCGCCGTCCACTATCGATGTGCAGCCGGAGACCAGCACCAGCCCGTTCGGCAGCTCCACCGCACGGGAGTAGCCGAAGCTCTCCTCCCAGGGCGCGCCGGTCGTGACACGTCGTACATCGCTCACTGGGCTACCGCCTCCAAGGCCTCTTCGAGAGTGAACGCCTTCGCGTACAGCGCCTTCCCGACGATGGCACCCTCGACACCGAGGGGTACCAGCTCGGCGATGGCCCGCAGGTCGTCGAGCGACGACACGCCACCGGAGGCCACGACCGGGCGATCGGTCGCCGCGCACACGTTCCTCAGCAGCTCCAGATTGGGGCCCTGCAGCGTGCCGTCCTTGGCGATGTCGGTGACGACGTACCGTGCGCAGCCCTCCTTGTCGAGCCGCGCCAGCGTCTCGTACAGGTCGCCGCCGTCGCGGGTCCAGCCGCGTCCGCGCAGGGTCGTGCCACGGACGTCCAGACCGACCGCGATCTTGTCACCGTGCTCGGCGATGACCTTGGCGACCCACTCCGGGGTCTCCAGGGCGGCGGTGCCGAGGTTCACCCGGGTGCAGCCGGTGGCGAGCGCGGCGGCCAGGGAGGCGTCGTCGCGGATGCCGCCGGACAGTTCCACCTTGATGTCCATGGCCTGCGCGACCCCGGCGATCAGCTCCCGGTTGTCGCCGGTGCCGAACGCGGCGTCCAGGTCGACCAGATGCAGCCATTCGGCGCCCGAGCGCTGCCAGGCGAGGGCGGCCTCCAGCGGGGATCCGTAGGAGGTCTCCGTGCCGGACTCGCCGTGCACGAGGCGGACGGCCTGGCCGTCGCGGACGTCGACGGCGGGGAGGAGTTCGAGCTTGGCCATGTCTCTACAGGGTTCCGATCCAGTTGGTGAGCAGCTGGGCTCCGGCGTCGCCGGACTTCTCGGGGTGGAACTGCGTGGCCCACAGGGCGCCGTTCTCCACGGCGGCCACGAAGGGCTTGCCATGCGTCGCCCAGGTGACCTTCGGCGGGTGCAGCACCGGGTTGTGGGTCTCCAGGGTCCAGTCGTGGACGGCGTAGGAGTGCACGAAGTAGAAGCGGGCGTCCGCCTCCAGGCCGGCGAACAGTGCGGAGCCGGCGGGCGCCTGGACGGTGTTCCAGCCCATGTGGGGCACGACGTCGGCCTGCAGCGGCTCCACCGTGCCGGGCCACTCGTCGAGGCCCTCGGCCTCGACGCCGTGCTCGATGCCGCGCGCGAACAGGATCTGCATGCCGACGCAGATGCCCATCACCGGCCGCCCGCCGGACAGCCGGCGGTCGACGATCCAGTCGCCGCGGGCCTCGCGCAGGCCCTTCATGCAGGCGGCGAAGGCGCCGACACCCGGGACCAGCAGGCCGTCGGCGTTCATCGCCTTGTCGAAGTCGCGGGTGATCTCGACGTCGGCCCCCGCGCGCGCGAGGGCGCGTTCGGCGGAGCGGACGTTGCCGAAGCCGTAGTCGAAGACCACGACCTTCCTCGGCGCGCTCATCAGTTCCACACCTCCAGCCGCATGACGCCGGCGACCAGGCACATCGCCGCGGCGATCGAGAGCAGCACGATCAGGCTCTTCGGCATCTGCTGCTTGACGAAGGAGTAGATGCCGCCGACCAGGAAGAGGCCGACGACGATCAGGACGGTGGACAGACCGTTCATGGGGTTACAGCGCACCCTTCGTGGAGGGGAGGATGCCCGCCGCGCGCGGGTCCCGCTCGCTGGCGTAGCGCAGTGCCCGGGCCAGCGCCTTGAACTGGCACTCCACGATGTGGTGGGCGTTGCGTCCGTAGGGCACGTGCACGTGCAGGGCGATCTGCGCCTGGGCGACGAAGGACTCCAGGATGTGCCGGGTCATCGTGGTGTCGTACTCGCCGATCATCGGCGCCATGTTCTCGGGCTCGGTGTGCACGAGGTAGGGCCGGCCGGACAGGTCGACGGTGACCTGGGCGAGGGACTCGTCCAGCGGGACCGTGCAGTTGCCGAAGCGGTAGATGCCCACCTTGTCGCCGAGGGCCTGCTTGAAGGCGGCGCCCAGCGCGAGGGCGGTGTCCTCGATGGTGTGGTGGGAGTCGATGTGCAGGTCGCCGTCGGTCTTCACGGTCAGGTCGAACAGACCGTGCCGGCCGAGCTGGTCGAGCATGTGGTCGTAGAAGCCGACGCCGGTGGCGATGTCGGTCCTCCCGGTGCCGTCGAGGTCGATCTCGACGAGGACCGAGGTCTCCTTCGTCGTGCGCTCGATCCTTCCGACACGCGCCTCGCGAGTCATGTGTTCTGCTCCTTCTTCAGGTCACGGACCGCGTCGAGGAACGCGTCGTTCTCCGCCGGGGTCCCGGCGCTCACCCGCAGCCACCCCGGTACGCCGTTGTCACGGACCAGGACGCCCCGGTCGAGGATCTTCCGCCAGGCCGCGTGGGCGTCCTCGAACCGCCCGAACTGCACGAAGTTCGCGTCGGACTCGGTGACCTGGTAGCCGATGGACCTCAGCTCGCTCACCAGCCGGTCGCGCTCGGCCTTCAGCTGTTCGACGTACTTCAGGAGGACGTCCGTGTGTTCCAGGGCGGCCAGGGCGGTCGCCTGGGTGACCGCCGACAGGTGGTACGGCAGCCGGACGAGCTGGACGGCGTCCACGACGGCGGGGTGCGCGGCGAGATAGCCGAGGCGCAGGCCGGCGGCCCCGAACGCCTTGGACATGGTCCGTGAGACGACGAGATTCGGCCGACCTTCGAGCAGCGGCAGCAGCGAGCGGCCGTGGCTGAACTCGACGTACGCCTCGTCCACGACGACCATGGACGGCTTGGCCGCCTGAGCCGCCTCGTACAGCGCGAGCACCGTCTCGGGCGGGACCGCGTTGCCGGTGGGGTTGTTGGGGGTGGTGATGAAGACGACGTCGGGCCGGTGCTCGGCGATCGCCCGCTCGGCCGCCGCCGGGTCGATGGTGAAGTCGTCGGTGCGGGGGCCGGAGATCCAGCCGGTGCCGGTGCCGCGGGCGATCAGCGCGTGCATCGAGTACGACGGCTCGAAGCCGATCGCCGTACGGCCGGGTCCGCCGAAGGTCTGCAGCAGCTGCTGGATGACCTCGTTGGAGCCGTTGGCGGCCCAGACGTCGGCCAGGCCGACCTCGTGGCCGGTCGTGTCGGTCAGGTACTTGGCGAGCCGGGTGCGCAGCTCGACGGCGTCCCGGTCGGGGTAGCGGTTGAGGTTCCGGGCGGCCTCGCGCACCCGCTCGGTGATCCGCTCGACCAGCGGCTCGGGCAGCGGGTAGGGGTTCTCGTTCGTGTTCAGCCGTACGGGGACGTCCAGCTGGGGCGCGCCGTAGGGGGACTTGCCGCGCAGTTCGTCCCGTACGGGGAGATCGTCGATTCCGAAGCTCACTTGCTCGTCGGTACCTTCCACCCACTGTGCTTGTCGCGTTCGCCTCCGGCGCTGTGCTTGTCGCGTTCGCCTCCGGCACTGTGCTTGTCGCGTTCGCCTCCGGCAAAACGGGCCTTGATCGCCGCGCCGTGCGCGGGCAGGTCCTCCGCCTCCGCCAGCGTCACCACGTGGTGGGCGACCTCGGCCAGCGCGTCCTTCGTGTAGTCGACGATGTGGATGCCGCGCAGGAAGGACTGGACGGACAGGCCGGAGGAGTGGCAGGCGCAGCCGCCGGTGGGCAGGACGTGGTTGGACCCGGCCGCGTAGTCGCCCAGCGAGACGGGCGCCCAGGGGCCGATGAAGATCGCGCCCGCGTTCTTCACCCGGTCGGCGACGGCGGCGGCGTCGGCCGTCTGGATCTCCAGGTGCTCGGCGCCGTAGGCGTCGACCACCCTGAGGCCCTCGTCGATGCCGTCGACCAGCACGATCGCGGACTGCCTGCCCTTGAGGGCGGGAACGATCCGGTCGTCGACGTGCCGGGTGGCCGCGACCTGCGGTTCGAGCTCCTTCTCCACCGCGTCGGCCAGTTCGGTGGAGTCGGTGACGAGCACGGCCGCCGCGAGCGGGTCGTGTTCGGCCTGGCTGATCAGGTCGGCGGCGACGTGCACCGGGTCGGCGGTGGAGTCCGCGAGGATCGCGATCTCGGTCGGGCCCGCCTCCGCGTCGATACCGATCTTGCCGGTGAAGTAGCGCTTGGCGGCGGCGACCCAGATGTTGCCGGGGCCGGTGACCATGTTGGCGGGGGCGCAGGACTCCGTGCCGTGGGCGAACATGGCCACGGCGGTGGCGCCGCCCGCCGCGTACACCTCGTCGACGCCGAGCAGCGCGCAGGCGGCGAGGATCGTCGGGTGCGGCAGGCCGCCGAACTCGGCCTGGGCGGGGGAGGCGAGCGCGATCGACTCGACGCCGGCCTCCTGCGCGGGCACCACGTTCATGATCACGGACGACGGGTAGACCGACCGGCCGCCGGGTGCGTACAGCCCGACGCGCTCGACCGGCACCCACTTCTCGGTCACCGTGCCGCCGGGTACGACCTGGGTCGTGTGGGACGTACGGCGCTGTTCGCGGTGCACGAGGCGGGCCCGGCGGATGGACTCCTCCAGGGCGGCACGCACGGCCGGGTCGAGCTGTTCCAGCGCGTCGGCGAGCGCCCGCGCGGGGACCCGTACGGACTCCAGCCGGACTCCGTCGAACTTCTCGGCGAAGTCGATCAGCGCCGCGTCGCCCCGATGATGCACGGCTTCGCAGATCGGACGCACCTTCTCGAGGGCGGCCGCTACGTCGAAGTCGGCTCGGGGCAGCAGGTCGCGCAGGGCGGGTCCCTCCGGGAGGGCGTCGCCGCGCAGATCGATTCGGGAGATCACGTGCTCAATTCTCTCAGACCGGCGTCGGCTGTCGTCCGCGCGTATCAATGGCTGATACAGAACGTGGCCGGAACGCGGAAGATCCCCTTCACGCATAGCGTTCGGGCGTCACTCAGCGGGCATCACCGGCTGTACCAGCGGGCCGACCCACGAGTAGCCGAGGGGGGAGGGAACAGGGTGACCGAGGAGGACGGCCTCCGGGCGGGGGACCTGCCGGAGGACCTGACCGCCGCCGAGGCGGGGATGTGGCAGGCCTTCCGCAACGGCAGCGTGTACGACCTGAGCAGCGGGGACGCCGTCGTGGACGACCCGCACGGGCGGCATCCCTGGGGGCCCGAGCGGACCGTACGGGCGCGCATCGTGTGCTGGCTGCTGCTGGACGGGCCGCCCGCGCTGGCCGGCCGGGTGTCGTCGCTGAAGCTGTCCGGCGTGCGGATCAGCGGGACCCTGGACCTGGCGGGCGGCACGGTGGTGCCGTACGTGGAACTCAAGGGCTGCCGTTTCGACCGGGAGGTCCTGCTGCCCGAGGCCCGCTTCACGACCCTGCGCATGGTGGACTGCTCGGTCCCCCGTCTGGAGGCCGCCCGGGTGCACACCGAGGGCGATCTGCACCTGCCCCGCTGTCGTTTCCTCGGCGGCGTCCGGCTCACCGACGCGCACATCGGCACGGACCTGCTGCTCAACCAGGCGATCGTGCACCGGGACCGCCTCGGCCGTTCCATCGCCGCCGACGGCATGACCGTGGGCCAGGACCTCCAGGCCGAGCTGCTGGAGTCGCACGGCGAGCTGAGCCTGCGCAGCGCCAAGGTCGGCGTCTCGCTGAGCCTGCGCGGCGCGAAGCTGACCAACCCGTATGCGCGGCTGGCCCTGAACGCCCCCCAGCTCACCGTCGAGCGCACCCTCTACCTGACCCCCGCCGGGGTGGGCAGCCCGCTGCTGAGCGGCACCACCCCCGCGCGCGGGACGCGGATCCAGCGCTTCGAGTGCCAGGGCGGGGTGCGCTTCGACGACGGGCGGTTCGGGGACGCGGTCGACCTGGAGCGGGCCCGGTTCGTCTTCACCGACGAGCAGGAGCTGTCGCTGCGCCGGGTGCAGACGCCCGAGCTGCGCTTCCTCGGGGAACGGCCGCAGCGCGGCAAGGTGGTGCTGTCGGGGGCGCGGGTGGTCAACCTCGTGGACCGGGCGGCGAGCTGGCCGGGGCCGGGGAGCCTGCACATGGGCGGTTTCACGTACGAGAGCCTGGTGCCGCAGGGACCGTTCCCGCTGACCGAGCGCCTGGAGTGGGTGGCGGCGGCGACCGCCGAGTACAACCCGGAGCCGTACGAGCGGCTGGCCGCCGTGCTGCGCGGGGCGGGGGAGGACGAGGACGCGCGGGAGGTGCTGCTCGCCAAGCAGCGCCGGCGCCGCGAGACCCTGCCGCCGGCCGCCAAGCTGTGGGGGTACGCGCAGGACTGGACGGTCGCCTACGGGTACCGGCCGGGCCGCGCGGCCGTGTGGATGGCGGTGCTGTGGGCGGCGGGCACGCTCGCCTTCGCGCACGCCGGCCATCCGCCGACCAACCCCGACGGACATCCGGCCTGGAGCCCGGCCCTGTTCGTCCTGGACCTGCTGCTGCCGGTCATCGACCTGGGCCAGGTGGGCCAGTGGCAGCTGCGCGGCGGCTGGCAGTGGCTGGCGGCGGTGATGGTGCTGCTGGGCTGGGTCCTGGCGACGACGGTGGCGGCGGGGGCGACGCGGCTGTTGCGGCGCAGCTGAGGCTCGGCTTGGCAGGTACCCATCAGTAGTTGAAAAGTAATCAACTTTTACCGGTCCTTGACCGGGGCGCGTACAACTTTCATCGGCCTTGCGTCAGGGGGTGGCGCGGCGCCGACCAGCGGTCTTTCAATGGTCGGCACCATGGCTCTTCTCCCCACGTTCATCCGCCCCACCCGGATGAAGAGGATCCCCTCGCGACCGGCCGGACCGCCCGCCGGTGACGAGGTGCTGCTCGACGCGCCCGACGACCGCCTCGGCCCCGCCCTGGTCGCGGCCGGAAGAGGCGACCACCGCGCCGCCGCCGAGCTGCTGGCCGCCACCCGCGCGGCCGCCGAGTGGGAGAACCGGGACCGCTACACACGGCGCCTGGCCGCCTTCGCCCGCTCGCGCTCCGAGTGGTTCGAGGAGTGGCGCGGGGCCGCCCCCGGCGACCCCGACGTGCTGCTGATGACGGCCCAGCTGGCGGTGGACCGTGCCTGGCCGTCGCCGGGCCGGGCCGAGCTGCTGCGCGAGGTGAGCCCGTCGATCACGGCCGCCGCCAAGGGCGACGACCGCGACCCGGTGCCCTGGCGGATCGCCCTGGACCACGCGCGCGGCACCCGTGCCGGACACCGGTACTTCGAAGAGCTGTGGGAGGCGGCCGTCCGCCGCGCCCCGCACCACTACGGCTGCCATGTGGCGGCCCTGCGGTACCTGGCGGCCTCCTGGCACGGCTCCCACCGCGAGTGCTTCGACTTCGCCGACCTGGCCGCGCAGGACGCCCCGGCCGACTCGCTCGTGCAGGCGCTGCCCGCGCGGGCGGCCTTCGCCTACCTCACCGACGGCTGCGGGCCCGAGGTGCCGCGCGAACGGCTCGACGCGGCGGCCGACCGGGCGATCGCGCTCTCCGGCCGGTTCCCGGCGGGGGATCCCTGGCCCGCCGAGGTCCGCAACAAGCTGACGTACGTCCTCGTACGGCTGGACCGCTGGGAGGACGCCCGCACCCAGCTCCGGCTGATCGGCCCGTACGCCACCTCGTTCCCGTGGGACCGGGTCTCCGACGACCCGCTGGGCCACTTCCTGCGGCTGCGCGAGGAACTCCTGACGGGGCTGATCCCGGCGCCCCAGCGACCGCGAAGTGAGTACCCCGGACACGTCCGCGCCGGTGACCATTAGGCTGGGGCGCCGTGACCACCGTCCGTCTCCCCCTCTTCCCGTTGAACTCGGTACTGTTCCCGGGCCTGGTGCTGCCTCTCAACGTCTTCGAGGAGCGCTACCGCGCCATGATGCGCGAGCTGCTGAAGACGCCCGAGGAAGAGCTGCGCCGGTTCGCCGTCGTGGCGATCCGCGACGGCCATGAGGTCGCGCCGAGCGAACCGGGCATGCCGGATCCGACCGCCCTGCTCGAACGCGGGGCCGCCGCGGGGTTCGGCGCCGATCCCCTGCGGGCGTTCCACGCCGTCGGCTGTGTGGCGGACGCGGCGACCGTACGGGAGCGGGCCGACGGCACGTTCGAGGTACTGGCGACCGGGACGACCCGGGTCCGGCTGCTGTCCGTGGACGCGTCGGGGCCGTTCCTGACGGCCGAGCTGGAGGAGCTGCCCGAGGAACAGGGCGACGAGGCCGGGGCACTGGCCGAGGGCGTCCTGCGGGCGTTCCGCCAGTACCAGAAGCGGCTGGCGGGTGCGCGGGAGCGCTCGCTGACCACGGGGGCGGACCTGCCGGACGAACCCGCCGTCGTGTCCTTCCTGGTGGCGGCGGCGATGATGCTCGACACCCCGGCCAAGCAGCGGCTGCTCCAGGCGCCGGACATCGCGTCCCGGCTGCGCGACGAGCTGAAACTCCTTCGCGCGGAGACGGCGATCATCCGTAATCTGCCGTCGTTGCCTGCGGCCGAGCTGACGCGCGGCCCGACGAGTCTGAACTGAGGCCCGCATCCCCGATGGCGAAGAAGTCCAGGAACAAGAAACAGCAGCAGTCCGGCGGCACGCCGGCGACGGTGGCCCTGACGGCGGCGGGCGTGGACTACACGGTCCACGCCTACGACCACGACCCGTCCCACCCCTCCTACGGGGAGGAGGCGGCCGAGGCGATGGGCGTCTCCCCCGAGCGCGTCTTCAAGACCCTGGTCGCGGACGTGGACGGCGCCCTCACGGTGGCCGTGGTCCCGGTGGCGGGCTCCCTGGACCTGAAGGCCCTGGCGGCGGCGGTGGGCGGTAAGCGGGCGGCGATGGCGGACCCGGCGCTGGCGGAACGCACCACGGGTTATGTGCGCGGGGGGATCTCACCGCTGGGCCAGCGGAAGAAGCTCCCGACGGTCCTGGACGACTCGGCTGCCGCCCATGCCACGATCTGCGTCTCGGCGGGCCGGCGGGGGCTGGAGGTCGAGCTCTCGCCCGCCGACCTGGCCCGGCTCACGGAGGCCGTCCTGGCCCCCATCGGCCGCGGCTGACCTCGGGCTGCTGGGGGGCTCCGCCCCCAGGCCCCCGGCCTGTGCCCACCAACCACCCGTCTCGCCCAGCTGAAAGGCGCGGGCTTCCTCTCAGCTCAGTCGGGACCTGTCAGCGCCGGTCGGCATTACTCAGCCCGTCCGGCGTTTGAGGACGAGGCCGTTTAGGCCGAAGCGGGGGCCTGGGGGCGGCAGCCCCCAGCGGGGTCGAAGGGGCGGAGCCCCTGGGGACGGGAAGGGTGAGGGCGGCGGGGGCGAGACAAGCCCGGCGGTCACCCCTGCGCGGGCGGCGCGCCGTACGGCCCCTGCTGGTACGAACCCTCCTGGTAGGGATCCGGATCCCGCGGCCCGAACAGCGCCATCAGCCCGAGATGCACGAGCAGCGCGGCCAGCGACCACGCCAGCAACGCCCCCTTCGCGCCGAGCTTCAGCGGTGCCGAGAAGGTCACCCCCTTGCCCACGGCCCTGGCATGGGCGAGGACGTCCTTCTCCGGCCCGAGCCACACCCCGAGCCGCCACGCCAGCAGCGACCCCAGCACACCGCCGACGGCCAGCCCGACCACCAGCGGCACACCCCCGCGCCGCCGCAGCAGGAAGACGACGACCGCGCTGACGACCCCGAAGGCCAGCGCCAGCAGCGTGAACGTTCCGTCGACGCCGACGGCCTGCTCCCCCTCGGTGTCCTTGAGGTAGACGATCCAGCGGCCCGTGTCGTCCACGGAGCCGACCAACGGCACATGCGGCGCCAGCCACCACCACAGCAACCCCAGCAGCACTCCGCCCAGCGCGAGCGCCACCGTGACGACGGCGGCCTCCCGCACTTCGGTCTTCATCCCGGGGCCGTCCTGTCCGTAGGCGCCTCCCGCGGCACCGGCGGGCTGCGGCCCGTGCCAGCCCTGGTGCGAGGACGGTTCGTGCGGCGGCGGAGGCGGAGTCAGTGGTGCGGTCACCCTGACATCGTGCCAGGTCGCCCTGTGCCGCGCGTCACCGGACGGCGGCCCTGCGGTACGCCCAGGTCGCCACGGCCAGCGACACCACCCCGACCGCGGCGCACACGCCCAGGTCACCGGCGACGAACGCCCAGTCCGGACGCGCCGCGAAGGTCCGGGCGTAGGCCTCCACACCGTAGGTGGACGGCAGCAGGTCCCGGGCCAGCCGGATGATCTCCGGCATCCGGTCGGGCGGCAGCACGCCCAGCAGCAGCGCCGCCGACATGCCGAGCTGGCCCAGCAGCGTGGCCAGTTCCGGCCGGGGGGCGAGCAGACCGCAGGCCGCGCCGAGCCCGGAGAGCGCGGCGCCCGCGAGCGGGATCACCGCGAGGAGGATCCACAGGTTGCCCAGCGGCAGCCCGAACAGCACGCAGCCGAAGACGGCGGTCACCAGGGTCCCGGGCACGGTGAAGGACGCGTACGCCCCCGCCGCCCCCAGCACCACCGCCGCCGGCGGCACCGGCAGCGTGGCGTAGTGGTCGAGGCCTCCGCCGGCCCGGAGCTGCCCGAAGTACTGCGCCAGCAGGTTCAGCGCGACGAACGCGACGACGACGACCGACGACCCGGCCACCACGGACTGGGCCTCGCCCCGGGAGTCCACCACCCCGCGCATCATGATCATGATGCCGACGGACTGGAAGGTGGCCACGAACAGCAGCGGCATCCGCGCCACCCGGGCCCGGGACAGCTGCGCCCGGTACACGGCGGCCAGCGACGGCCACAGCCGCGCCGGCGGCGCCAGCTCCGCCGCGCCCCTCGCCGCCCCCGGAACGGACACGGCGCTCCCCGAGGGGGACTGCGCGGATACGGCACTCACGTCGAGCTGCTCCTCTTCCCTGCGGCGGCCGAGCCGTCCCTCGGTGGACCGTACGGATGCGGCGCCCCGCGTGCTCACGCCTTCACCAAACCCTGCCGCGCGGCACCGCCCAGTGCCAGGTACACGTCCTCCAGGCTGGGGGTGGCCAGCGTGAAGTCGTCCAGGGCGGCGAAGGCGGCCCCGCCGGTGACCGTGGCGACGGCCGCACGGGCCTCCTCCGGCGCGAGCCGCAGCGTCCAGCGGCGCCCGGCCTCCACGGCCCGCTCGCGCAAGCCGGCGACCTCCGGCACCTCCAGGGGCGCCTGGTCCCGCCACACCAGCTCCACCCGCACCTCGCCCGACACGCTCTCCTTGAGCCCGGCGGGGGTGTCGCAGGCGATGACCCGGCCCTGGTCCAGGACGGCGACCCGGTCGAGGACGGTCTCGGCCTCGATGACGTTGTGCGTGACGAGCAGCACGGTCGTGCCCCGGTCGGCCCGCCGGCGGTCGACGGCCCCCCAGACCGCACGCCGCGCCACCGGGTCCATGCCGGTGGTCGGCTCGTCGAGCACCAGCAGCGGGCGGTCACCGACCAGGGCGGCGGCGAAGCAGGCGAGCCGCCGCTGCCCGCCGGAGAGCTTCTTCAGCGCCCGCCCGGCGATCGGGGTGAGCCCGAGCTCCTCCAGCACGGCGTCCCGTTCGGCGCGCGCCCGGGTGACGTCCAGGCCGCGCAGCCGCCCGGTGGTCTCCACGGCGAGGGAGACGGTCAGCTCGTCCAGGGCGGTCGACTCCTGACCGAGGTAGGCGAGGATGCGCGCGGCCCGCTCCGGGTGCCGCACGATGTCGTGGCCGAGCAGCTCGACGCTGCCGGCGTCCGGCCGCAGCAGCCCGGTGAGCTGCCGTACGAGGGTGGACTTGCCGGCGCCGTTGGGTCCGAGCAGTCCGAAGATCTCACCGCGGCGGACGTCGAGCGTCACGTCGTCGGTGGCCCGGACCTCCGGGACGCCCGGCGCACCACGCCGCCCGCGCACGGACGGATAGGTCTTCGTCAGCCCGCGCACGGTGCACACCACGTCATCGGGATGCCGAAGTGCCTGTGCCACGCGCGTACTCACAAGGGACGAGAGTACGCCGTCGAGGGCCTTTACTCGCCTTTGGGGCGCCCAGGCCGTGATCCCGTGGGCGTGGACAACCGTCGGCGGTTCACTCCCCCGCGGGCGCGTGCTCCGCGGACGAGGGCACGTCGATCTCCCGCCAGAACCCCGCCCGGATGGCGTACCGGTCGTGTTCGTCGATCTGGTCGTCCTTGTGGGCGAGGAGACCGAAACGGGCCGCGTAGCGCAGCAGCTCGCCGTCGATGCGGTGCGGGATGCGCGGGTACATCCCGGACAGTTTCTGCAGGTGGCTCTGGTCGCCCAGGCGGGAGATCCAGCGCCGGGCGAAGACCTGCCCGACCTCGAACGGGTCCCCGCCGACCGTGGTGATGTCCTCCTCGCGGTCGGCCCAGCGCTGCTCGGCCGTGGTCAGCTGGGCCAGGGTCGGCATGGAGGCGGCCTCCGGCGGTTCGGGCACCACGCCGGGCCGGTCCACCCAGCCCTTGTCGGAGGACCAGCGCAGGGTGGCCGTGGTGGGGTGCTGCGCGGCCGGGGCGCCGGGGGCGCGCAGCGCGGCGAGGTCCTTCGGGGTGGGTACGCCCTTGGGTGCGGGCACCCGCTCCTGCGCGCCGTTCTCCTGGACGCGGGCCGCGGGCGCGTGCTCCTCCTCGGCGGGCCGCTCGGCCGCCGAGGTCAGCGCGGACTCGGGCAGCGGCGCGGAGAGGATCGCGGCGATCTCCGGACGGGGCGCGGGGGGCGGCGCGCAGACGCCGGTGAGTTCCTTGGCCCGTACCGCCTGGGTGATCCAGGCGCGGTCC
Source organism: Streptomyces sp. NPDC001544 (assembly GCF_042894285.1). NCBI lineage: Bacteria > Bacillati > Actinomycetota > Actinomycetes > Kitasatosporales > Streptomycetaceae > Streptomyces > Streptomyces sp. NPDC001544. Next base: position 962,526 of record NZ_JBIAVN010000001.1, on the reverse strand, counting down.
AGCACCCGCCGCTCGTCCGCCTCGGCGACCAGGTCCTCGGACTGGTTGTAGTCGCCGTCGGCGGCCTGTACGGCCCACAGGTGGACGGCCACGCCGTGCTCCTTGGCGGCCATCATGCCCGGCAGCAGGTCGCCGTCGCCGGTGACCAGGACGACGTCGGAGCAGGCGCGGTTGCGGGCCAGCTCGGTGAGCTCGGCGTGCATGGCGGCGTCCACGCCCTTCTGGGCCCAGCGTCCGTCGCTGCGGGTCAGCGCGCCGAGCCGGACGGTGACCCGGGGCATCACGCGCAGCCGGCGGTGCTCCGGCTGGGGGACGCGGTCCGGGGCGCCGTCGAACCAGTAGATGCGGAGCAGGGGTCGCTCGGTGTCGGCCTCCGCGCGCTCGCGCAGCGCCTGGATCAGGGCGGCGTGATCGACGGTGATCCGGGACCGTGAGGGCTCTCCGGCGAGGAGGCTGGCGGCGGCCCCCAGCAAGTACCCGGCGTCCACCAGGACGATGCAACGGTCCACGCGACTCACCCTCTTCCCGGGAGGTTTGTGCTTGCGGCTTGCTTCGAGTCTGCCCGACCGCGCGGGCGTTAACGGCCCGAACTCGATCTTCGGCGTGGCGTTTCCGGGCCGCGCGCCCCGACAAGCCTGTCACAGACGGTAATTATCCGGAATGCGTTCATTGTCAGCCTATGTGAATCTGATGGCGGCCCTGGCCCCTAGACCCCCTTCAGGAGGCAGATCACCATGGCCAAGAACAAGAACAACCGCAAGCAGGCCGGCCCGAAGAACCGTTCCTCGCAGGCCGAGCAGCCGCAGGAGCACACGCAGCGCCCCCCGGCTCAGGCGCACGAGCCCGAGATGGCGGGCGGCCCGGCGGATGTTGCCCGTAAGCAGCACAAGCGCTTCGGCCACAACTGAGACCGTCGCGCGGGCCTTTGAGCCCAGGCATTGACGAGGGGCGTGTCCGGTCACGGACACGCCCCTCGTTCACGCCGGTCTCCGGGCCGCGCGCCCAGGATCCGGCCGGGTCGCTCAGCCCGCCAGGCAGGACGGCCCGAGCAGCACCTTCAGATCACCGAAGAGCGCCGGGTCCGGCTTCACACGGTGCCGGTCGAGGCGCAGGACGGTGGTCTTGCGCGGGCCCTGGAGCTTGATACGGACCTCGCTGTCGCCCTTGTGGTGGCTGAGGATCTCCCCGAGGCGGCTGACCATCGGCGGGGTGACCCGCGTGGCCGGGATGGTGAGGATCACGGGCGCGTTGGTGCCCGCGTTGGACAGGTCGGGGACCGCCAGCTCCATCGCGACCAGCCGCGGCACGTCCTCGCGCTTGTCGAGGCGGCCCTTGACGAAGACGACCGCGTCCTCGACGAGTTGGGTGGACACGAGCTGGTACGTCGCCGGGAAGAACATGCACTCGATGGAACCGGCGAGGTCCTCCACGGTCGCGATGGCCCAGGCGTTGCCCTGCTTGGTCATCTTGCGCTGCAGGCCCGAGATGATGCCGCCGATGGTGACGACCGCACCGTCCGCGTGCTCACCGCCGGTGAGCTGGGCGATGCCCGCGTCGGCCTTGTCGGACAGCACGTGCTCCAGACCGAAGAGCGGGTGGTCGGAGACGTACAGACCGAGCATCTCCCGCTCCTGGGCGAGCAGATAGGTCTTGTCCCACTCCTCGTCGGTGAACTGCACGTCGAGTCCGAAGCCGGGTTCGCTGCTGGTCTCCTCGCCCATGCCGCCGAAGAGGTCGAACTGGCCCTCGGCCTCCTTGCGCTTGACCGCGACCACGTTGTCGATCATCGGCTCGTACTGGGCGGTGAGGCCCTTGCGGGTGTGCCCCATGGCGTCGAAGGCGCCGGCCTTGATCAGCGATTCCGTGGTGCGCTTGTTGCAGACCACCGCCTCGACCTTGTCGAGGTAGTCGGGGAAGGAGGTGTACTTCCCCTTGGTCTTGCGGCACCTGATGATCGCGTCGACGACGTTGGTGCCGACGTTGCGGACGGCGGACAGGCCGAAGAGGATCACGTCGTCGCCCTGGGCGGCGAAGTTGGACATCGACTCGTTGACGTCCGGCGGGAGCACCTTGATGCCCATGCGGCGGCACTCGTTGAGGTAGACGGCCGACTTGTCCTTGTCGTCCTTGACGGAGGTCAGCAGCGCCGCCATGTACTCGGCGGGGTAGTTCGCCTTCAGGTAGGCGGTCCAGTAAGAGACCAGGCCGTACGCGGCGGAGTGCGCCTTGTTGAAGGCGTATCCGGCGAACGGGACCAGCACGTCCCACAGCGCCTGGATGGCCTCGTCGCTGTAGCCCTTCTCGCGGGCGCCCTTCTGGAACAGGACGAAGTTCTTCGCCAGTTCCTCGGGCTTCTTCTTGCCCATCACACGGCGGAGGATGTCGGCCTCGCCGAGCGAGTAGCCGGCGATGATCTGGGCGGCCTTCTGCACCTGCTCCTGGTAGACGATCAGGCCGTAGGTGACGTCCAGGACCTCCCTGAGGGGCTCCTCCAGCTCGGGGTGGATCGGGGTGATCTCCTGGAGCTTGTTCTTGCGCAGCGCGTAGTTGGTGTGCGAGTCCATGCCCATCGGGCCGGGACGGTAGAGCGCGGAGACGGCGGAGATGTCCTCGAAGTTGTCGGGCTTCATCAGCCGCAGCAGCGAGCGCATGGGGCCGCCGTCGAACTGGAAGACGCCGAGGGTGTCGCCGCGCTGGAGCAGTTCGAAGGTCTTGGGGTCGTCCAGCGGCAGGCTCAGCAGCTCCAGGTCGACGCCCTTGTTGGACTTCACCATCTTGACGGCGTCGTCCATGATCGTCAGGTTGCGCAGGCCGAGGAAGTCCATCTTCAGCAGGCCGAGCGACTCACAGCTCGGGTAGTCCCACTGCGTGATGGTCACGCCGTCGGTGTGCCGGACCCAGACGGGCACGTGCTCGGTGATGGTCTCGCTGGACATGATCACGCCGGCGGCGTGCACGCCCATCTGCCGGACCAGGCCCTCGACGCCCTTGGCGGTGTCGATGACCTTCTTCACGTCGGGCTCGTTCTCGTACATCCCGCGGACCTCGCCCGCCTCCGAGTAGCGGGGGTGCGAGGGGTCGGTGATGCCGTTGAGGTCGATGCCCTTGCCGAGGACGTCCGCGGGCATCGCCTTGGTGATGCGGTCGCCCATCGCGTACGGGTAGCCCAGCACGCGCGCGGAGTCCTTGATCGCGTTCTTGGCCTTGATCTTGCCGTACGTACCGATCATGGCGACCTTGTCGGCGCCGTACTTCTCGGTCACGTACCGGATGACCTCGACGCGCCGGCGCTCGTCGAAGTCGATGTCGACATCGGGCATGGAGACGCGCTCGGGGTTGAGGAAGCGCTCGAAGATCAGACCGTGCGGGATCGGGTCGAGGTCGGTGATGCCCATGGCGTACGCGACGATCGAACCGGCCGCGGAGCCTCGGCCGGGGCCCACCGCGATGCCGTTGTTCTTGGCCCACATGATGAAGTCGGCGACGACGAGGAAGTACCCCGGGAACCCCATCTGGATGATGACGTCCATCTCGTACTCGACCTGCTTCTGCCGGTCCTCGGGGACACCGCCGGGGAAGCGGCGCTCCATGCCGCGGCGGACCTCCTCCTTGAACCAGGTGACCTCGGTGTAGCCCTCCGGGATGTCGAACTTCGGCATGAGGTTCTTGGCCTCGAACATGCCGGTGGTGTCGACCATCTCGGCGACGAGGAGCGTGTTGGCGCAGCCCTCCTGCCAGGCGTCCGAGGAGTCGATGGCGTACATCTCGTCCGTGGACTTCAGGTAGTAGCCGGTGCCGTCGAACTTGAAGCGGTCCGGGTCGGAGAGGTTCTTGCCGGTCTGGATGCACAGCAGCGCGTCGTGCGCCCCCGCCTCGTGCGCGTACGTGTAGTGGGAGTCGTTGGTGACCAGCGGCGGGATGCCGAGCTTCTTCCCGATCTCCAGGAGGCCGTCGCGGACCCGGTGCTCGATGTCGATGCCGTGGTCCATCAGCTCCAGGAAGTAGCGGTCCTTGCCGAAGATGTCCTGGTAGTCGGCGGCCGCCTTGAGGGCCTCGTCGAAGTGGCCGAGCCGCAACCGGGTCTGCACCTCGCCGGAGGGGCAGCCGGTGGAGGCGACGATCCCCTCGGACCACTGGGCGATGGTCTCCTTGTCCATGCGGGGCCACTTCTGCAGCCAGCCCTCGGCGTACGCGTCGGAGGAGAGCCGGAAGAGGTTGTGCAGGCCCGTGCTGTTGACCGCCCACATCGTCTTGTGGGTGTAACCACCGGAACCGGAGACGTCGTCCCTCTTCTGGTGCGGCTGGCCCCACAGGATCTTGCGCTTGTTGCGCCGCGACTCGGGGGCGACATACGCCTCGATGCCGATGATCGGGGTGACTCCGGCCTTCTTCGCGGAGTGGAAGAAGTCGTACGCCCCGTGCAGGTTGCCGTGGTCGGACATGGCGATGTGCGTCATGCCCATCTCGTTGCAGGCGTCGAACATGTCCTTGAGCCGCGCGGCACCGTCCAGCAGCGAGTACTGGGTGTGGACGTGCAGGTGCGTGAAGGGCGGCTTTGACACGGTTCGGGCCTCCAAGGAGAACGGGCGTCGACAGACTTCCGACCGGCCGTGGACCGACTGCGGACAGTCTGGGGGACAGCGTCGAAGTCTATGCCTCGGGAATGACATTCGAGTGGAGGCCGTGGCGCGAAGCGCCTCCATGAGGGGTGGTGGCCGGGCGACGGGTGGGCACCCACGCGTACCTTCGTGCGTTGGAGACGGCAGACGCCGTCGGACACATTCATGCACCAGGAGGCACCCAGCGATGTCGGTTCCCCAGCTCAACGGCGAGCAGCGCGGCGAGGAGATCCTCGCCGTCTTCGACACCGCCTTCGGCGAGCTCCTGGCCGCCGACCCGGCCGCGTTCCGCGTGAAGTTCCGGAAGATGGCGGCCTCGGCCTTCGCCTTCTACCGGGGCACGGCGGCCCTCTTCTACCACGACCTCGACGCCGAGAAGCGCGGCGGCCCGTACCTGGACGAGCGCACCTCGCGCGTGTGGATCCACGGCGACCTGCACGCGGAGAACTTCGGCACGTACATGGACTCCAACGGCCGGCTGATCTTCAACGTCAACGACTTCGACGAGGCGTACGTCGGCCCGTTCACCTGGGACCTGAAGCGCTTCTCCGCCTCCATCGCCCTGATCGGGTACGCGAAGGCGCTCAGCGACGAGCAGATCACCGAACTGGTCGGGATCTACGCGGCCGCCTACCGCGAGCGCGTGCACGCCCTGGCGACGGGCGCCAAGAGCGACGAGGTGCCGCCCTTCACCCTGGACACCGCGCAGGGCGCCCTGCTGGACGCGCTGCGCGACGCCCGCTCCCTCACCCGTTTCGGGCTGCTGGACTCGATGACCGAGATCCGGGACTTCGAGCGCCGCTTCGCCCCGGGCGGCGGCTCCATCGAGCTGGACGCGGCCACCCGCTACAAGGTGCTGGCGGCCTTCGACGGCTACCTGGAGACGTTGCCGGAGACCTCCCTGGCCCGCCCGGACTCCTACCGGGTGAAGGACGTCGTCGGGCGGCGCGGCATCGGTATCGGGTCGGCCGGGCTGCCGTCGTACAACATCCTGCTGGAGGGCCACAGCGACGCCCTGGAGAACGACGTCGTGATCTACATCAAGCAGGCCCAGACCCCGGCCGTCTCCCGGCACGTCACCGACCCCGCGATCCGGGACTACTTCCAGCACGAGGGCCACCGCACGGTGATCTCCCAGCGCGCCCTCCAGGCGCACGCGGACCCGTGGCTGGGCTGGACCGAGCTGGACGGGGCGGGCCAGCTCGTCGCCGAGGTGTCCCCGTACGCCGTCGACCTGGACTGGGGCGACATCGACGACCCGGAGGAGATCGCGGCGGTCGTCGCCGACCTGGGCCGGGCCACCGCCACCATGCACGCGGCGGCCGACGACACCTCCGGCGAGTCCCTGGTGCCGTTCTCCACCGAGCGGGCCATCGACGCGGCGATCGCGGCCGACGAGGAGGGCTTCGCGGACCTGCTCACCGACTTCGCGCACTCCTACGGCGCACGCGCGCGTGCCGACCACCAGATCTTCGTCGACCTGTTCCGCAACGGCCGGATCCCCGGTCTGTGACCGGGGGGCCACCCACAGGCACCCCTTAGGGGTCTCTTACAGCAGGACGTGTCACACTCTCCACGCTATGGACATATCCGGGATCCAGCTCAGAGCCGTACGCGCGGCGCTGTTCACGGCACTGGTCGTGACGCTCGGCACCGCGTCGCACGTGCTGCTGTCCCGGGTCCCGCTGCCGGCGAACACGGTGGCCGCGGTCGCGGTCGCCGTGTTCCTCCTCGCGTACGCCCTCGCGGGCCGCGAGCGCGGCTTCGGCAGGATCGCCGTCCTGCTGGTACCGCTCGAACTGGCCGCCGACACCGTGTTCACCACCGGGCAGAACGTCTGCTACGGGCGTGCGGGCGGCCCGGTCGCGGGCCCGCTGCGTTCGGTCGGCTGGGACGTGCTGTGCGGCGACGGCAGCCAGGTCGGCACACCGCTGGCCCGCGTCACCGGCACGGACACGGACCGGCTGGCCGCGCTGCTCGCCCACGCCGATCCGGCGACCGCCTGGCTGCTGCTCGCCGCGCACATCGCCGTCGGCCTGCTGGTCGCCGCCTGGCTGCGCCGGGGCGAACGGGCGCTGGCGCAACTGCTGCGTGCCGTGGCCGCGACGACGTTCCGGCCACTGCTGCTGGCGGTGGCCGCGGTGACCGTGCGGCCGGGACCGGCGGTGCGGCGCGTACGGCTTCCGCGCCCTCGCCCGGCCACGGTCCGGGACCGGATCCGCACGCACTCCCTGGGACGGCGCGGACCGCCGTACTCGCTCGCGTTCGCCTGAACGCCGGCCGAGTACCAGCCACCCCCACACGTATCCCGCGTACAGCATGTGCGCGTCCCATAGGGAGATCACCCACCATGAGCAAGCGGAACAGTGCAGCAGCGAAGACGGCGGCCCGGGAGCGGCTGCGCCAGGAGCGCGAGCGCCAGGCCAAGCGTGACAAGACCAAGCGGCAGGCCATCGTGGCCGGCTCGGTCGTGGCCGTGCTGGCGGCGGCCGGCGGCATAGGCTACGCCGTCGTCCAGGCCAACAAGCCCGCCTACTGGGAGGGCCTGAAGGACGCCAAGGTCGTCGCCCCGGCCAACACGACGGGCGCGAAGGGCACCACCGTCGTCATCGGCAAGAGCAGCGCCGCGAAGACCCTGAAGGTCTACGAGGATCCGCGCTGCCCCGTGTGCGCCCAGTTCGAGCAGACCGTCGGCTCCACGGTGACCAAGGACATCGACGACGGCAAGTTCAAGATCCAGTACATCGGTGGCACGTTCATCGACAACCATGACAACGGCGAGGGCTCCAAGAACGCACTGAGCGCGCTCGGCGCCGCGCTGAACGTCAGCCCGGACGCGTTCCTCCAGTACAAGACCGCCCTGTACTCGAAGAAGTGGCACCCGGACGAGACGACCGACAAGTTCAAGGACGACGCGTACCTCCTCAAGGTCGCCGACACGGTGCCCGCGCTGAAGAACAACACCAAGTTCCAGAACGCGGTGAAGAACGGCACCTACGACGCCTGGGCGATGGCCATGTCGAAGACCTTCGACACCAACAAGGACGGCGTCACCGGCACGCCGAGCTTCGTCATGGATGGCAAGCAGATCAAGACCTCGGACCCCAACCAGCCTTGGACTGTCGCCGAGTTCAACTCGAAGGTGGACGCGGCCCTCAAGGGCTGACCGCCGCATGACGGGCGGGCGAACTTCGTGAGTTCGCCCGCCCTTTTGCGTACCGGCCAGTAACCTCTCGGCCGTGACCAGTCGATACAGAGCCTTCATATCGTCCGAGGGAGTCAACTCCCTCACTCCACGCCGCCGTACGGTCGTCAAGGCCGCGGCGGCGACCGCTGTCCTGGCCAGCCCGCTCACCGCCGCCCTGCCCGCGCTGGCCGCCGCGGACACGCCCGCCTTCCTGCACGGCGTCGCCTCCGGTGACCCGCTGCCCGACGGGATACTGCTGTGGACCCGGGTGACGCCCACCGCCGAGGCGACGCCCGGGTCCGGGCTCGGCCCGGACACCGAGGTCAGCTGGGTGGTGGCGAAGGACCGGGCGTTCAGCACCGTCGTCTCCAAGGGGTCGACCATCGCGACGGCCGCCTCCGACCACACGGTCAAGGCCGACATCCGCGGTCTGGAGCCCGCCACCGACTACTGGTTCCGCTTCTCGGCCGGCGGCACCGACTCCCCGCCGGCCCGTACCCGCACCGCACCGGCGGCGGACGCGAGCGTCGCGGGCCTGCGCTTCGGCGTGGTCTCCTGCGCCAACTGGGAGGGCGGCTACTTCGCCGCCTACCGTCACCTCGCGGCCCGCGGCGACCTGGACGCGTGGCTGCACCTCGGCGACTACATCTACGAGTACGGCACGGGCGAGTACGGCGCGCGCGGAACCGTCGTACGGCCGCACGCACCCACCCACGAGATCCTCAACCTCGCCGACTACCGCACGCGGCACGGCAAGTACAAGACCGACCCCGACCTGCAGGCCCTGCACGCCAAGGCCCCGGTCATCGCGATCTGGGACGACCACGAGTTCGCCAACGACGCCTGGTCGGGCGGCGCCGAGAACCACACCGAGGGAGCCGAGGGGACCTGGAAGGCACGTCAGGCGGCCGCCAGGCAGGCCTACTTCGAATGGATGCCGGTGCGCCCGGCGATCGCCGGCACGACCTACCGCCGGCTGCGCTTCGGCAAGCTCGCCGACCTCTCGCTGCTGGACCTGAGGTCCTTCCGCTCCCAGCAGGTCAAGACCGGCAACGGCTCGGTCGACGACCCGGACCGCACCATCACCGGCCGGGCCCAACTCGACTGGCTGAAGGCCGGGCTGAAGGCGTCCGACACCAGATGGCGGCTGGTCGGCAACTCGGTGATGATCTCGCCGTTCGCCATCGGCTCCCTCTCCGCCGACCTCCTGAAGCCGCTCGCCAAGCTGCTCGGGCTGCCGCAGGAGGGCCTCGCCCTGAACACCGACCAGTGGGACGGCTACACCGACGACCGGCGCGAACTGCTGGCCCACCTGCGCTCCAACGCCATCGGCAACACCGTCTTCCTGACCGGTGACATCCACATGGCGTGGGCCAACGACGTGCCCGTGGACGCCGGGACCTATCCGCTGTCCGCGTCGGCGGCCACCGAGTTCGTGGTCACCTCGGTCACCTCCGACAACCTCGACGACATCGTGAAGGTCCCCGAGGGCACCGTCTCCGCCGTCGCCGCGCCCGTCATCAGGGCCGCCAACCGGCACGTCCACTGGGTCGACACCGACCGGCACGGCTACGGCGTGCTGGACATCACCGCCGACCGCGCCCAGATGGACTACTACGTGCTGTCCGACCGCACGAGTCCGAACGCGACCGCGTCCTGGGCCCGTTCGTACCACACCCGTAGCGGCACGCAGAAGGTCGAGCGCACCTACAACCCTGTGTAAAAAATCCACGCTCGAGGCAACCGAGAAGATCTTTCGGGCATCGAACATCCTGGCGGGTCGCCCTACCTGGCGATCCGTCAGGTTCGTTCAGGATTGGAGTCACATGGCCACCCCCCAAGGTGTCTTGAAGAAGACCGCGACGATTGCCGCTGCCATGACGCTCGCCGGCCTCGCCTCCGTCGCCCAGGCGACTGAGGTTTCGGCAGCACCGGAGTTCGTCAATCTGACCGTGCTGGACACCCACGGTGCCCCCATCTACGCGCAACCCACCTCCTCGTCGGAGAGGTTCCGCACGGCGCGGTTCGAGGAGACCCTGCGCATCCAGTGCTCGACCCGCCACACCCCCTCGGGGGCCCTGTGGTTCCGGCTCTGGAACAACAAGCCGACGGCCTGGGTGTACTCCGGGCACTTCGAGTCGCTGGTGCACAACCCCAAGGAGTGCTTCCCGGGCTGAGCCCCTGGCAGCCGCCGACTGGGCGGTCCACGCTAGGCGGTCCGCAGACTGTCGAGGAAGCCGAGCGCCACCCGCCAGGTGGCCTCGGCGGCCTCCTCGTCGTAGTCCGGCAGATCGGGGTCGGTGTAGAGGTGACCGGCCCCGGCGTACCGGTACACCTCGACATCGGCGCCGGCCCTGCCCATCTGCAGATACCAGGCGCTCAGCCAGTCGTCCGTCTCGAACGGGTCCGGCTCGGCCACGTGCAGCTGCACCGGCAGCTCGTCCACGGCGGTGTCCGGCGCCAGGTCCGAGGTGCCGTGCAGGAGCAGCAGTCCGCGTGCCTTCTCGTCGCCGAGCGCGAGGGTCTGCGCGATGGAGGCACCGAGCGAGAACCCCGCGTACACGAGCCCGCGGTCGGAGTAGGGCGCGGCGGCCAGGACGGCGCGCTTGAGCAACTCGTCCTTGCCGATCTCCTCGTTGAAGGCCATGCCCTCCTCGACCGTGTCGAACGTGCGCCCCTCGAAGAGGTCCGGCGTCCACACCTCGTGCCCCGCGGCACGCAGCCGGTCCGCGGCCCGGCGCACCGCGGGCCTGAGGCCATAGGTCGAGTGAAAGAGCATGATGTTCATGAGGCCATGGTGCCAGCCGGGTACGACAGTGGCGGTCCGTGACCGCCCGGTGCCCTACCCAGGACGCGTTCGAAGTCACATGTTCATGTCCGCCGACGGCCGGTTACGTTCGGAGGCATGGAGAACGTACTCCGCCCCCTGATCGTGATCGGCAGCTCGCTGATCCTGACCCTGGCCATCGGCTGGGCCACGGACCGGCTGCTGCGCAAGGCCGACGAACGAGACAGTGACACCCCGCTGTGGGGACTGCTGCGCCGCGGGCGCATCCCCTATCAGCTCGTGCTGTGCGCAGCCCTGCTCAGAGGGTCGTACGACCAGGCGCAGCTGGTGCAGCGGCACCAGACCGCGATCGGCCGGGTCCTGACCCTGGTGCTGATCGGGTCCGCCGCCTGGCTGGTGATCCGGATCGCGGCGGCGATAGTCGAGACGTCCTACAGCAGGTACGCCCGCGCCCACCGCGACGTGGCCAGGGTGCGCCGGGTGCGCACCCAGGTCGAGCTGATCATGCGGGTGGTCTCGGCGATCGTCATCGTGGTGGCCGCCGCCTCGATGCTGCTGACCTTCCCGGCGATGCGCGCGGCCGGCGCCTCACTGCTGGCCTCCGCCGGCATCCTCGGCATCGTCGCCGGTGTCGCCGCGCAGTCCACGCTGAGCAACATGTTCGCCGGGCTGCAGATCGCCTTCGGCGACATGGTGCGGATCGGGGACACGGTGGTCGTGAACGGCGAGTGGGGCACGGTCGAGGAGATCACGCTGACCTTCCTGACGGTCAAGACCTGGGACGAGCGCCGGATCACCATGCCCGTGTCGTATTTCACATCGAACCCGTTCGAGAACTGGTCGCGCGGCACCCCGCAGATGACCGGCATCGTCTACTGGCAGCTCGACCACAGCGCCCCCGTCGAGGCGATGCGCGAGAAGCTGCGGGACATCCTGCGTGAGTGCCCGGCCTGGGACGGCCGCGCGCACGGCCTGGTGGTCACCGACTCGACGCCCAACACGATCCAGGTCCGCGCCCTGATGACCGCGAAGGACGCCGACGACATCTGGACGGCCCGGGTCACGGTCCGCGAGGAAATGATCAACTGGCTGTGCGAGGAGCACCCGTACGCCCTGCCCCGGGTCAACACGGCCGACGCGGTGCTGCCCGCCCACTGGCCACGCATCCCGTCCCAGGACGGCGTCCGCCACCGCGCCTACGAGCAACCGGGGACACGTCGGGGCTGACCGGCCTCACACCGTCCACCACGGCCCCCTGCCGGGCAACCCCGGCAGGGGGCCGTCGTCATCGCAGGCTGCGCACGTCCAGATGCCGCAGCACCCGGTCCACGATCTCCGGATCCGCCCCGGGCTCGCTCCGGGCGGCCAGCACCTCGTGCCGTGCGGCGCTCAGCATCTCCCCCTGGATGCGGCGCACCCGTTTCAGCCGGCGCACCCGCTTCTCGTGCGCCTCCCGCCGCTCGTCCTCCCCCACGTCCGGGCTGATCCGCAGCCCGATGTCGAACGCCCGCCGCGCCATCTGCTCGGACAGTTCCTCGGGCAGTTCCTCGACCGCCTCGATCTCCTTCAGCCGCCGCTTCGCCGCCTTCGCCGCCCGCACGGCCAGCTCCTTCTCGATCTCCTTCTCGCGCTCCGTGTCCGCCCGCACCCGCAGCCGCTTCACCAGCCACGGCAGGGTCAGCCCCTGCAGCACCAGCGTCGCCATGATCACCCCGAAGGCGATGAACACGATCTCGTCCCGGTCGGGGAACGGGGACCCGTCGTCGGTCGTCAGCGGCACCGCCAGCGCCAGCGCCACCGAGGCCACGCCCCGCATCCCGGACCACCACATCACGACGGTCTCCCGCCAGCCCACCGGGATCTCCTCCTCGGTGTCCCGCCTGGCGTGCAGCCGTTTGGTCAGCCAGGTCGCCGGCAGCAGCCACAGCAGGCGCACGACGACCACCACGCCCGCGATCGCGGCCGCCCAGCCGAGCAGTTCCCCCCAGCGGCCGGACGCCGTCCTGATCGCGTTGTGCAGCTCCAGGCCGATCAGCCCGAACGCCACCCCGGTGACAAGCGTGTCGACGATGTCCCAGAAAGTGTGCCCGGCCAGGCGCGTCATCACGTCGTCCGGGTCGGAGGCGTACTCGGCGAGGAAGAGCGCCGTGGTGAGCACCGCGAGCACCCCCGACCCGTGCAGTTCCTCCGCCAGCACGTAGGAGGCGTACGGGACCAGCAGGGTCAGCCCGATCTGCAGGGTGGCGTCCCCCAGGATGTCCATCAGCCGGTTCGCACCCCAGCCGAGCGCCAGCCCCACGGCGACCGCGACCACCGCGGACAGCACGAGGTCCAGTCCGGCCCGCCACGGCGAGAAGCTCCCGCTGATCACGGCGGCGATCGCCACGTGGTAGAGCACGATGGCGGTGACGTCGTTGAACAGCCCCTCGCCCTCCAGGATCGACACCAGCCGACGCGGCAGCCCGAGCTGGCCGGCGACGGCGGTCGCGGCGACCGGGTCGGGCGGGGCGACCAGCGCGCCGAGCGCGACGGCGGCGGCGATCGGCAGTCCCGGCACGATCGCCGAGGCGACGGCTGCCACGCACACCGTGGTGACGAACACCAGGGCGACGGCGAGCAGGAAGATCGGCCGGCGGTTGGCGGCGAACTGCCGCCAGGACGTCCGCCGTACCGCCGCGTACAGCAGCGGCGGCAGCAGCGCGGGCAGGATCAGGTCCGGCGGGATGTTCACGTTCGGCACGAAGTCCGACACCGCGAGGGCGATCCCGAGCAGCGTCATCAGCACCGGAGCCGGCAGGCCGAACCGGTCCCCCACCGGCACGCTCACCAGGGCCCCCAGCAACAGCACGAACAAGAGGGCCAACTGGTCCACGGCCAACGCTCCGGGAGATCGACGTCAGACGGCTGGTGTCAAGCGTGCCATGTCCCTGCCGGTCACCCGTAGGTCTCCTCACGGACCTGGTCGAGCGCGTGCTGCAGATCCTCCGGGTAGTCGCACGCGAACTCCACCCACCGGCCGTCCCCGGGGTGTTCGAAGCCGAGGCGTACGGCGTGCAGCCACTGGCGGGTCAGGCGGAGCCGTTTGGCGAGCGTGGGGTCGGCGCCGTAGGTCAGGTCGCCGACGCACGGGTGTCGGTGGGCGGCCATGTGGACGCGGATCTGGTGGGTGCGGCCGGTCTCCAGCTTCACATCGAGCAGAGAGGCGGCGCGGAAGGCCTCGATGAGGTCGTAGTGGGTCACGGAGGGCTTGCCGTCCGCGGTGACGGCCCACTTGTAGTCGTGCTGGGGATGACGGCCGATGGGGGCGTCGATGGTGCCGCTGGTCGGGTCGGGGTGGCCCTGGACGAGCGTGTGGTAGCGCTTGTCGACCGTGCGCTCCTTGAACTGGCGCTTGAGCGACGTGTACGCGTACTCGGACTTGGCGACCACCATCAGGCCGGACGTGCCCACGTCCAGGCGGTGCACGATGCCCTGGCGCTCCGCGGCGCCGGAGGTGGAGATGCGGTAGCCGGCGGCGGCGAGCCCGCCGATGACGGTCGGCCCGGTCCAGCCCGGCGACGGGTGCGCGGCCACGCCCACGGGCTTGACGATGACGACCACGTCGTCGTCGTCGTGCACGATCTCCATGCCCTCGACGGGCTCGGCGACCACCTGCACCGGCGCGGGCGCCTGCGGCATCTCGACCTCGAGCCAGGCGCCGCCGTGCACCCGCTCGGACTTGCCGACCACCGCACCGTCGACCTGGACCTTGCCCGCGGCGGCCAGTTCCGCCGCCTTGGTACGGGAGAAGCCGAACATGCGGGAGATGGCGGCGTCGACGCGCTCGCCCTCCAGGCCGTCGGGTACGGGCAGGGTGCGGATCTCGGGAAGCGTGCTCACCCGGTCGAGTATGCCGGACGGGTCGGACAGCCCCGTACGAGAGCCCCGAGGGCCGGACCGTCCCGGGAGGTCAGTCCTTGTGGACCGTGCCGTCCGGGTCCAGGCCGCGGAAGGACAGCAGCACGATCAGGATGCCGCCGCAGACGATCGCCGAGTCGGCCAGGTTGAACACCGCGAAGCCCTTGGGCGCGATGAAGTCGATCACCTCGCCCTGGAAGACGCCCGGCGCGCGGAAGATCCGGTCGGTGAGGTTGCCGAGGGCGCCGCCGAGCAGCAGGCCCAGCGCGATCGCCCAGGGCAGGCTGTAGAGCTTGCGGGCCAGGCGGATGATCACCACGATCACGGCGGCCGCGATGACCGTGAAGATGACCGTGTAGGCCTGGCCGAAGCTGAAGGCCGCGCCCGCGTTGCGGATGGCGGTGAACTCGAGCCAGTCGCCGACGACCTGGACCGACGGGTGGTGCTCCAGCTTCGCGACCACGATCAGCTTGCTGACCAGGTCGAGGGCGTACGCGAAGGCGGCCACCGAGAACAGCACCGCGATCCGGCGCCGGCCCCGAGACCGCTCGGCCGGGGCCGCCGCGGTCTCATCGTCCGCCGCTCCAGCAGCGTCCGGGGTGTCCGGCGTACCGATGATGTGCTCCGCCTCTGCCACGTGAGTCCCTCAACCTAGGTACCTGACTTCAGACGAGACTACGGCACCCCCCGGCGGGCGCCGGGAGCGGTCAGTACCGGCGTTCCTGCTTCTGCTTGCACTCCACGCACAGGGTCGCCCTCGGGAAGGCCTGCATACGGGCCTTGCCGATGGGGTTGCCGCAGTTCTCGCACAGACCGTACGTGCCCGCGTCGAGCCGTTCCAGGGCACGCTCGGTCTGGATGAGCATCTCACGCGCGTTGGCGGCCAGCGCCATCTCGTGCTCCCGCGTGATGTTCTTGGTGCCGGTGTCGGCCTGGTCGTCGCCGGCACCGTCCCCGGAGTCCCGCATGAGCCCCACCAGGGACTGCTCCGAGGCGGTGATCTCGGCGCTGAGCCGGGCCTCCTCGGACTGCAGCTCGGCGCGTGCCTCCTCGACCTCCTCCGAGGTCCAGGGGTCCTCACCGGGGCGTACCGCGAGCTCGCCGGGCTTCACCGCGGCGAGGCGTGCCTTGGGGACGGCCGTCTTCGCCGCCGTGGCCGTGCCAGAAGTCTTCTTCGCAACCACCGTCGTGGCTCCCGTCTGCTTCGCGGCCTGCGCCGCGCCCGCCTTCTTGGCCGAACTCTTCCCGGCCACCGCCTCCTCGGTGCCCGCGTCACTTCCGGCGGCCCGCGCGGCCGCCTCGCCCTCGCCGCCCACTGCTCCGGCGCGGCCGCTCCCGGCGCCGGTTCCCTTGCCGCGCCGTGCCTTGCCGGCGGTCCCCGTCACCGCCTTCTGTGCGACAGCCTTCCCCATCGCGGCCTTCCCGGACCCGGCGGCCGGCGTCTTCCTGGCCGCGGGCCTGCTGGTGGCGGTCTTCCCGGCAGAGGCCCCGGGAGGGGCGGCCGCCGCCTTCTCGCCTGCCGTCTTCCCGCCCGCCGCCTTCCCGCCCGTCGCCTTCTCGCCCGCCGTCTTCCTGGCCACGGTCTTCTTGGCCGGGGTCTTCGCGCGCACCGTCTCCGTGGCCGCGGTCCCGGCCTTGCGCACCGCGGTCTTCTGCGTACCGTCCGCCCCGCGCACGCTCTGCTCTGCGGCCCCTTCGGCGGAGCCCCTCGCGGTCTTCTTCGCCACCATGGCCGCGGCCCCTTCACATATTGTGATTTCGCTCGCGAATCGTGCTGGGACGATAAATCGACTCGAGTCCCGCGGCAACGGGGCACGCCGCCCGATCCGCCCGCCCCGCGACCCGCGCGCGACAAGCATGCATGCGTTGTGCCCAGCTCCCCGCCCGGTAATCCGCCGAGCCGGGCATCCTGGGATCCGAACACGCGTACCTCGCCATTCAGGTCACATTCGGGACAAACCATCCCTTCCCCATCGTGCTCCTCCCCGCACCCGAAATCGTTCCGCGGCTGTCGTCGCGGCGCCGTACACTGGGCGGAGCGAAAAGCGTGGATGGGGACGAGTAGCGGCGTACGCAGCCCAGAGCGACCCGGGGACGGTGGAAGCCCGGGGGCGAGCGCGACGTGAAGATCACCCCGGAGCCGCCGGAAGAAAGCCGCAGCACCATCGCGGCCAGTAGAACCGGCTTCGCGACCTCAATGAGGGGGCTCACCGGCGTGCACGGCGCACGGAGGGCCAAGGAGGGTGGTACCGCGGGAGCGCGCCGCACCCGGCGCACGTGACACATACGGCTCTCGTCCCTCCGACGGAAGGCAGCACATCCGTTGGAGGAAGCTCGCTGATGACAGCGCCGACGTACCGCCAGGTACCCGCCCAGGTCGACCTGCCCGCGCTCGAACACGCGGTGCTCGACTTCTGGCGCGAGCAGAAGATCTTCGCCAAGAGCCTGGAGCAGTCCGAAGGCCGCCCGGAGTGGGTGTTCTACGAGGGCCCGCCCACCGCGAACGGCATGCCCGGCGCCCACCACATCGAGGCCCGCGTCTTCAAGGACGTCTTCCCGCGCTTCCGCACCATGCGCGGCTACCACGTGGCCCGCAAGGCCGGCTGGGACTGCCACGGCCTCCCGGTGGAGCTGGCGGTCGAGAAGGAGCTCGGCTTCTCCGGCAAGCAGGACATCGAGGCGTACGGCATCGCCGCGTTCAACGCCAAGTGCCGCGAGTCGGTGACCCGGCACACCGACGCCTTCGAAGCGCTCACGACCCGCATGGGCTACTGGGTCGACCTCGACGACGCCTACTGGACCATGAACCCGGAGTACGTCGAGTCGGTCTGGTGGTCGCTGAAGGAGATCTTCAACAAGGGCCTGCTGGTCCAGGACCACCGCGTCGCCCCCTGGTGCCCCCGCTGCGGCACCGGCCTGTCCGACCACGAGCTCGCGCAGGGCTACGAGACGGTCGTCGATCCCTCCGTGTACGTCCGCTTCCCGCTCACCTCCGGCCCGCTGGCCGGCGAGGCCGCGCTCCTGGTGTGGACGACCACTCCGTGGACGCTGGTCTCCAACACCGCGGTCGCCGCGCACCCGGAGGTCCGTTACGTCGTCGTGACCGACGGCGCGGAGAAGCTCGTCGTCGCCGAGCCGCTCGTCGGCAAGGCGCTCGGCGAGGGCTGGGAGGCCACCGGCCAGACCTTCACCGGCGCCGAGATGGAGCGCTGGACGTACCGGCGCCCGTTCGAGCTGGTGGAGTTCCCGGAGCCCGCCCACTACGTGGTGAACGCCGAGTACGTCACCACCGAGGACGGCACGGGCCTCGTCCACCAGTCCCCCGCCTTCGGTGAGGACGACCTCAAGGTCTGCCGCGCGTACGGCCTGCCGGTCGTGAACCCCGTCCGCCCGGACGGCACGTTCGAGGAGGACGTACCGCTGGTGGGCGGCGTCTTCTTCAAGAAGGCGGACGAAAAGCTCACCGAGGACCTCCAGGCGCGCGGTCTGCTCTTCAAGCACCTCGCGTACGAGCACAGCTACCCGCACTGCTGGCGCTGCCACACCGCGCTGCTGTACTACGCGCAGCCCTCCTGGTACATCCGCACCACGGCGGTCAAGGACCGCCTGATCCAGGAGAACGAGAAGACCAACTGGCACCCGGAGACGGTCAAGCACGGCCGCTTCGGCGACTGGCTGAACAACAACATCGACTGGGCGCTCTCCCGCAACCGCTACTGGGGCACCCCCCTGCCGATCTGGCGCTGCGAGGAGAACCACCTCACCTGCGTCGGCTCCCGCGCGGAGCTCACCGAGCTGACCGGCACCGACCAGTCGGCGCTGGACCCGCACCGCCCGTTCATCGACGAGGTCACCTTCGCCTGCCCGCACGAGGGCTGCGGGACGACGGCCACGCGCGTGCCGGAGGTCATCGACGCCTGGTACGACTCCGGCTCGATGCCGTTCGCCCAGTGGGGCTACCCCTACAAGAACAAGGAGCTGTTCGAGAGCCGGTACCCGGCCCAGTTCATCTCCGAGGCCATCGACCAGACCCGCGGGTGGTTCTACACCCTCATGGCCGTCGGCACCCTGGTCTTCGACAGGTCGTCGTACGAGAACGTCGTCTGCCTGGGCCACATCCTCGCCGAGGACGGCCGCAAGATGTCCAAGCACCTGGGCAACACCCTGCAGCCGATCCCGCTCATGGACCAGCACGGCGCCGACGCGGTGCGCTGGTTCATGGCCGCCGGCGGCTCCCCCTGGGCGGCCCGCCGGGTGGGCCACGGCACCATCCAGGAGGTCGTCCGCAAGACCCTCCTGACGTACTGGAACACGGTCGCCTTCCAGGCCCTGTACGCCCGTACGTCCGGCTGGGCCCCCAGCGCGGCCGACCCGGCCCCGGCCGACCGCCCGCTGCTGGACCGCTGGCTGCTGTCCGAGCTGCACGCGCTGACCGACCAGGTCACCCAGTCCCTGGAAGCCTACGACACGCAGCGCGCCGGCAAGCTGCTGTCGGCCTTCGTCGACGACCTGTCCAACTGGTACGTCCGCCGTTCCCGGCGCCGCTTCTGGCAGGGCGACAAGGCGGCGCTGCGCACCCTGCACGAGGTCGTGGAGACGGTCACCAAGCTGATGGCCCCGCTAACCCCGTTCATCACCGAGCGGGTCTGGCAGGACCTGGTCGTGCCGGTCACCCCCGGCGCCCCGGAGTCCGTCCACCTGGCCTCCTGGCCCGAGGCGGACCTGTCGGCGATCGACCCGGAGCTGTCGAGGCAGATGGTCCTGGTCCGCCGCCTGGTGGAGCTGGGCCGCGCCACGCGCGCGGAGTCGGGCGTGAAGACGCGCCAGCCGCTGAAGCGTGCGCTGGTGGCCGCGGCGGGCTTCGACACCCTCGACACCGAACTGCACGCGCAGATCACCGAGGAGCTGAACGTCGAGGCGCTGGCGTCGCTGAGCGAGGTCGGCGGCTCGCTGGTCGACACGACGGCGAAGGCCAACTTCCGGGCGCTGGGCAAGCGGTTCGGAAAGCGCGTCCAGGACGTGGCGAAGGCGATCGCCGCGGCCGACGCCGCCGCGCTGTCCCTGGCGCTGCGCGAGGGCACGGCGTCGGTGGAGGTCGAGGGTGAGACGGTCGGCCTCGCCCCCGACGAGGTGATCATCACCGAGACCCCGCGCGAGGGCTGGTCGGTGGCGTCCGACTCCGGTGCCACGGTCGCCCTCGACCTGGAGATCACCGAGGAACTGCGGCAGGCGGGCCTGGCCCGTGACGCCATCCGGCTGATCCAGGAGGCCCGCAAGAACAGTGGCCTGGACGTGGCCGACCGCATCGCGCTGCGCTGGACGTCCACGGACCCGGCGGTCATCGCGGCGCTCACCGAGCACGCCGGACTCATCGCCGAGGAGGTCCTCGCGACCGACTTCGCCCAGGGGGAGGCGGACGACAGCTACGGCGAACCCTTCACCGACGAAGGCCTGAGCCTGACGTTCCGCCTGCGCAAGGCCTAGGCCCTGCCGACGGACATACCGAAGGCCCGGTCCCCGGTGGGGCCGGGCCTTCGGTATGAAGAACCCATCGGCGTCAACACGCGTAAAAAGGGCGGGACCCCGGACCGTAGTCCGGGGTCCCGCCCTGAACGCTGCCGACGCCTACGGCGTACTACTGACCGTGCCGGCCGTCAGTTGTCGTCCTCATCGATCAGGAACCCGCGCATCGGCGAGGGAGCCTGGCCCATCGGCGACGGCCCCTGCGGACGGACCGGCGCCATCGGCTGGGTCATCGCCGGGGTCATCTGCTGCTGGCCGCCGTAGGACGGGGCAGCGGGGCTCGGCGCACCGCCCATGGGCTGGTTGCCGCCGTAGGACGGGGCGCTCGCGCCGGCCGGTGCCATGGAGGGCGCCGGGGACGGCGGGAGGGAGGCCGTGGCCGGGGTGCGCGGCGGCGCCAGGGAGTCGTCGGCCTGGGTCTCCAGCTGACGCAGCTGGGACTCGAGGTACGACTTCAGGCGCGTGCGGTACTCGCGCTCGAAGCCACGCAGGTCCTCGACCTTGCGCTCCAGCGTGGCGCGCGCGGACTCCAGGGAGCCCATGGCGACGCGGTGCTTCTCCTGCGCGTCCCGCTCGAGCGCGTCGGCCTTGGCGCGGGCGTCACGCTCAAGACCCTCGGCACGGCTGCGGGCCTCGCCGACGATCTTGTTGGCCTCGGAGCGGGCCTCGGCGATCGCCTGGTCGGCGGTCTGCTGGGCCAGCGAGAGGACTCGGGCGGCGCTGTCGCCACCGGGGCCCTGACCGGGGCCGCCCATCGGACCGCCCATGGGGCCGCCCATCGGACCGCCCATCTGCTGCTGCATGGGGGGCTGACCACCCATCGGGCCCTGGCCCATCGGACCCTGGCCCATGGGGCCGGGACCCTGCGGACCGCCCTGACCGCCGGGGCCGGCGGGCAGCTGCGGGGCACCGCTCGGCAGCTGGGGCGGGCCACCCATGGGGCCACCCATCTGCTGCTGCGGCGGGCCCGATATCCCGGCGGGCACCGGAGCGCCGGGCCCTCGCATGCCCTGCTGCGGCATGCCGCCCTGCTGCATCCCGCCCTGGGGCATACCGCCCTGCTGCATTCCGCCCTGCTGCTGGTCCTGCTCCGGGGGCTTGCGCATGTTCTGCTGGTTCTGCGCAGCCGCGCGCGTGGCCGCGGCCAGCTTGGCCCGCAGGTCCTCGTTCTCGCGGAGCAGACGGGTCAGTTCGGCTTCGACCTCGTCGAGGAAGGCATCGACCTCGTCCTCGTCATAGCCTTCTCGGAGGCGGACGGTCGTGAACTGCTTGTTCCGCACGTCCTCGGGGGTCAACGGCATCTCTTCACCTCAACGTAGTCATCGGCAGTCGGCAAGACCTTTCGTCCACGTTCACCCCACCAGGTTTCCCACGATGTTGATGAGGACGTAGACGATGATCATCAGTACGAAGAAGGACAGGTCGAGCGCCACGCCCCCGAGACGCAGCGGCGGAATGAACCGCCGCAGAAGCTTCAACGGTGGATCGGTGACAGTGTAGGTGGCCTCCAGTACGACCACCATCGCCTTGCCGGGTTGCCACGAGCGGGCGAACTGGAAGACGTAGTCCATGACCAGCCGGAAGATGAGCACGATGAGGAACACCATCAGCGCGATGTAGATCACCTGCGCGAACACGCTCATGGTCTGTGCTTCCCTCTCCCCTGCTCCGTGCTTCGTTCCGTTGGTACTTCTCAGCTCTGGTTGAAGAACCCGCCCTCTGCGATGCGGGCCTTGTCCTCCGCCGTGACATCGACGTTAGCAGGAGACAACAGGAACACCTTCTGCGTCACCCGCTCGATGCTGCCGTGAAGACCAAACACCAAACCGGCCGCAAAGTCGACAAGTCGCTTCGCGTCTGTGTCATCCATCTCAGTCAGATTCATGATCACCGGGGTGCCCTCACGGAAGTGTTCCCCGATGGTACGGGCCTCGTTGTAGGTCCGGGGGTGAAGCGTGGTGATCCGGTAAGGCTCTCGCTCGGACACGACCTTGGGCATGATCACCGGTGCGTTCTTCTCCAGGGATTGACGTTCTTGTGTGATGGACGCCACGGGCGCGATCCGCGCCGGGCGGCTCGATTCCGCGGGGAGCGAAGCGGCATGGGAAACCGGGTCGCGCTGCGCGGGAGGCTGCACGACTCGTACCGATTCATCCCTTTGGGACTGATGCGACTGGTGTGACGGCTCATGCCGTCGGTGGTCCCGCTCCGGCTCCGGGTCCAGTTCGGGCTCGAAGTCGTCGTCGGGGTCGAAACCGCGGCCGTCGTACCCATCGTCCTCCACGAGGCCGAGGTAGACCGCCATCTTGCGCATCGCGCCGGCCATGCTCTGAGTCCTCCGCTCTGTGGTGGATCGGCTGACGACTGCCAAGTGCCTGCGATCCACGAGGTCGTTCTGCCCGCCTTCCGGCGACATTGACCATATTTTCTGCTGTGGTCCGACTTCTTGGCGACGTTACCCGAGCCTGGGGCGGACTCCGAGTACCGCGGTGCCGATGCGTACATGTGTCGCTCCGGCCGCCACGGCGTCCTCGAGGTCCGCACTCATCCCTGCGGACACCATGTTCGCAGCAGGATGGGCTCGGCGCAGGTCGGTCGACAAATCCATCAACCGCTCGAAAGCGGCCCGTTGGCGCCCGGCGTACTCCCCGGTGAGCGGCGCGACGGTCATGAGCCCGTCGAGCCGCAGTCCCGGGGCGCCGGCGACCAGGCCGGCCAACTCCTCGATGCCGCCGGGCGCCACGCCACCGCGTTCGCCCCGCCCGCCCTCTCCCGCGTCGAGCGCGACCTGGATCAGGCACCCCACCTCGCGCCCGGCCCGGACGGCCTCCCTCGACAGGGCCGTGACGAGCTTGGGACGGTCCACGGACTGAACGACATCGGCGTAACCCACCACGGAGCGCACCTTGTTGGTCTGCAACTGACCGACGAAGTGCCAGGAAAGGGGCAGATCCGAGCAGGCGGCGGCCTTGGGGGCCGCGTCCTGGTCGCGGTTCTCGGCGACGTGGCGCACACCGAGCCCGGACAGGAGCCGCACGTCGCTCGCCGGATAGGTCTTGGTGACCACGATCAGGGTCACCTCTTCCCGCTTGCGCCCGGCGGCCACGCAGGCCGCGGTGATGCGTTCCTCCACCTTCGCCAGGTTTCCGGCGAGTTCATCCTTACGGTCCGGCATGCCCCATCAGTCCAGCCACACATAGCCGGCGAGCCGCCCGGTGGCGCGGTCCCGGCGGTACGAGAAGTGGTCGCCCGATTCCAGCGTGCACACCGGCGACTGCTCCCGGTCGCACACCCCGAGGCGCTCGAGCTGCGCGTGCACTCCGGCGCTCACGTCGACCGCCGGCGTGCCCCAACTCGTCTCCGCGTGCGCCGCCGGCTCGATCGCGGCCACCTCGGCGCGCATCGCCTCCGGCACCTCGTAGCACCGGCCGCAGACCGCGGGTCCGGTGCGGGCGACGATCCGGCCCGGCTCGGCACCGAGTTCGACCATGGCGCGTACGGCGGCGGGAACCACCCCGGCGACCATGCCGGGCCGTCCGGCGTGGGCGGCGGCGGCGACCCGGGCGACCGGGTCGGCGAGCAGCACCGGTGTGCAGTCGGCGGTGAGCACCGCGAGGGCGAGTCCCGGCCGCGAGGTGACGATCGCGTCGACCTCCGGCACCGGGCCGTCGCCCCAGGGCTCCTCAACCACGGCCACGTCCGCCCCGTGCACCTGGTTCATCCAGACCACGTGCGCCGGGTCCAGACCGAAGGACTTCGCCGCCAGCTCGCGGTTGGTCCGTACGGCGTCGGGGTCGTCGCCGACCGCACCGCCGAGGTTGAGTTCCGCGTACGGAACGGCGCTCACCCCGCCCCACCGGTCGGTGAAGGCGAAGTGCGCGCCGCTCACGATCTCGTGCTGTCCTATCACGGCAGAAGCGTCACTTGAGGAAGTCCGGTACGTCCAGCTCCTCGGCGGCGCTGTCCGAGTACGTCCGCGGGGCCGGCGGGACCGGCGGGGCGGTCGGGATCTCGGCCACCGGCTCGGGAACGGCCGCGGGCTCCGGCTCCTCCTTGGGCGTGACGCTGCCGAGCGAACCGAAGGACGGGCGGCTCTCGGGCTGCCGCGCCGGGGCCGGCTCGTCCCGGCGGGCGGTGGACGACGACGACGTGGAGCCGATGACGTTGTCCCGGCGGGCCGGGGGCTGGCCCCCGTCGAAGCCGGCCGCGATCACCGTGACCCGGACCTCGTCGCCGAGCGCGTCGTCGATCACCGCGCCGAAGATGATGTTGGCCTCGGGGTGGGCCGCCTCGCTGACCAGCTGGGCGGCCTCGTTGATCTCGAACAGGCCGAGGTCGGAGCCGCCGGAGATGGAGAGCAGGACACCCCGGGCGCCGTCGATGGAGGCCTCCAGCAGCGGCGAGGAGATCGCCATCTCGGCGGCGGCCACCGCGCGGTCGTCGCCGCGGGCCGAGCCGATGCCCATGAGGGCCGAACCGGCCTCGGACATGACCGACTTGACGTCGGCGAAGTCGAGGTTGATCAGGCCGGGGGTGGTGATGAGGTCGGTGATGCCCTGTACACCGGACAGCAGCACCTGGTCCGCGGACTTGAACGCGTCGAGCACGCTGACCTGGCGGTCCGAGATGGACAGCAGCCGGTCGTTGGGGATGACGATGAGGGTGTCGACCTCTTCGCGGAGTTCGGCGATGCCGTCCTCGGCCTGGTTGGCGCGGCGCCGCCCCTCGAAGGTGAAGGGACGGGTGACCACACCGATGGTGAGGGCACCCAGGGAGCGCGCGATGTTGGCCACGACGGGCGCGCCGCCGGTACCGGTGCCGCCGCCTTCACCGGCCGTCACGAAGACCATGTCGGCCCCCTTGAGGACCTCCTCGATCTCCTCGCGGTGGTCCTCGGCGGCCTTGCGGCCGACGGCCGGGTTGGCTCCGGCGCCGAGTCCGCGGGTGAGTTCGCGGCCGACGTCGAGTTTGACGTCGGCGTCGCTCATCAACAGCGCCTGCGCGTCGGTGTTGATGGCGATGAACTCGACGCCCTTGAGACCGACCTCGATCATCCGGTTGATGGCATTGACACCACCGCCGCCGACACCGATGACTTTGATGACTGCGAGGTAGTTCTGCGGTGCTGCCACGTCGAAGGCCTCTCGCCTCGAGTTACGTGTCGCCGGGCCACCGAAGCGTGCGCTTCGCGATCCGACGACGGATGCCGAATGGGACGGTCCTGAACGCCGACCCGAACCCTAACCCTGAAGTTTAGGGTTACCAGTGTGTCTGTTCCTTGAAGTCTTCTGAACAGGACACTAAGTCGACAAGTGGCGCACGTTCAACGAACACGCCGAACCTCCCGTTTTTCTTTTCACCCTATGTGATCAGGCATAGCGGTGCCCAACCAGGGTGCTGGCCTGCGCGGATGTGCGTCAACTCCCCGATGACGCGGGGGCGGTGGGGACGCTGACGTCGAAGTGCCCAGCGCGGGGAGCGGCTTTCATGAGAGCGTTGAGCGTGCGGGCCTTGGCGCCGCCGTTCTCGTCGCTGCCCCACTCGACCGTGCGCCCGCCGCTCAGCTCCAGCGAGATGTCGTCGTAGGAACGCACCTTGACGACCCGTGTCTCCCGCGCGACGTTGGCCGGAATGTCACCTGCCACGTCCACCGCCTCCCGGACCAGACGGTCCTCGCCGAAGCGGCGCAGGCTCGCGGTGGCCGAACCGGACCGGGGCGGGTCCAGTTTCAGGGCGGCAACGCCTTTCGGCGCCTGCGAAACAGTGGCGAAACGGACACCTTCCTTGTCCACTTCGACGAACCGCCCACCCTTCCCGATGAGGAGCACCGGAACACGCTCGGTTACTTTCAGCCCGATTCCGTGCGGCCAGGAACGGACGACCTCGACCTCGTCGATCCGGGGCAGTTTCCGGCGCAGCGCCGCGGCGATGGCATCGGTGTCGACGGAGATCAGCGGTTCGCCGACCGGCACCCGGGCGGCCTGGCGGACCTGTTCGGGCGTCAGGACCACGGTTCCCTGGACCGAGACGTGGTCCACCCGGAGCCACTTGGAGCCGTACAGCGTCCAGACCACTCCGGCGACGAGGAGCACGAGCGCGGCAGCCAGTACGACGATCCCACGAAGGCGGGGAAGGCGGAGCTTTCCCAACCGCCTTCCGGGCGGCGGGCCGGACGACTCCTGCTGGCGATCACCGCGCTCGGCGGTCGTCGGTCCGGCCACACTCACTGCCCTCCGTGCATATCGTCCTATCGGCGCGAGGCGATCGCCTCGTACACCATGCCGACGAGCAGGTCGTCGGCGTCCCGGCGGCCGAACTCGCTGGCGGCGCGGGACATCTCGTACAGCCGGTGCGGGTCGGCGAGCACGGGCAGGACGTTCTGCTGCACCCACTCGGGCGTGAGTTCCGCGTCGTCGACCAGAAGGCCGCCGCCGGCCTTGACCACCGGTTGGGCGTTCAGCCGCTGTTCGCCGTTGCCGATGGGCAGCGGGACGTAGGCGGCCGGAAGTCCGACGGCGGAGAGTTCGGCGACGGTCATCGCACCCGCACGGCAGAGCATCATGTCGGCCGCGGCGTACGCGAGATCCATCCGGTCCAGGTAACTTACCGGGATGTAGGGCGGCATTCCCGGCATCTGGTGCACCTGCGGCAGTTCGTTCTTCGGGCCGACCGCGTGCAGGATCTGGATGCCGGCCTGCTGCAGCCAGGGGGCGACCTGCTGGACCACCTCGTTGAGGCGGCGCGCACCCTGCGAGCCGCCGGAGACGAGCAGCGTGGGCAGGTTCGGGTCGAGACCGAAGCGCGCGCGGGCCTCGGGGCGGACGGCGGCGCGGTCCAGGGTGGCGATGGAGCGGCGCAACGGGATGCCGATGTAGCGGGCGTCGCGCAGCTTGCTGTCGGGCGTGGAGACGGCGACCCGGGCGGCGTAGCGGGAGCCGATCTTGTTGGCCAGGCCGGGGCGGGCGTTCGCCTCGTGGATCACGATGGGCACGCCGAGACGCTTGGCGGCGAGGTAGCCGGGCAGGGCGACGTAGCCGCCGAAGCCGACCACGGCGTCCGCCTTGGTGCGCTCCAGGACCTGCTCGGCGGCCTTGATCGTGCCGCGCAGCCGTCCCGGTACGGTGATCAGCTCGGGCGTGGGTTTACGGGGCAGCGGCACCGCCGGGATCAGCGCGAGTTCGTAGCCGCGCTCCGGGACGAGCCGGGTCTCCAGGCCGCGCTCCGTGCCAAGGGCCGTGATCCCCACGGTCGGGTCCTGCCTGCGCAGGGCGTCCGCGAGGGCGAGCGCGGGCTCGATGTGGCCGGCGGTCCCCCCACCGGCGAGTACGACATGCACCGAAATTCACCGCTCTCCGGACGAGCGCGCCGCCGAGGCACGCCGTCGCATCGTGTTCCATCTCCGGGGCCCCCGAGGACCTCCGGCCCCCCGCTTTCTACCAAAGCGAGGTTGCCGCATCGCAAGCGCCGCCCGCGCAGCGGGCTCGTCGCGCGCGAAGGCGATCAGCAGCCCGATGGCGAACATGGTCGGCAGCAGGGCCGACCCTCCGTAGGAGAACAGCGGGAGGGGGACGCCGGCGATCGGCAGCAGACCGAGCACCGCACCGATGTTGATCACCGCCTGGGCGGTGATCCAGGTGGTCACGCCTCCCGCGGCGTACCTCACGAAGGGGTCCTCCGTGCGTCCGGCCACGCGGATACCCGCATAGCCTAGAGCCGCGAAGAGCGCGAGCACCGACAGCGTCCCCGCCAGGCCCAGTTCCTCACCGGTGACGGCGAAGATGAAGTCGGTGTGGGCTTCGGGGAGTTGCCCCCATTTCTCCACACTCGCGCCCAGTCCGGAGCCGAAGAGCCCGCCGGAGGCCAGGGCGTAGATCCCGTGCACGGCCTGCCAGCAGTCGGCCACCCCCGAGCGGGGCTCGGTGGCCCCGATGCAGGCCAGCCGGGCCATGCGGTTGGGGCTGGTCTTGATCAGGAGCACGCCGATCGCGCCGGCGACCGACAGCACGCCGACGAACAGCCGGGTCGGCGCCCCCGCCAGCCACAGCAGCCCGAACAGGATCGCCGTGAGGATGATCGCGGTGCCCATGTCGCCGCCGAGCATGATCAGCCCGAGCAGCAGGAAGGAGACCGGCACGAGCGGCACCAGCATGTGCTTCCACTGGGTCAGCAGTTTCCGGTCGTGCTTGCGCGCCATCAGGTCGGCGCCCCAGAGCACCAGCGCCAGCTTGCCGAACTCGCTGGGCTGGATCTGGAAGGAGCCGCCGAGCGAGATCCAGTTCTGGTTGCCGTTGACCGCCATCCCTATCCCGGGGACCTGTACGAGGGCCATCAGGAAGACGGCGCCCGCGAGGATCGGGTAGGCCAGCGCCCGGTGCAGCTTCACCGGCATCCGGGAGGCGGCGAACATCAGCACACCGCCGATGGCCGCGGCCAGGAACTGCTTGCGGAAGAAGTAGGACCCCGGCAGCGACAGCTGCAGGGCGGTGATCTGCGAGGCCGAGTAGACCATCACCAGGCCCAGCACGGTGATCAGCACACTGCCGCCCAGGATCAGGTAATAGGCGGTCAGCGGCCGGTCCCAGGCCCTCCGCGCGCGCGTGACGAACCGTCGTACGGGATTGTCGCGGGGCGGCCGGGGGGCCGCGGGCCGCCTGACGGCTCGCTGAACCGGAGGCCGGCCCGTACGGCTACCGGACATCACCGGATCCTCCCGACCTTCAGCCACATCCGTCTCACGCGTCCCTCCAGGGGCCCCGAAGCACGACTGGAGACGGGACCCGTCGTCAGGCGCCCGCGCCGAGTTCGCGAACCGCCTCCGCGAACGCGTCACCGCGCTGGTTGTAGTTGGTGAACATGTCCATGGAGGCGCAGGCCGGCGCAAGCAGCACCGTGTCGCCGGCGACCGCCAGCCGCTTGGCTTCCGTCACCGCCTGGAGCATCGCCCCAGTGTCGGTCCGGTCGAGGTCGACGACGGGTACTTCCGGCGCGTGTCGCGCCAGGGCGTCGCGGATCAGGGCGCGGTCGGCGCCGATGAGGACGGCGGCGCGAAGTCGCTTTGCCGACTTGGCGACCAGCTCGTCGAAGGTGGCGCCCTTCGCCAGACCGCCCGCGATCCACACGATCGACTCGTACGCCGCCAAGGAGGCTTCCGCGGCGTGGGTGTTGGTGGCCTTCGAGTCGTCGACGTACGTCACGCCCTCCAGCTCCGCCACCTTCGCGATGCGGTGGGCGTCCGGGGTGAAGGCCCGCAGACCGTCCCGTACGGCCTGCGGGGGCACCCCGAAGGCGCGCGCGAGGGCCGCGGCGGCAAGGGCGTTGGCGATGTTGTGCGGGGCCGGCGGGTCGACGTCGGAGACCTCGGCGAGCTCCTGGGCGTTCTTGTGCCGGTTCTCGACGAAGGCACGGTCGACCAGGATGCCGTCCACCACGCCGAGTTGGGAGGGTCCGGGGGTGCCGAGGGTGAAACCGATGGCCCGGCAGCCCTCCTCGACGTCCGCCTCGCGCACCAGGTCCTCGGTGAGCTTGTCGGCGACGTTGTAGACGCAGGCGACCCGGTTGCCCTCGTAGATACGGCCCTTGTCGGCGGCGTAGGCCTCCATGGAGCCGTGCCAGTCGAGGTGGTCGGGGGCGAGGTTGAGCACCGCGGCGGAGTGCGCGCGCAGGGAGGGCGCCCAGTGCAGTTGGTAGCTGGACAGCTCCACGGCGAGGACGTCGTACTCCTGGTCGCCGAGCACGGCGTCCAGCAGCGAGACGCCGATGTTGCCGACGGCCGCCGTGCGCAGGCCCGCCGCCTGGAGGATGGAGGCGAGCATCTGGACGGTGGTGGTCTTGCCGTTGGTGCCTGTGACGGCCAGCCAGGGCGCGGCGTCGGGTCCGCGCAGCCGCCAGGCGAGTTCGACGTCGCCCCAGACCGGGACGCCCGCCCCGGCGGCCGCCGTGAACAGCGGCTTGTCCGGCTTCCAGCCGGGCGCGGTGACGATGAGTTCGGTGCCCTCCGGGAGGGAGTCGCCGTCACCGAGGCGCACGGTGACGCCGAGCGCCTCCAGTTCGGCCGCCTGGGCCCGCGCGCGGTCGTCGTCGCCGTCGTTGACGACGGTGACCCGCGCGCCGAGGCCGTGCAGCACCTTGGCCGCCGGGACGCCGGAGACGCCGAGCCCGGCGACGGTGATGTGCTTGCCCTGGAACTCCGAAGATCCTTCAGGCACCGAGGAGGTCACTTGTCCGCTGCCCATCCCGCATAGAAGAGGCCCAATCCGACAATCACACAGATGCCCTGGATGATCCAGAAGCGGACCACCACCAGGACTTCGGACCAGCCCTTGAGTTCGAAGTGGTGCTGGAGCGGCGCCATCCGGAAGACGCGCTTGCCGGTGAGCCGGAAGGAGCCGACCTGGATGACGACCGACATGGTGATGAGGACGAACAGCCCGCCCATGATGGCCACCAGCAGCTCCGTGCGGGAGAGGATGGCCAGGCCCGTGAGGACGCCGCCGAGGGCGAGCGAACCGGTGTCACCCATGAAGATCTTGGCGGGTGAGGTGTTCCACCACAGGAAGCCGAGGCAGGCGCCCATCAGCGCGGAGGCGACGACGGCCAGGTCGAGCGGGTCGCGCACCTCGTAACAGGCGTTCGGGTTGGTCAGCGTCTGGGCGTTGGCGCAGGACTCCTGGAACTGCCAGACACCGATGAAGGTGTAGGCGCCGAAGACGAGGACGGAGGCACCGGTGGCCAGACCGTCCAGGCCGTCCGTCAGGTTCACGCCGTTCGACATCGCCAGGATCATGAACAGCGCCCAGACCACGAACAGCACCGGGCCGATCGACCAGCCGAAGTCCGTGATGAACGACAGCTTCGTGGACGCCGGGGTGTTGCCGCGCGAGTCGGAGAACATCAGCGACAGCACGGCGAAGGCGATACCGACGATCAGCTGGCCGGCCATCTTCGCCTTGGCCCGCAGACCCAGCGAACGCCGCTTGACGATCTTGATGTAGTCGTCCAGGAAGCCGACCAGGCCCATGCCCGCCATCAGGCCGAGGACCAGCAGCCCGGAGTACGTCACCGGCTTGCCGCTGATCACCTTGCTGAGGAAGTAGGCGGCGATCGTGGCCAGGATGAACGCGATACCGCCCATGGTCGGCGTACCACGCTTGCTGGCGTGCTCGCGCGGGCCGTCGTCACGGATGTACTGGCCGTACCCCTTGCGCGCGAGAAGCTTGATCAGCAGCGGGGTGCCGACCAGCGTCAGGAAGAGACCAATGACTCCCGAGAACAGGATCTGGTTCATCATCGGGCGGCGACCTCACCCTCGGCACCGCTCTCGACGAGCGCCTGGGCAACGCTCTCCAGCCCCACCGAACGGGACGCCTTCACGAGCACGACATCCCCCGGGCGCAACTCGCTGCGCAACAGGTGGACCGCCGCCTGTGCGTCGGACACGTGCACCGACTCCTCACCCCACGAACCCTCGTTATATGCGCCCAGTTGCAGCCAGGAGGCTTCGATCCCCCCGACCGCGACGAGCTTGCTGACGTTGAGCCGGACGGCGAGCCGTCCGACGGCGTCGTGCTCGGCGAGCGCCTCGTCCCCCAGCTCGGCCATCTTGCCGAGCACCGCCCACGTGCGGCGCCCCTGGCCCATGGCCGCGAGTGCCCTGAGGGCGGCCCGCATGGACTCGGGGTTGGCGTTGTAGGCGTCGTTGACGATGGTCACGCCGTCCGGGCGCTCGGTGACCTCCATGCGCCAGCGGGAGAGGGAGCCCGCCTCGGAGAGCGCGGTGGCGATCTCTTCCGCGGACATGCCCAGCTCATGGGCGACGGCGGCCGCGGCGAGCGCGTTCGACACGTGGTGCTCACCGTACAGGCGCATGGTCACATCACTTGCACCGGAGGGTGTGTGAAGCCTGAACGAGGGCTGTCCGCTGTCCGTGAGTCGCACGTTCTCGGCGCGTACGTCCGCTTCGGCCGACTCTCCGAAAAGGATCACCTTCGCCTGGGTACGGGAGGCCATGGCCCGGACCAGGGGGTCGTCGGCGTTGAGGATCGCGGCCCCGCCGTCCTGGGCCGGGGGCAGGGCCTCCACGAGCTCGCCCTTCGCCTGCGCGATCTGCTCGCGGCCGCCGAACTCGCCGATGTGGGCGGAGCCGACGTTGAGCACCAGCCCCACCTTCGGCGGGGTCAGCTCGGTGAGGTAGCGGATGTGGCCGATGCCGCGGGCGCCCATCTCCAGCACCAGGAACCGCGTCTCCTCGGTGGCGGACAGGGCGGTCAGCGGCAGCCCGATCTCGTTGTTCAGCGAACCGGGTGTGAACACGGTCGGCGCCTTGCGCCGGAGCACCTGGGCGATGAGGTCCTTGGTGCTGGTCTTGCCCGCGGAGCCGGTGAGCGCGACGAGGGTCGCGCCGAGCCGTCGTACGACGTGCCGGGCGAGGGCGCCGAGGGCGCTCTGGACGTCCTCGACGACGATCGCGGGCACGCCGACGGGCCGCGACGCCAGTACGGCGACCGCGCCGGCCGCCACGACCTGGGCCGCGTAGTCGTGACCGTCGGCGCGCTCGCCGACGAAGGCGACGAACAGGCTGCCCGGAACCGCCTCCCGGGAGTCGCGGACCACGGGCCCGGTGACCTGGACGGACGGATCCGGTATGTCGTGCGTCTGCCCGCCGACGACTGCTGCGATCTCGGCGAGGGAGAGGGCGATCACAAGTTCATCCCTGGGTCTTCTGGATAGCTTCGCGGAGCACCTGGCGGTCGTCGAACGGACGGATCACGCCGGCGATGTCCTGGCCCTGCTCGTGGCCCTTGCCCGCGACCAGCACGGTGTCCCCGGGGTGGGCCCGGCCGACGGCGGCGGCGATCGCGGCGGCCCGGTCCTCGAAGAGGAGCACCTCGCCGCGCTGGTGCGCGGGCACGGACGCCGCGCCCTGGAGCATGGTGGCCAGGATCGCCAGGGGGTCCTCGGAGCGGGGGTTGTCGGAGGTCAGTACGGCGGTGTCGGCGAGCCGCGCGATGGCGGCGCCCATCGGGGCGCGCTTGGTGGTGTCGCGGTCGCCGCCGCAGCCGAGGACCACGTGCAGACGGCCCTTGGTGACCTTGCGCAGGGCCTTGAGCACCGATTCGACGGCATCGGTCTTGTGGGCGTAGTCGACGACCGCCAGGTAGGGCTGTCCGGCGTCCACCCGTTCCAGGCGGCCCGGCACGCCCGGCACCGCGGCGACGCCGTCGGCCGCGGTCTGCGGGTCGAGTCCGGCGGCGGCCAGGGCGACGATGGCGGCGAGGGTGTTCGCCACGTTGAAGGGGCCCGGCAGCGGCGACTTGGCGGCGATCCGCTCGCCGTGGGGGCCGAGCACGGTGAACGTCGAGTCCATCGGGCCGACGTGGACGTCCTCGGCGCGCCAGTCGGCGTCGGGGTGGCCCTCGGCGGAGTAGGTGATCACCGGGACGGTGGCCTCCCGGGCGAGCCGGCGGCCGTACTCGTCGTCGGTGTTGACCACGCCGAGTTTGCTGCGCAGCGGTGTGAAGAGCTGCGCCTTGGCCTGGAAGTAGTCCTCCATGCCGGAGTGGAACTCCATGTGCTCCGGGCTGAGGTTGGTGAAGACGGCGATGTCGAAGACGCAGCCGTCCACCCGGCCGAGGACCAGGGCGTGACTGGAGACCTCCATGGCGACGGCCTCGACCCCGCGCTCGCGCATGACGGCGAACAGGGCCTGCAGGTCGGTGGCCTCGGGGGTGGTGCGCTCGGACTTGATGCGCTCGTCGCCGATGCGCATCTCGACCGTGCCGATCAGCCCGGTGGACCTGGCCGTCTTCAGACCGCCCTCGACGAGGTAGGCGGTGGTCGTCTTGCCGGACGTGCCGGTGATGCCGATCTGGAGCAGGTCGCGGCCGGGGTGGCCGTAGATGGTGGCCGCCAGCTCCCCCATGCAGCCGCGGGGGTCGTCCACGACGAGGACGGGCAGACCGGTCGCGGCGGCGCGTTCGGCGCCGGCCGGGTCGGTCAGCACGGCGGCGGCGCCGAGGCCGGCGGCCTGGGTGACGAAGTCGGCGCCGTGCACCCGCTCGCCGGGGCGGGCGGCGTACAGGTCGCCGGGACGGACGGCGCGCGAGTCATGGGTGATGCCGGTGACCTGCGCGTCGCTCTCCGGTCGTTCGACACCCAGCTGATCGGCGAGTTCCGCGAGGGGTGTGGCGGAGACCCGCGCCGGTCGCGGCGGTCCCGGATATGTCACGGAAGCGCCCTTCTGGGTGGTTTGGGACTGATCAGCGTGTGGCACGGCGGTGAGCGTACCGGGCGCACCCGCTCCGGGGCCAAAGGGGAGCCCGCGCGAAGCGCGGTCCGGCAAGGGTGGTGGTGGGAGACGGGGGGGCGAGGGGCGCGGGGTCTCGGGGTTCCCGGGGTCGGGAGTGATCGTTGTCACGGGGATCGTTCCTGGTCAGGGCTTGAAGTCGACGGGCAGGTTCGCGGACTTGGCACCGGTCGGCGGCACCTGGAGGGTCTTCAGCGCGAACTCCATGACCTGCTTGTAGATCGGGCCGCAGATCTGACCGCCGAAGTAGCTGCCTTTCGTGGCGTTCTGGATCGCGCAGTAGACGGTGATGCGCGGTTTGTCCGCGGGTGCGAATCCGGCGAACGACGAGGTGTAGCCGCGGTACCTGCCGGTGGCCGGATCCACACGGTTGGCCGTGCCGGTCTTGCCGGCCACCCGGTACCCCGGGATACGGGCCTTGATGCCGGTGCCCTGCTCGTCGCCCACGACCGACTCCAGCATCCGGGCGAGGGTCTTGGCGGTCTTCACGCTGATCACCCGGTTCTTCTTGGGCTTGGGGGCGGGGGCGAAGCGGCCGTCGGCGCCCTTCTCGCCCCGGACCAGGGTCGGCTGGACCCGGACGCCGCCGTTGGCGATGGTCGAGTACACGGAGGCGGCCTGCATGGCGCTGAGGGAGAAGCCCTGGCCGAAAGGGATCGTGTACTGCTGCGACGTCGACCACTTGCCGGCGGGCGCGAGGATGCCGCTGGTCTCGCCGGGGAAACCGAGCCCGGTCGGGCTGCCGATGCCGAACCTGCGCAGGTAGGAGTAGAGGACCTTGTTGGCCTGCGGCTGGGTCCTGCCGAGCTGGCCGGTGGCCAGGATGGTGCCGATGTTGCTGGACTTGGCGAGCACGCCGTTGAGCGTGAGGTACCAGGTGGCGTGGTCGACGTCGTCCGAGAAGAGCCGGTCTCCGCGGTGCAGCCGGTTGGGCACGACGACGTGGGTGAGCGGGGTGGCGGCGTTCTCCTGCAGTACGGCGGCCATGGACATGATCTTGGCGGTGGAGCCGGGCTCGTAGGCGTCCTGGACGGCGGCGTTGCCCATGGCGGCGCCGTCGGCCTTGGCCAGGTCGCCCGGGTCGAAGCCGGGCGAGTTGGCCATGGCGAGGATCTCGCCGGTGCGGGTGTCCTGGACGATCACGTAGCCGCGGTCCGCCCCGGACTTCTTCACCTGGTCGGTGATGGCGTTCTGGGCGGCCCACTGGATGTCGCGGTCGATGGTGAGCTCTACGTCGGCGCCGGGCACGGCCGGGGTCTCGGTGGAGCCGGCGGTGGGGATCTGACGGCCGCCGGACTGGGCGTAGCGGACCTTGCCGTCCTTGCCGGTCAGTTGCTTGTTCAGCTGCTGCTCGATGCCGCCGCCGCCCTTGCCGTCGGCGTTGACCCAGCCCAGTATCCCGGCGGCGAGGTCGCCGTTGGGGTACACGCGCTTGCTGCTGGGGTCGGCGAAGACGCCGGCGAGGACGTTAACGGTGGAGTGGTCCGTGGCCGCCTTCTCGGTGAGCGCGGACCTCAGGTCCTTGATCTGGTTCCAGACCTCCGGTGTCTGGCGGCTCGCCAGCTTCACGTAGCGCAGGTTCTTGTTGGCAGGCCGCAGCTTGCGCACCAGGTCGGCCTGGTCCTGGCCGAGGATCGGGGCGAGCAGGGCGGCCGCCTGTTCGGGGCCGTCGCCGATCTTCAGCTGCTTGCGGTTGAACATCGTGGGGTCGGCCGTGATGTCGTACGCGTCCTGGCTGATCGCCAGGGCCACACCGTTGCGGTCGGTGATCCCGCCGCGCTCTGCGGCCAGGGTGTGCACGACATAGCGGTTCTGCTCGGCCTTGGCGGCGTACGCGCTCGCGTCGACGGCCTGGACCTGGAGCAGGCGGACGACGAACGCGATCAGCACCAGGGTCAGCGCGAGGCTCACCATGCGCAGACGGGGGCGCGGGCTGCCGAGCCGGATGGTGCGGGGCGCCGGCGGACGCGGCCGTCCGGCCCCACTCGGACGCCGAACCGGCCGGGCACCGGACCCCGGACGTCCGGCACTCCCCCCCTTACGGGGCCCGGGCGGCTTGGCCGGGCCGGGCACACGGCGGCGCGGTGCTTCCCTGTCGGACACTTCCGTCACCTGCCGGGGGTCGTGGTCGTGGCGGGCTGGAGGGCGGCGGGCACCGGGGTGGTGGGCTGGGGCGGTGCCGGGGTGGGGGACGTCGAGCCGGAGGCGGCGGGCGCCGTGGGCGGGACGGCGGGCTCGGCCGACAGGTCCGCGGAGGCCGGGCCGGGGACGCCCTTGACGGTGCCGTCGGGGTCGAGGAACGCCGGATCGCCGCCGGGCACCATGCCGAGTTCGCGGGCGCGGCGCTGGAGGGCGTCGGGGGCGGAATAGGCGTCGATGTCCCGCTGGAGGGCCTGTTGCTGGTCGGTGAGGCTCTTGGTCTGCTTCTCCAGGTCGTCGAGTTTGAACGACCCCTCGCTCAGGGCGGAGTTCAGCACGAGCAGGCCGATGAGACCGCCGCCGAGGAGCAGGACGACGAGGAGCACGAACGGGGTGCGCGCCGCCTGCCCCGGACCGGCCGGGAAGAGCCGTGCCAGCCGGGCCGCCCGTCCCCTCAGTTCGGGTTTGCCGCTCACTTGCCCTCCGGTGCGTCCGGGGAGCCGACCGACTGCGTTAGGGAAACCGACCGACCCGGCTCGCTCACTCGACGTCCTCCCTGATGCGCTGGGCCCCGCGCAGCCGTGCCGGAGCGGCCCGGCGGTTCTCGGCGACCTCTTCCTCGGTGGGAAGTTCGGCACCGCGCGTGAGCAGCTTGAGCCGGGGCTGGTAGCGCTCGGGGACGACCGGCAGGCCGGGCGGCGCGGTGGTGGCGGCGCCGGCCGCGAACACCTGCTTGACCAGACGGTCCTCGAGCGAGTGGTACGACAGGACGGCGATCCGGCCGTCCACGGCGAGGGCCTTCACCGCGGCCGGGATCGCCCGTTCCAGAACCGCGAGTTCACCGTTGACCTCGATGCGCAGGGCCTGGAAGGTGCGCTTGGCGGGGTTGCCGCCCGTGCGCTTGGCGGCCTGCGGCAGCGCGTCCCGGATCAGCTCGACCAGCCGCGCGCTGGTGCTGAACGGCTCCTTCTCCCGCTCGCGGACGACGGCGGCGACGATCCGCTTCGCCTGCTTCTCCTCGCCGTACGCGCGCAGGATCCGCACGAGTTCGCCGGCCGGGTAGGTGTTGAGGACCTCGGCGGCGCTCATGCCGGTCGTCTGGTCCATGCGCATGTCCAGCGGCGCGTCCTGGGCGTAGGCGAAGCCGCGGTCGGCCTCGTCGAGCTGCATGGAGGAGACACCGAGGTCGAACAGCACGCCCTGCACGCGCGGCATGCCGAGCCGGTCGAGCACGTCGGGCAGCTCGTCGTACACGGCGTGGACGAGGGTGGCCCGCTCTCCGTACGGCGCCAGCCGTTCCCCGGACAGGCGCAGGGCCTCCTTGTCCCGGTCGAGGGCGACGAGCCGGGCCTCGGGGAACCGGGTCAGCAGCGCCTCGCTGTGGCCGCCGAGGCCGAGGGTGCAGTCGACGACCACCGCTCCCGGCCGCTCCAGGGCGGGCGCCAGCAGGTCCAGGCACCGCTGGAGCATCACGGGAACGTGTCGGCTCTGGGTCAAGGGTGCCTCTCATGTGCGGCGCGAAGCGGTACGCACCGCCGGGTCCCCGCCCGCTCGAGAAGGGGAGGCCTGCCGGCGCCGGAGGCGTCAGCCGGCCGGGAGCGGGAGGAGGCCGGGCCGTGCGTACGCGCCGCGCGGGAAGATCAGTCCAGCAGGGAGAGCGTCGCCTCCCGCTTCGCGTCACTTTAGTCCACCGTGTCTCGCGGTCAATCAACCGGCCTGCGCGTCGCGCATCGCGTGCCGGGCGGGGGCGCATTTCACAGGGAATCACCCTTCCGGCACACGTTTGCCCTCCGTGTGGGTTAGTTCACAACAAGCCACGATGACACACCTGAGCGGCACACTTGTAACGTCATGGCTATGACGACTTCCTCTGCAGCCCCGACCGGATCCGAAGGCGCCATAGCGAACGACGGCAAGGTCACCGACCGCCTCGTCGCGGCGAACGAGCGCTACGCCTCCGCGTTCACCGACCCCGGTATGGACGCCCGCCCCGTCCTGCAGGTCGCCGTGGTGGCCTGCATGGACGCCCGCCTCGACCTGCACGCCGCGCTCGGCCTGGCGCTCGGCGACTGCCACACCATCCGCAACGCCGGCGGTGTGGTCACCGACGACGTGATCCGCTCCCTCACCATCAGCCAGCGCAAGCTGGGCACACGCAGCATCGTCCTCATCCATCACACCGGCTGCGGCCTGGAGTCCCTCACCGAGGACTTCCGCAACGAACTGGAGATGGAGGTCGGCCAGCGCCCGGCATGGGCGGTCGAGTCGTTCCATGACGTCGACCAGGACGTACGGCAGTCCATGCAGCGCGTACGCACCTCGCCGTTCCTGCTCCACACGGACGACGTACGCGGCTTCGTCTTCGACGTCCGCACAGGTCTGCTGCGGGAGGTCGACCCTGCCTGACCGGCCCGCCCACCCCGGAAATACCGCCATCCCGGCATCGAAAATCTCGTCGAAATGGTCATGAGACCGACATAGTGCGGGCAGTTGTCCACAGGCGAGTGACACGAAACGGTAACGGCAGCAAGAATGCGGGGTGTGACGTCACTCGGGAACTGTTTCCGCGTGCTGTCCGTGTTTCGGGGTGGGCCACCGCAGAGCGACGGCCCTTGTAAGAACGGGCCGAGGAGGGCCGGGTGACGACCTATGACGATCGAGCGAGCCTGACAGATCTGACCGCCACCGTGGAGCGGGTACGCAGTTCGGTGGAAGGAGTGATCGAGGGCAAGCCGGAGGTCGTACGGCTTTCGCTGACCGTACTGCTCGCCGAGGGACATCTGCTGATCGAGGACGTCCCCGGCGTGGGCAAGACGATGCTCGCCAAGGCGCTGGCGAGGTCCATCGACTGTTCGGTGCGGCGCATCCAGTTCACGCCCGACCTGCTGCCCTCCGACATCACCGGCGTGCCCATCTGGGACCAGCAGCGCCGGGACTTCGAGTTCAAGCCGGGTGCGATCTTCGCGCAGATCGTGATCGGCGACGAGATCAACCGCGCCTCCCCCAAGACCCAGTCCGCCTTGCTGGAGTCCATGGCGGAGCGCCAGGTCACGATCGACGGGCAGACCTACGAACTGCCCAGCCCGTTCATGGTGGTCGCCACGCAGAACCCGGTCGAGATGGAGGGCACCTACCCACTGCCCGAGGCCCAGCGCGACCGCTTCATGGCCCGGGTCTCCGTCGGTTACCCGAGCGTCGAGGCCGAATTGCAGATGCTGGACGTGCACGGCGGCATCTCGCCGCTGGAGGACCTCCAGCCGGTGGCTCACGCGCACGAGATCGTAAAGATGATCGAGGCGGTGCGCGCCGTCCACGTCGCCGAACCGGTGAGCAGGTACGCGGTCGACCTGGTCGCCGCCACCCGCACCCATCCCGATCTGAGACTCGGGGCCTCGCCGCGCGCGACGCTGCACCTGGTGCGCGCGGCGAAGGCCTCCGCCGCCCTCAGCGGGCGGGAGTACGCGCTGCCGGACGATGTGCAGGCCCTCGCCGTGGCCGTGCTGGCCCACCGGCTGCTGCCCACCGCGCAGGCCCAGCTCAACCGGCGCACCGCGGAACAGGTCGTGCAGGAGATCCTGCAGAACACGCCGGTGCCGGTGGCCACGTCGCAGCAGAGCGGCCTGGGGCTCGGCCGGAGCGTGCCGGCATATCCCCAGCAGCCCCCGCGGAGGCTCTGATGACCACCGGGGGGACGGGGCCGGCCGAGGTCGACCGCGGGGAGCGGGGCGGCGTCCGTACGGCCCTGGGCGGGCTGACCACCCGCGGGCGGTCCTTCCTGGCCGCCGGTGTCGCCGCCGCGATCTGCGCGTACGTCCTCGGGCAGAGCGAGCTGCTGCGGGTCGGGCTGCTGCTGGCCGTCCTGCCGCTGATCTGCGCGACCGTGCTGTACCGCACCCGCTACCGGGTGGCCGGCAGCCGCCGGCTGTCGCCCTCGCGGGTGCCCGCCGGCAGCGAGTCCCGCGTGCACCTGCGGATGGACAACGTCTCGCGGCTGCCGACCGGCCTGCTGATGCTCCAGGACCGGGTGCCGTACGTCCTCGGGCCGCGGCCCCGTTTCGTCCTGGACCGGGTCGAGCCGGGCGGCCGGCGCGAGGTGTCCTACCGGGTCCGCTCGGACCTGCGCGGCCGGTATCCGCTGGGACCGCTGCAGCTTCGGCTGACGGACCCCTTCGGGATGTGCGAACTGACCCGCTCCTTCTCCACGTACGACACCCTGACGGTGATACCGCGCGTGGAGCCGCTGTCGCCGGTGCGCTTCAGCGGCGAGGCGAAGGGGGCCGGCGACGGACGGCACCGCTCGGTGGCGCTGGCGGGCGACGACGACATGATCCCGCGTCGGTACCGCTACGGCGACGACCTGCGCCGTGTGCACTGGCGCTCCACCGCGCGCCACGGCGAGCTGATGGTGCGCCGCGAGGAGCAGCCGCAGCGGTCCCGCTGCACGGTGCTGCTGGACACCCGGGGCGTCGCCTACGCGGGCGCCGGCCCGGACTCGGCCTTCGAGTGGGCGGTCTCGGGCACGGCGTCCGTGCTGGTGCACATGCTCGAACGGGGCTTCTCGGTGCGGCTGCTGACGGACACCGGCAGCGCGGTGCCCGGGGAAGGCGCCGACGGGTTCGCCGGCGCCGGCCAGGAGACGGCGGACGCGGCCGGGCTGATCATGGACACGCTGGCCGTGATCGACCACTCGGACGGCACGGATCTGTCCCGCGCCTACGACGTGCTGCGCGGCGGCAGCGAAGGGCTGCTGGTGGCGTTCCTGGGCGGCCTCGACGAGGAGCAGGCCACGGTGGTCGCCAAGATGCGCCGGCGCAGCGGCGGCGCGATCGCCTTTCTGCTGGACGGTGACGTCTGGCTGCGGGAACCGGCCGGCGTTGCCGGACCGGCGGACCCGCACGGCGAGCGGCTGCGGATGCTGCGCGAGGCGGGCTGGACGACCGTGAGCGTCCCCCGTGGCGCCTCCCTGGACGATCTGTGGCGTCAGGCGGACCACGAACGCCGGGGCGTGGCCGCGGTCGGCGGCGGGGAGGCACTGTGAGGACCGGCTGGGAGGAACTGTCATGAGCGGGCGGGCTCGGCTGGCCCTGTTCGCCGCGGCGGCCACGCTGATGGCGTCGTGTGCGTTGCTGCCCCTGGTGGACCGGCCGACGTGGCTGCTCGAGGCGGTCTTCCTGGTGGCGGCGCAGACGGGCGTGGGCGCGGCCACCCGGCGGGTGCCGCTGGCCCGGCCGCTGACCGTGGCGGCGCAGGCCCTGGTGACCCTGCTGCTGCTGACCCTGGTCTTCGCCCATCAGCAGGCGGTCGCCGGGCTGATACCCGGCCCCGAGGCGTTCCGGCAGCTGACCGGTCTGCTCCAGCAGGGCTCGGACGACGTCAGCCGGTACGCGATCCCGGCGCCGCTGACCGACGGCATCCGGCTGATGCTCGTCGGTGGCGTCCTGGTGATCGGCCTGCTGGTGGACACGCTCGCGGTGACCTTCCGCAGCGCGGCCCCGGCGGGACTGCCGCTGCTCGCGTTGTACTCCGTCGCCGCCGGGCTGTCCGACGGCGGCGGCGCCTGGCTGTGGTTCCTGGTCGCGGCCGCGGGCTATCTGATGCTGCTGCTCGCCGAGGGCCGGGACCGGCTCTCGCAGTGGGGCCGGGTGTTCGGCGGGGCGCCCCGCGGGCCCGGCGGGTCGTCGGACGGTGCGGTGGCCCCGGTCCGCACCGGGCGGCGCATCGGCGCGGCGGCGCTGGGCCTGGCATTGTTCGTTCCGCTGGCCCTGCCCGCGATGAGCGGCGGCCTGCTGGACCCCGCCCACACGGGCCTCGTGAGGGGCAACGGCGACGGCGGCACAATCTCCGCGGTGAACCCGCTGGTGTCGCTGCGCGACAGCTTGAACCTGAACCAGGACCGCACGGTGCTGTCCGTGAAGACGAGCACGAACGACATCTCGGACCTGTACCTGCGGATCGTCTCGCTGGACGACTTCGACGGCACCACCTGGAAGCCGCCCCAACGGCACATCGTGGGCGTGCCGGACCAGTTCCCGACACCGATCGGCCTGAGCCCCGACGTCAAGCGCAGCAGCGTCCGGACCACGATCACGGCGGCGGACG
The DNA here is from genome assembly GCF_042894285.1 of Streptomyces sp. NPDC001544. NCBI lineage: Bacteria > Bacillati > Actinomycetota > Actinomycetes > Kitasatosporales > Streptomycetaceae > Streptomyces > Streptomyces sp. NPDC001544. Next base: position 919,972 of record NZ_JBIAVN010000001.1, on the reverse strand, counting down.
GGTACGCCCAGGACTGGCTGCCGATGCCGTACCCACCGAGCAGCGTGCGGATCAGCGGCAAGTGGCGCTACGAGCCGGTGGGCATGACGGTCGTCGGTGACCACGGTCAGAACACGCGTGGCAAGTCGTACACGGTGACCAGCGTGGACGTGCATCCGACCGCCCAGCAACTGGCCGGGGCCCCGCAGGCGCCGGCGGCCCTGCTGCGGGAGTACACCAAGGTGCCGTCCTCACTGCCCAAGGTGGTGAAGCGGACCGCCGAGGAGGTCACCGCGGGCGCGACGAGCCACTACGACGAGGCGGTCAAGCTCCAGGACTACTTCGCCGTGACCGGCGGCTTCCAGTACGACACCCAGGTGGAGGTCGGCCGGGGTCCGAACGCCATAGCCAACTTCCTGAAGCAGAAGCAGGGCTTCTGTGTGCACTTCTCGTTCGCGATGGCCGCGATGGCCCGCACGCTGGGCATTCCGGCCCGGGTGGCGGTGGGTTTCGCACCCGGGTCCCCGCAGGCGGACGGTTCGGTGTCGGTGGGTCTGAAGGACGCTCACGCCTGGCCGGAGCTGTACTTCGAGGGTGTGGGGTGGACCCGTTTCGAGCCCACCCCGACCCGGGGCACGGCGCCGCCGTACACCGAGACGGACACACCTGCCGGCAGCAGCCTCCCGGACCAGGTGCGGCCCTCGCAGTCGACGAGTGCGGCGCCGGCCGTGCCGGTCGCCCCGAGCGAGAGCTGCTCGGTACAGCAGCGCAAGCTCGAGGCGTGCGACGGCCTGTCCGCGCAGGCGGCGCAGGACAACCAGCCGCACTCCCGGCCGTGGTGGGTGTACGCGCTGTGGGTGCTCGGCGGGCTCGCCGTCGCTCTGGTTCCGTTCGTACCGATGCTCTGGCGGGTCCGGACGCGCGGGACGCGGCTGGGCGGGCACGCCCGTACCGACGAGGGTGCGGCGGCGCACACGCTGGCGGTCTGGCAGGAACTGACCGATTCCGCCTGGGACTTCGGCATCGTGCCGGACGAGTCGCAGACCCCGCGCAAGGCGGCCGCGCGGATCGTCCGGCTCGGCCATCTCGACCCGGCGGCCGGGGCCGCGGTGCACCGGGTGGCGGACGCGGTGGAGCAGGTGCTGTACGCGCCCCGGCCACACCCGAGGGCCGGGCTGGCGGAGGATGTGCGGCAGGTGATCGCCGCGTTCGAGGGCACGGTGAGTACGGGTACGCGGCTGCGAGCGTTGTTCGTGCCCCGTTCGACCGTGCGGATGCTGTGGGCGGCGTCCGCCTGGTGGGCGTCTGTCACGGCGCGCGCGGCGGCTGTCCGACCGACGCCGCGCGGGGCGTCGGGCCAGCAGGGCTGAGGCTCCGGGCGGGGAACCGCCGGACAGCGGCAGAGCCTCGCGGCATGCACGAGGGGCGGAGGGGCAGCCGCCAGGATGCTGGTTGCCCTGTCGCGGCGTCACCGACCCGCCGGGGGCTGGCGGGCGGCGTCCGTGGGGCGGGCGTCCTTCGCGGCGCACGGGGTGCCGGGACGGCGGGCCGGAAGCGCTGGGGGGAGACAACCTGACCGCGTCACAGGCTTCGCCGCATGCGTGAGGGGCGGCCACCGGGATGGTGTCCGCCCCTCTCACGTCTGTCCTCCGAGCCGTCGGAGGCTACTGGCCCTGCTCGTCGCGGCGGCGCTGCCAGCGCTGTTCGATCCTGTCCATCATGGAGCGCTTGGGCCGGCCCTGACGGCGCGCGTGCGGGGCGCCGGCGGGCTGTTCGCCCGGCTTGGGGGCCTTGCGCCAGCCGGTGACGGCGAGCACTGCGCAGCCCAGCATGACGAGGAAACCCACCACGCTGACCCAGATCTGCTGCGCGACCACTCCGGCCATGAGGAGCGCGATACCCACGAGGAAGCCTGCGACCGCCTGGTAGACCCGCCGCCGGGTGTACGTACGCAGCCCGCTTCCCTCGAGCGCCGACGCGAACTTGGGATCTTCTGCGTACAGCGCTCGCTCCATCTGCTCGAGCATGCGCTGCTCGTGCTCCGAGAGCGGCACGGAGTCCTCCTCATCGTGCAGTCGCCGGGGCGACCGGGGGGTCCCTTCAGGATAGGCAGGGAATCGCCCCCGTGAAACCCGCCCCTCTGCGCCAATTGGCCAACCAGGACCGCCATGCCGGGCCGGGCTCGCTGAGGCTTCCATTCCCCGGCGGCCGACCCGTCATGCCGAGCGGTCTCCTTAGATCATACGGCGCAAACCCCTCGATCGGGGGGCCTGTGGCGTACTCCATGTGCCGTCGACGCCCTGATCAGCGGGGTGCGCCCGGTGGCACGTGGGGCGGCTCACGCCTCCCTCGGCCCCGCCGTCTCGCCGAGCACGTGCAACTGGGTGGCCACGGAGTGGAACGCCGGGAGCTCGGCGGCCGCCGCCTCCAGCTTCAGCAGGGCGTCGAGCGCGCCCGGCTCGGTGTCCACGAGGACGCCCGGGACCAGGTCGGCGAAGACCCGCACTCCGTGCACGGCACCGACCCTGAGGCCCGCACCCTCGACCAGGGCGGTGAGCTGCTCGGCGGTGAAGCGCCGCGGCACCGGGTCGCCGGTGCCCCAGCGGCCGTCGGGGTCCTCGAGCGCCTGCTTGGCCTCCTTGAAGTGGCCCGCGAGGGCGCGCGCGAGCACCGCGCCGCCGAGGCCGGCGGCGAGCAGGCTGAGGACGCCCTCGGGGCGCAGGGCGGCCACCGCGTTGCGGACGCCCTCGGCCGGGTCGTCCACGTACTCCAGGACACCGTGGCACAGCACCGCGTCGTACCCGCCGCGCTCGACCACGTCGAACAGGCCATGGGCGTCTCCCTGGACGCCCCGCACCCGGTCGGCGACGCCGGCCTCGGCGGCCCGGCGCTCCAGCGCGAACAGCGCGTTGGGGCTGGGGTCGACGACGGTGACGCGGTGGCCGAGGCGGGCGACGGGCACCGCGAACTTGCCGCTGCCGCCGCCGGTGTCGAGGACGTCCAGCGCGTCCCGACCCGTGGCCTTGACCCGGCGGTCGAGGGCGTCCTGGAGGACCTCCCAGACCACGGCGGTACGGAGAGAGGCGCGAGGGCGCATCGGGTCCGACACGGTTGTTGACTCCTCGGGGCGGAAGGCTTCGGCAACGCTTCGGGCGCCCTCCACCCTATTGCCTCAGCCGCCGCTCGCGGTCACCGTCTCATCCCGCGTCCGGCATCTCGCGCGGGGCGGCCGGGCCCTCCGGCTCGTCGGCGTCGCGGCGGGGCTGCGGCAGCACCGGCTGGAGCACCAGCATCCGTTCCACGAGGCGGACGAACATCGCCACGTCACGTATCAGGTCGTCGGCGTCACGGCTGGTCGCGGCGCCCTGGATGCCCGCCTCGGCCCGGGCGCGGCGGTCGGCGCCGGAGGCGAACAGCGCGCTCCACTCGGTGAGTTCGGGTGCGATCTCGGGGAGCACTTCCCAGGCGCTCCGGATGCGCGCGCGGCGCCTCGGGGAGGTCTCGGGGCGGCCGCGTGCGGCGAGCACGGCGGCGGCGGTGCGCAGCGCGGCGAGGTGGGCGGTGGCGTAGCGCTCGTTGGGGGTTTCCAGGACGGTGGCCTCGTCGAGTCCGGCGCGGGCCTGGGCGAGCAGGTCGAGGGCGGCGGGCGGGGCCGTGGACCGGCGCAGCACGGGGTGCACGTCGCTCGCCGGTCCGGTCAGTGAGGGGGCAGGGCCGGTGGCGCGGCGCCGGTGGGCGGCGGCTGCGGAGGAGTGGGCCATGACGAACCTCCTGTCGTCTGGGTGACGGCACTCCTGCTATGGGGTGCCGTATGTGCCCATCGTGAGGTATGGCACTGACAATCCGTTCTGACCTGGGCTTTTGCTTCGATCGAAGGTTCGGGTTAGTTTTTGCACTGACCAGTCAGTTCAAAAACACGCGCAGGGGGAAGGCGGGAGCCATGGACCCGTCACAGGACAGTTCCCAGGACCTCGGTGTCACAGCCCTCGGTGTCACGGCCCGCGGCCTCGGGCTGCGGGGGCCGCGCGGCTGGGCGTTCCGGGGCGTCTCGCTCGACGCGGAGCCCGGCTCGCTGATCGCGGTCGACGGGCCCTCCGGCTCCGGCCGTACGTGTCTGCTGCTCGCGCTCACGGGACGCATGAAGCCCACGGAAGGAGTGGCCACCGTCGGCGGCCTCAAACTCCCGCGGCAGATGTCCGCCGTCCGCCGGATCAGCGCCGTGGCGAACGTCGCCGGGGTCACCGACCTGGACCCGGCCCTCACCGTCGGGGAACACCTGCGTGAACGGGCGCTGCTGCAACGCCGCTTCGGCGGCTCGCTGCGCTCCCTGCTGCGGCCCCGGGCGCAGCGGGCGGACGAGGCCCGGCGCCGGCTCGACACCGCGCTGGCCGCCGCCGGGCTCGACCTGGACGGCCTGCCCAAGGGCGCCCGGACGACCGTACGGGACCTCGAGCGGCTTCAGGCGCTGCGGCTGTCCGTGGCCCTGGCCCTCGTCGGCGACCCCCGGTTGCTGGCCGTGGACGACACCGACCTCAAGCTCTCCGACGCGGAGCGGGCCGAGGCGCACGCGCTGCTGGCCTCCGTGGCCGCGGCCGGGACGACGGTCGTGGCGGTGTACGCCGACGCCCCCGAGGGCGTGCTGACCGTCTCCACCCGGCCCGCGGAGTCCGGAGAACCCACCGAAGAACCCAGCCGGCCCACCGAACCCACCGAACCCACCGACGAGGAAGCGAAGGAGGCGGCCGATGCGCTCGCCGAAACTGGCCGCCCTTGAGCTCAGGCGCTTCGGCCGGGGCAGGCTCCCCCGCGCCGCCCTCGTCGCGCTCCTCGTGCTGCCCCTGCTCTACGGCGCCCTGTACCTGTGGTCGTTCTGGGACCCCTACGGCCGCCTCGACCGCATCCCGGTGGCCCTCGTCAACCAGGACAAGGGGGCGAACGCCGACGGGAAGAGGATCACGGCGGGCGACGACATCACCGACGGGCTGCGCCGCAGCCGGACCTTCGACTGGCACGAGGTGAGCGCCGCGGAGGCCCGCCGGGGCGTCGAGAACGGCACCTACTACCTGTCGCTGACCATGCCGGCCGACTTCAGCCGGCGCGTCGCCTCCAGCGCCGGCGACTCCCCCGAGACGGGCGCGCTGCAGGTGCACACCAACGACGCGAACAACTACATCGTCGGGCAGATATCCCGGACGGTGTTCAGCGAGGTGCGCACGGCGGCGTCCACCAAGGCGTCCCGGTCCTTCCTGGACCGGATCTTCATCTCCTTCTCCGACATCCACGGGCAGACGGAGAAGGCCGCCGAGGGCGCCGACCAGCTGCAGGGCGGCATCGGGAAGGCGGAGCGGGGCGCCAAGGACCTCGCCGACGGGCTGAAGGACGCCAAGAGCGGCAGCGGCAGGCTGGCCAAGGGCCTCGAGAAGCTGGACCGGGGCGCGGGCGACCTGCAGGACGGCTCCCGGCAGGTCGCCGACGGCACCCAGACCCTCGCCGACAAGGTCAACGGGGTCTACGCGCAGGTCGGCCCCTTCGTGCGGGACAACGAGAAGACCATCGGGGACACCGCCCGGCTCGTCGCCGACTCGGCGAAGACGGTCCGCGACAACCTCGACGTCCTGGTGCGGACGGCTCCGGTGGCGGCGAGGACCGCCCACGCGGCCTCCAGCACCCTGGACGAGGTCTACCGGACGCACTGCGGGACACCCGTGCTCCCCGACCCGGTCTGCCCCGACCTGAAGAAGGCGAGGACGGCGGCCTCCGACGTGGCCGCGGTCGCCGACGACCTGAACACGCTGATCGCCGACCAGGGCGGTGACCTGAACACCCTGCGCTCGAACCTCGCCACGCTGCAGACGCAGGCTCAGGCGCTCGCCGACCGCGCCCCGCACCTGTCCGAGGACCTCGACGACGCCGTGTCCCGGATCAACAAGCTGAACGAGGGCGCGGGCAAGGTCGCCGCGGGCGCCGAGCGGCTGCACACCGGCCTGGGCACCGCGAGCACCGGCGCGACCACCCTGGACAAGGGCATCGGCACGGCCGAGTCGGGCGCCGAGGAACTCGACGGCGGCCTGTACAAGCTGGTCGACGGATCCGGGAAGCTGGCCGGCGGCCTGCACGACGGCGCGAAGAAGATCCCCGACTACGACAAGCACGACCGCGACAGGCGCACCGGGGTCATGGCCGACCCGGTGCAACTGGCCTCCAGGGATCTGCACCACGCGCCGAACTACGGCACCGGGTTCGCCCCGTACTTCATCCCGCTGTCCCTGTGGGTGGGCGCGATGGTGGCGTACATGCTGATCCCGCCGCTCAACCGGCGCGCTCTCGCCGTCGGCTCCTCCGCCTGGCGGATCGCGCTCGCGGGCTGGCTGCCGGTGGCCGCGGTCGGGGTGCTGCAGACGGCCGCGCTGATGTCCGTGCTGCACTGGGCGATCGGCCTGGAGATGACCCGGGCGGCCGGGACGGTGGGCTTCCTGTTCCTGGTGGCGGCCTGCTTCGCGGCGATCGTGCAGTGGCTGAACGCGCGCTTCGGCGCGGCGGGCCGGATCCTGGTGCTCGCCCTGCTGATGCTCCAGCTGACCTCGGCGGGCGGTACGTACCCGGTGCAGACCAGTCCGGGCTTCTTCAACGCGATCCACCCCTTCCTGCCGATGAGCTACGTCGTGACGGCCCTGCGCCGGCTCATCACGGGCGGCGGGCTCGGCCCGGTGTGGCTGGCGTGCGCCGTGCTGGCGGCGTTCACCGCGGGGGCCCTCGCGCTCACCGCCCTGTCGGCCCGCCGCCGCCAGGTGTGGACACTGGACCGGCTGCATCCGGAACTGAGCCTGTGACCTCGCCTTTCGCGTCCCCTTCGGGAGCCGTTCCTGTGACAATCGACGCCATGGAAAGCAGCAGCGCCACGTCGGGTGGCAGCACACGCCGCGAGGCCACCCGGCAGAAGCTCTACGAGGCCGCCGTCACGCTCATAGCCGAACAGGGCTTCTCCGCCACGACGGTGGACGAGATCGCCGAGCGGGCCGGAGTCGCGAAGGGCACGGTCTACTACAACTTCGCGAGCAAGTCGGTCCTCTTCGAGGAGTTGCTGCGGCACGGTGTCGGCCTCCTCACCGCCTCCCTGCGCGAGGCCGCCGAGCGGACGGCGAGCGAGGGCGGCACCAGGGTCGACGCCCTGGACGCGATGATCCGGGCCGGGCTGGTCTTCATCGACCGCTACCCGGCCTTCACCCAGCTGTACGTGGCCGAGCTGTGGCGGACCAACCGCGCCTGGCAGTCGACCCTGATGGTGGTCCGGCAGGAGGCCGTCGCGGTCGTGGAGGGCGTGCTGCGCGAGGGCGTGGCGAACGGCGAGTTCAGCGAGGACATCGACGTCCAGCTGACCGCGGCCGCGCTGGTCGGGATGGTGCTGGTGGCCGCGCTGGACTGGAAGTCGTTCCAGCCGGAGCGGTCGCTGGACGACGTCCACGCGGCGTTGTCCCGGCTGCTCCAGGGGCGGGTCAGCGGAAAGGGCTGAGCGAGCCGCACGCGCGCGTGCACGCAGAAAGCGCCGGTCCGCCGTGGCCGCGTCCCCCGCGGGCCACCTCGAACCGGCGCCTCCCCCTTGCTCCCCGTACGTCCCCCCGTGCGGTCGCCCCCAGGCACCCCCGTGCCTCGCTTCCGCCGACGGATCGGCGGCAACGAGCGGATCGAGGGCGGCCCCGTTCCGGCGCCCCGTGTCGCCGGTGCCGGGACCAGGCCCCTTCTCCGTGTCTCCACTCTCTCGTCCGCGCAGGTGGCAGCCCATCCGTGCGCGTACTCATCTCATGCACTAGGTACGGATACTCAGCCCCGCGCGCTCATCCACAGCCCCTGGGCGGAACTGTCGGTGCCGGTCGCTAGAGTCGCAGGCATGGCACGGATTGCGGTGATCGGCGCCGGCATGGGCGCGATGGCGGCCGCCGCCCGGCTGGCCGTCGCGGGCCACCGGGTGGTGGTGTACGAGCGGACGGAGACGTACGGCGGTGCGGTGCGCCGGTTCGAGCGGGACGGATTCCGCTTCGACACCGGGCCCGGACTGCTGCCCCTGCCCGCGGTCTACCGCGACCTGTTCGTCAAGACCGGCAAGGAGCCCCTGGAGTCCTGCGTCGAGCTGGTGCAGGTCGACCCGTCGTCGCGGCACGTCTTCGCCGACGGCACCGCGGTGTCGCTGCCGAACGCCTCGCGCGCGGGGGTCGTGGCCGCCCTGGACGAAGCCCTGGGCGGGGCCGCGGGCCGGCGCTGGGGCGACTTCCTGGTGCGGGCACGCGAGGCCTGGGACCGCACCCGGCGCCCCCTGCTGGAAGAGCCCCTGTGGCCGAACTGGCGGGTGCTGGCCGAGCGCGAGCCCTATCCGGCCGTCCCGCACAAGCGGCTGCTGCGCACCCGGCGTGCCACCACCCTGACCGAGGTCGGGGAGTGGGAGCTGCGCGACCCGCGTCTCGCGGCGCTCCTGGAGAGCCACGCCCTCGCCCACGGCCTTGATCCCCGGACGGCGCCGGCGAGCGCGGCCGTGCTGCCGTACATGGAGCACGCCTTCGGCGTCTGGTATGTGCGCGGTGGCATACGGGAGTTGGCGCGCGCGGTGTACGAGCGGTGTGTGACCCGCCGGGTGGAGTTCACCTTCGGCGCGGAGGTCACCGGGATCCGGGAGAAGGACGGCCGGGCGGTGGGGGTCGAGCTGGCCGACGGAGCGGTGGCCGAGGCCGATCACGTGGTGGCGGACGTGGACCCGGTGCTGCTGCGGGGCCTGACGGAGCATCCGCTGGACGCCGAGGGGGACGTGCGCGCCGAGACCACGACGCCCCGTACGGGCCGGTTCACGGTGCTGCTGGCCCTGCGTGGCGAGCGTGCGCCCGGTACCGCGCACCGCACGGTCGTGCACGCGCCGGACGCCGGGGCGGAGAAGGACTTCCTGGCGTCTCCCGGCGGCGCCGGGCCGGTGCGGCCCACGGTGACCGTGCTGCGGCCCGACGACCCCTCCCTGTGCCCGCAGGGCGGGTACGAGTCGGTGGTCGTCCACGCGGTGGTGCCGGCGGAGGCGGGCTGGGAACGGGAGGACCTGGTCCGGCGCTTCACCGAGCTCGTCCTGGACGCCACCGGGTCCGCCGTCCCCGGGCTGCGGGAGCGGCTGATGTGGCACGAGGTGCGCACGCCGGGCGATGTGGCGGCCGAGACGGGCGCCGCTGGCGGAGCCGTCCCCGCTCCGGCGCTGGCCGCCGCCGACGGCCGTTTCCTGCATCCGGCGAACACCACACGCCTGCCGGGTCTTTACCGGGTGGGCGGCTGGGCACACCCCGGCGGGGGGCTCCCCCACGCCGGCATGTCCGGCGCGCTGGTCGCGGGACTGATCGTGGAGGGGCCGGACTTCCGCGGCTCACAGTGAGATCCGCGCGCCGCCCGGGCCGGGCCGGGTGTCAGAAGCGGTAGTGCTCGTCGAACCCGTGCCCCTGCTGCTGCACGCCCGACTGGTAGGGGTACGGCTGCTCGGTGGGGAGTTGGTCGCCGGCGTGGGGCTCCTCGGTGCGCTGCTGCGGCACCCAGACGCCGTCGGAGGGGATCTCGCCGTAGCCCCCGGTGCCGTAGTGGCCCTGGCCGTAACCCTGCTGGTCGTACCCCTGACCGCCGTAGCCCTGGTCGTACCCGGTCCCGCCGTAGGGGTCGGAGTAGCCGTTGTACTGCTGCTGGCCGCCGGCGTCGTAGGCGTAACTCTGCTGGCCGTAGCCGGAGTAGTCGTAGGCGTACGACTGGTCGGTGCCCGGGGCCGCCGTCGCGTAGGTCTCCTGGTGCTGGTCGGCGGAGGTGTGGGCGGAGCCCGCGAAGGGGTCGCCGTATATGCCGTACGAACCGGTGTCCTCGGGCATCGGCTGCGGCTCGTAGACCGCGGTGGTCTCGGCGGCCGTGGGCCCGGCGGAGCGGGCGACGGGGGTGAAGACGTCGTCGCGGTCGTAGTCGTCGAGGCCGTAGGCGGCGCCGTCCTGGCCGAAGTCGCCGCTGTAGCCGGCCGCCTCCGCCGCCTTGACGCCGGAGACGTCGAGGGCGGGCTCGTCGTCCTCGGGTTCGCCCCGGCGGCGCTTGCTCCGGCCGGATTCACCGGCGGCAGGCCTGCTGACCGCCCAGCCCGCGGCGAAGCCACGGCGGAACGACAGCGTGACGTAGGTCTGCCCGACCGCGAAGGCGGCCGCGCCCAGACCGATGACCGGCACGGACGGGATCAGCACACCGACCACGACACCGAGGAACCCGACGAAGGCGAGCAGCCGCCAGCGCAGGCGCGCCTTGTACTGCAGCAGCACCTCACCGAGCAACCACAGCGCGACGATGCCGAACGCGATGTAGAGGACCGCCCAGCCCATGTACGCCCCTCTCCCAGTGGCCGCTACGCAGTGTGGCGTATCGCGGTGCGGCCGGTCTAGGCCTGCGGGGGATGGTGCAGGCCCAGGTTCTCGTAGATTTCCAGCGTCGCCGTGGAGTTGTTGAGCGTGATGAAGTGCAGTCCGGGCACTCCCTCGGACAGCAGCCGTGCGCAGAACTCCGTGGCGAATTCGATACCAATGGAGCGTACCGCCGCCGGATCGTCTTTGGCTGTGAGGATCCGCTCTTTCAGGACGGGCGGGAAGAGCGCGTTGCTGAGCTTCGGCAACCGCTGCAGCATCTTCACACTCGTCACCGGCAGGACCTCGGGGATGACCGGGGTCTCGCAGCCCGCGGCGGCCACCCGGTCGCGCAGGCGCAGGTAGGACTCCGGCTGGAAGAACATCTGCGTGATGGCGTAGTCGGCGCCGGCCCGGCACTTGTCGACGAAGTGCGCGACGTCGGTGTCCCACTCGGTGGAGCGCGGATGCATCTCCGGGAAGGCGGCGACGCCCACGCAGAAGTCACCCGACTCCTTGATGAGCCGGACGAGCTCGGCCGCGTAGGTCAGGCCCCGCGGGTGCGGCACCCACTCGCCCATCGGGTCGCCGGGCGGGTCGCCGCGCACGGCGAGCATGTTGCGGATCCCCGCGTCCGCGTACTGGCCGATGATGTTGCGCAGCTCGGCGATGGAGTGGTTGACCGCGGTCAGGTGGGCGACCGGCGTCAGCGTGGTGTCGACGACGATCTGCTGGGTCTCCTTGACCGTGGTGGCACGCGTGGAACCGCCGGCCCCGTAGGTCACGGACACGAAGTCGGGCGCCACCGCCTCGACCCGGCGCAGCGCGTTCCAGAGGTTCCGCTCTCCCTGGGGCGTCTTGGGCGCGTAGAACTCGAAGGAGTACGTCGTTTTTCCGGTGCCGAGGATGTCACGCACCGTGCGCGCGCGGTCGGTCCTGGTGGATGCGGTTCCGAGGGCCATAACGGCAGGTTAGCCAGGAGCGGCGGGTCCCCCAACCGAGGGCCGGAAATATGCCCGAATTTGTCGGCCCGCTGTCCACCACTTGGACATACGTGGACACCTGTGGGTGCCGCGTCAGGCCTGCCGCAGCCGCTTGGCGAACTCCGCCGCCGCCGCTCCCGGGTCCGGGGCGTCGGTGATCGCCCGGACGACCACCACCCGGCGGGCCCCCGCGTCGAGGACCTCGTCGAGGTTGCCGAGGTCGATGCCGCCGATGGCGAACCAGGGACGGTCGGCGCCCAGGGCGGCGGTGTGCCGGACCAGGTCCAGGCCGGGGGCGTGGCGGCCGGGCTTGGTGGGCGTGGGCCAGCACGGGCCCGTGCAGAAGTAGTCCACGCCCTCCTGCACGGCGGCGGCCTCCGCCTCGGCCTCGGCGTGCGTGGACCGGCCTATCAGGACGTCCGCGCCGAGGATGGCGCGGGCCGCGGGGACCGGGAGGTCGCCCTGGCCGAGGTGGAGCACGTCCGCGGCGGCGGCGTGGGCCACGTCCGCGCGGTCGTTGACCGCCAGCAGCTTGCCGTGCCGGGCGCAGGCGTCGGCGAGGACCGCCAGGTGCTCCAGCTCCTCGGCCGCCTCCATGCCCTTGTCCCGCAGCTGCACGATGTCGACACCGCCGGCCAGCACCGCGTCCAGGAACTCGGCCAGGTCGCCCTGCCGTCTGCGGGCGTCCGTGCACAGGTAGAGCCGGGCGTCGGCGAGGCGCTCGCGTGCGGTGCCCGCGGCGGCGCCGGCGGCTGTATCGGTCATGGGTGGGTCCCCCCGGTGTCGCGCGGTGCGGGCGCGCTGTCGGCGGCGTACGGGCCGTGGCCCACCGTGGCCGGGCCCCGGCGGCCGCGGCCCGTACGCCGGACGGTGTTCGTTTCTGGATGATCTGGTTCAGACGGCGAGCGCCTGGGCGCGGCGCTTCACCTCCGTGCCGCGATTCTCGCTCAGTGCCTGCGCGGGGGTGCCGGGCAGGCTCGGGTCGGGGGTGAAGAGCCACTCCAGCATCTCTTCATCCGTGAAGCCGTCGTCCCTGAGGAGCGTCAAGGTGCCGGACAGGCCCTTGACGACCTTGTCCCCGTCGATGAAGGCGGCGGGGACGTGCAGCGCCCGGTTCTCACCACGGCGTACGGCGATGAGCTGGCCCTCCTTGACCAGCTGCCGCACACGTGTCACCTCGACGCCGAGCTGTTCGGCGATGTCGGGGAGGGTCAGCCAGGCGGGGACGAGCGCATCGATCTTCGCGTCAATCTCGGTCACGGGAACAAGCCTGCCATCTGCCACTGACAGTCGGAAGCCGGGCGGGTCCACCCGGGGTGACGCGGCAGGTCGCGGCGCTATGCCGTGGCGTCCTTCAGGGGCCTGGCCGGGTCGGTCAGCGCCTCGGGGTGCAGGGGTGCGCCCGCCTCGATCAGGCGCCGGCCCTGGGCCAGGTCCCGGGGGCGCCCGACGGCGAGCAGGGCCACCAGCCGGTCCTCCTTCAGCCAGCAGACCGTCCAGGCCGGGCCGGCGGGGTCGCCCCGCCAGAGGGTGCGGTCGGCGGCGCCGTGGTGACCGGCGTACTGGACGAAGCGACCGAACTGCTCGGACCAGAAGTAGGGCACGGGGTCGTAGGCCGCGGGGGTCTCGCCGATGATGTTCGCGGCGACCGTGCGAGGGCCCTGGAGGGCGTTGTCCCAGTGGTGGACGAGCAGCCGCTCCCCGTACCGGCGGGAGGGGAAGGAGGCGCAGTCGCCGACCGCGTACACGTCGGGGGCCGAGGTCCGCAGGTGTTCGTCGGTCACCACCTCCTGGTGCGTGCCGAGCTCGATGCCGGAGCCGGCCAGCCACGCCGTGGCGGGACGGGCGCCGATGCCGACGACGACGGCGCCCGCGGGCAGCCGCGAGCCGTCGTCGAGCACCACCGCGCCCGGCTCGACGCGCTCCACGCGCGCGCGCGTGCGCAGCACCGCGCCGCTGTCGGCGTACCAGGACGCCATCGGCGCCGCCACCTCGGCCGGGAGCGCGCCGGCGAGCGGGCGGTCCGCCGCCTCCACGACCGTCACCGCGCACCCCGCCTCACGGGCCGCCGTGGCGAACTCGGCGCCGATCCAGCCGGCGCCGACGACCACGATGTCGTGCTGCCGGGCGAGCACCGGCCGCAGCCGCTCGGCGTCGTCGAGGGTGCGCAGCAGGTGCACGCCGGGCACGCCCTCCGCGCCGGGCAGCCGGACCGGTTCGGCGCCGGTGGCCAGCACCAGGACGTCGTACGGCACGGGCCCGGCCTCGGTGTCCAGCTCGTGGTCGGCGGGGCGCACGCCCAACGCCTCGCGACCGAGGCGGAGTTCGATGCCGAGCGCCTCGAAGTCCACGTCGAAGGCGGAACCCTCGGCCTTGCCGAGCAGCACGGCCTTGGACAGCGGGGGCCGGTCGTACGGCTGGTGGGGTTCGGCGCCGATCAGCGTCACGGTGCCCTTCAGCCCCTGTTCGCGCAGGGCGACCGCGGTCTGCACCCCGGCCATGCCCGCGCCGACCACGACCACTCGCCGCGCCTGTGACGTGCCCTGTTCCCGCGTCTCCCGCGTCTGCTCGCTCACTCGATCACCATAGTCAACTGACTGTGCGTCAGTCAGGGGGCGTGCTCAGTGACCTGCTCCACAACGCTCGTCCCTGCTCCCGACTGCGACTCCCATTCCCAGGTCTCCTCCAGCCGTACCCGTCCGTCGGGCAACTCGGCCACGGTCGACCCGCAGTGTCCGGAGGAGGTGGTTCCGTCCCGTTTGAGCTGCACGTACCTGAAGTCCAGCCGGTCGCCCTCGCGGGTGCCCACCAGGTACCCGCGTACGACGTCTCCACCCGCGTACTCGGCCCAGATCTCGCCGTTCTTCTCGTGGTAGGAGAAGCGGGTGCGCGTGCCCACCTGACCGGGGGCCTGGTCGGCGACGGGCGCGAGGACGAGGCCGTCGAGTGAACGGGCCATGGACGGAGGCCTCCTTACGAGTCGGGTGCCCTGCGGGCTAGGGTGGCCACCGTAAAGCACTCGCGGGAGCCCGGACGCACCGGGCTGAGAGGGAGGCTGGCGGCCTCCGACCGTACGAACCTGATCCGGGTCATGCCGGCGAAGGGAGGGGCTCGACGCCCATGTCGTCACGTACGTCGGACGTCCTCGTCATCGGGGGCGGGATCATCGGACTGGTCACGGCCTGGCGCGCCGCGCAACGCGGACTGGCCACGGCCGTGGTGGACCCGGAGCCGGGCGGCGGGGCCGCGCAGGTGGCGGCGGGGATGCTGGCCGCCGTCACGGAACTGCACCACGGCGAGCAGACACTGCTCGGCCTGAACCTGGCCTCGGCCCGCCGCTATCCGGACTTCGCGGCCGAGCTGACCGACCTCACCGGCCTGGACCTCGGCTACCGCAGATGCGGCACGCTGGCCGTCGCACTGGATGCCGACGACCGCGCCCACCTGCGCGAACTGCACGCCCTGCAGCAGCGCTCGGGACTGGGGTCGCAGTGGCTGTCCGGCCGGGAGTGCCGGCGCCTGGAGCCGCTGCTCGCGCCGGGCGTTCGCGGCGGGCTGCGGGTGGACCGCGACCACCAGATCGACCCGCGTCGGCTGGCGGCCGCGCTGGTCGCCGCGTGCGAGCGGACCGGGGTGGTCTTCCACCGGCGGTGGGCCGAGCGCTTCGACGTCGTACGGGACCGGGCGGCCGGTGTCACCACCTCGGACGGCGACGAGCTGGGCGCGGGCCAGGTGGTGCTCGCGGCGGGCAGCCTCAGCGGGCGGCTCGCAGGCCTGCCGGGTGACCTGCTGCCGCCGGTACGGCCGGTGAAGGGGCAGGTGGTGCGGCTGACCGTGCCCGAGCGGTACGCGCCGTTCCTGAGCCGGACCGTACGGGCCGTGGTGCGCGGCAGCCAGGTGTACCTGGTGCCCCGGGAGAACGGCGAGCTGGTCGTCGGGGCGACCAGCGAGGAAGTGGGCTGGGACACGACGGTGACCGCCGGCGGGGTGTACCAGTTGCTGCGCGACGCGCACGAGTTGGTGCCCGGCATCACCGAACTGCCGCTCACCGAGACCCGGGCCGGACTGCGTCCCGGCTCCCCCGACAACGCGCCGCTGCTCGGCCCGACCGGTCTGGACGGGCTGCTGCTGGCCACCGGACACCACCGCAACGGCGTGCTGCTCACCCCGGTCACCGGCGACGCCCTGGCGCAGGCCCTGACCACCGGCGAACTGCCCGAGGAGGCGCGCCCGTTCACCCCGAAACGCTTCAGCACGGCACTCATGGAGCAGCCCGCATGAACATCTCCGTCAACGGGGTGCGCCGGGAGGTCGCCCCGGGTACCGCTCTCGACACCCTGGTGAAGTCCCTCACGGCGGCGCCGCGCGGAGTGGCCGCCGCGCTGAACGAAACCGTCGTCCCGCGCGCGCAGTGGCCGGCCACGGCCCTGGCCGAGGGCGACCGCGTCGAAGTCCTGACCGCCGTGCAGGGAGGCTGACCATGGCAGACGATCCCTTCGTCATCGGCGGTACGTCCTTCACGTCCCGTCTGATCATGGGTACGGGCGGTGCGCCCAGCCTCGAGGTGCTGGAGCGGGCGCTGGTCGCCTCCGGCACGGAGCTGACGACCGTGGCGATGCGGCGGGTGGATCCCGGCGTGCACGGGTCGGTGCTGTCGGTGCTGGAGCGGCTCGGCATCCGGGTGCTGCCGAACACCGCGGGGTGCTTCACCGCCGGGGAGGCCGTACTCACCGCCCGGCTGGCCCGGGAAGCGCTGGGCACCTCCCTGGTGAAGCTGGAGGTCATCGCCGACGAGCGCACGCTGCTGCCGGATCCCGTCGAGCTGCTGGACGCGGCGGAGACGCTGGTCGACGACGGCTTCACGGTGCTGCCGTACACCAATGACGATCCCGTGCTGGCGCGGAAGCTGGAGGACGTCGGCTGCGCCGCGATCATGCCGCTGGGGTCGCCGATCGGATCCGGGCTGGGGATCCGCAATCCGCACAACTTCCAGCTGATCGTCGAGCACGCGCGCGTGCCGGTGATTCTGGACGCGGGGGCCGGGACGGCGTCGGACGCGGCGCTGGCGATGGAGCTGGGGTGTGCGGGGGTGATGCTGGCCTCGGCCGTCACCCGGGCGCAGGCGCCCGCGCGGATGGCTGCCGCCATGCGGCACGCGGTGGAGGCGGGGCGGTTGGCCCGGCTGGCGGGGCGGATTCCCCGGCGGTACTTCGCTTCGGCGTCTTCTCCCGCGGAGGGCTTGGCCGTGCTGGATCCGGAGCGGCCTGCTTTTTGGTGACCCGGGGAGCCAGTCCCGTTTTTGTCTCCCACCCACGCACCACCCGTTACTGCCGATCGAGGGGTGGACGTCTGCCGTGGGACTCGGTCGCCGCTGGCGGCTTTCCGTGCGTGGGAAGCGTCACAGGTGCGCTTCAGTACCGGTCCGATCCTGGCCGAAACCGTGGGGGTGTCGGTCGCGGCTCGTACACTCGCCTGCGTGGATACGACCCTTCAGGACGCCCTCGTCGGGCAGGTGCTCGACGGCCGTTACCGTGTCGACGCGCGGATCGCGGTCGGCGGGATGGCCACGGTCTACCGGGCCCTGGACACCCGCCTGGACCGGGTCCTCGCGCTCAAGGTGATGCACCCGACGCTCGCGGCGGACGTGTCGTTCGTGGAGCGGTTCATCCGGGAGGCTAAGTCGGTGGCCCGGCTCGCCCACCCCAATGTCGTTCAGGTGTTCGATCAGGGGGCTGAAGGGGCGTACGTCTACCTGGCGATGGAGTACGTCGCGGGGTGCACCCTGCGGGACGTGCTGCGCGAGCGGGGCGCGCTGCAGCCGCGGGCCGCGCTGGACATCCTGGAGCCGGTGCTGGCCGCGCTCGGTGCCGCGCACCGGGCCGGGTTCGTGCACCGGGACATGAAACCGGAGAACGTCCTGATAGGGGACGACGGGCGGGTCAAGGTGGCCGACTTCGGGCTCGTGCGGTCCGTGGACACGGTGACCAGCACGACGGGGACCGTGCTCGGCACGGTCTCGTACCTGGCGCCCGAGCAGATAGAGCACGGCACGGCCGATCCGCGCGTCGACGTGTACGCGTGCGGTGTCGTGCTCTACGAGATGCTCACCGGCGGCAAGCCGCACGCCGGGGACACCCCCGCCCAGGTGCTCTACAAGCACATCCACGAGGACGTCCCGCCGCCCTCGGCCGTCGTACCGGGGCTGGCGTACGAGCTGGACGAGCTGGTCGCCGCCGCCACCGCCCGCTCCCCCGAGCTCAGGCCGCAGGACGCCGTGGCCCTCCTCGCCCAGGTGCGGGAGGCCCACGCGGCGCTCCGTGACGAGCAGCTGGACGCGGTGCCGCCGCAGGCGGTCTCGGCGGCGCACGACAACGCGGAGGACCGCACCAGCGTGATCCCGCGCGCACTGACGGTGCCGCGCCCGCTCCCGGTCGACGAGGACGACCGCCCGGACGCCGAGGCGGCCCTCAACCGGACCAGCGTGCTCCGGACCCCGCCCCCCGAGCCGCCGCGGCGCCGGCTGAGGCGGCCCCGGCGCGGGCTCGTCACGGTCGTCGCGGCCGTGCTGCTGGTCCTCGGGGCCGGTGCGGGGGTCTGGTACATCAACTCCGGCCAGTTCACGAGGGTCCCGCCGCTCATGACCAGGACCGAGGACCAGGCCAGGGAGCGGCTGGACAAGGCCGGGCTGGAGCTGGGGAAGGTCGAGCACGCCTACAGCGACACGGTGAAGAAGGGCACGGTGATCAGCAGCGACCCGTCGAGCGGCGCCCGCATCCGCAGCAACGACTCGGTGACGCTGACGATCTCCGACGGACCGAAGACGGTGAAGGTGCCCGACCTGTCGGGCCAGGAGCTGGCGAAGGCCAGGGCGCGGCTGAAGGACGAGGGGCTGGCGCCGGGCATGGTGACCCAGGAGTTCAGCGAGGACGTGCCCAGGGGTTCCGTGATCGGCACGACCCCGGCGGCCGGCACCGTGCGGCACGCGGGCTCGGCGATCGCGCTGACCGTCAGCAAGGGCAGCCCGATCGACGTGCCGGACGTCACGGGCGACGACCTGGACAGCGCGAAGCAGGAGCTCCAGGGCGCCGGTCTGAAGGTGAGGGTGTCCGCGCAGCAGGTCAACTCCGAGTACGACAAGGGCAAGGTCGCCCGGCAGACCCCGGCGGGCGACAGCCGGGCCGCCGAGGGCGACACGGTGACGCTGACCGTGTCCAAGGGCCCGGTGATGGTCGAGGTGCCGGACGTGGTGGGCGACAGTGTGGACGACGCGCATCAGCAGCTGGAGGACGCCGGCTTCCAGGTCGAGGAGGACCGCGGGCTGCTCGGGCTGTTCGGCGACACCGTGAAGAAGCAGTCCGTGGAGGGCGGCGACAAGGCGCCCAAGGGGTCCACGATCACGATCACCATCCGGTGACGGGGGCCCGCCCGGACCATGACACCCTGAAGGGGTGACACCGCAGCACCCCGCTTCCGCCGTCCCCGTCCCCGGTCCCGCCCGCAATCCCGTCGGCGGGCACGTGCCCGTGGCCGGTGGTCTGCACTCCGTGGGGCTGTCGTACGCCCGCGAGCTGGCGGCCGAGACCGTGCAGGTCTTCGTCGCCAACCCGCGCGGGTGGGCGACGCCCGCCGGGAATCCGCGGCAGGACGAGGCCTTCCGTCAGGCGTGCGCGGAGGGCGCGATACCGGCGTATGTGCACGCGCCGTACCTGATCAACTTCGGGTCGCACACCGAGGCGACCGTGGAGCGGTCGGTGGAGTCCCTGCGGCACTCGCTGCGGCGGGGCCGGGAGATCGGTGCGCTCGGGGTCGTGGTGCACACGGGGAGCGCGACCGGCGGCCGGGAGCGGTCCGTGGCGCTGAAGCAGGTACGGGAGCATCTGCTGCCGCTGCTGGACGAGCTCACCCACGACGACGATCCGTACCTGCTGCTGGAGTCCACGGCCGGGCAGGGGGCCTCGCTGTGCTCCCGCACCTGGGACTTCGGGCCCTACTTCGAGGCCTTGGACGCCCATCCGAAGCTGGGCGTCTGCCTGGACACCTGCCACGTGTTCGCCGCCGGCCACGACCTGGCCGGCCCCGACGGAATGCACCGGACGCTGGACCTGCTGGTGGACGCGGTCGGCGAGGGCCGGCTGAAACTGATCCACGCCAACGACTCCAAGGACGTGGTGGGCGCCCACAAGGACCGCCACGAGAACATCGGCGCCGGTCACATCGGCGAGGACCCCTTCCGCGCCCTGATGACCCACCCGGCGACCGCGGGAGTGCCGCTGGTCATCGAGACCCCGGGCGGCAAGGAGGGCCACGCGGCCGACGTGGAGCGCCTGAAGAAGCTCAGGGACTCCTGAGGGTCACCGCTTCACAGCTCCGGGCCGTCCCCCGGTTCCTCCTGGTAGGAGTAGCGCTGTTCCTTCCAGGGGTCGCCGATGTTGTGGTAGCCGCGCTCCTCCCAGAAGCCGCGGCGGTCGGTGGTCATGTACTCGACCCCGCGGACCCATTTGGGGCCCTTCCAGGCGTACAGATGGGGGACGACGAGGCGCAGCGGGAAGCCGTGCTCGGCGGTGAGGAGTTCGCCGTCCTTGTGGGTGGCGAAGAGGGTGCGCTCGGAGGCGAAGTCCGGCAGGCGGAGGTTGGAGCTGAACCCGTACTCCGCCCAGACCATCACATGGGTGACGTCGGGCGCGGGCGGCGCGATCTCCAGGATCGTCCGGGCCGGGATGCCGCCCCATTCGGCGCCGAGCATGCTGAACTTCGTGACGCAGTGCAGATCGCCCACGACGGTGGTGTACGGCAGGGCCGTGAACTCCTCGTGGTTCCAGCAGTGCTTCTCGCCGTCGGCGGTGGCGCCGAAGACCCGGAACTCCCAGCGCTCGGGCCGGAACTTGGGCACCGGACCGTAGTGCGTGACCGGCCAGCCGCGCTGGAGTCGCTGCCCCGGCGGAAGTCCGGGCCGTGCGGCCTCTCCTGACTCTCCCGACTCGCGCTCCACCGGCTGACCCATGACTCCATCCTGACAGACCCCGGGCAGTGCACATGACCAGGGAGGCGGCCAAAACGGGCAAACCATGAGTAAGCATGCACTAACTTACTGAGTACGCGCTTACTGGACGATCTTCGACGCCGATGAAATCATGCCGCCGCAACCTCCCCCGTTCCCCATGTGGAAGGAGCCGCTGCGATGCAGGGCGATCCCGAGGTAATCGAGTTCCTGAACGAGCAGCTCACCGCCGAGCTCACCGCGATCAACCAGTACTTCCTGCACGCGAAGATGCAGGAGAACTTCGGCTGGACGAAGCTCGCCACGTACACGCGGCGCGAGTCCTTCGACGAGATGAAGCACGCGGAGGTGCTCACCGACCGGATCCTGTTCCTGGAGGGGCTGCCGAACTACCAGCGGCTGTTCCATGTCCGGGTGGGGCAGACGGTCAGGGAGATGTTCGAGGCGGACAGGCAGATCGAGGTGGAGGCGATCGACCGGCTCAGGCGTGGCGTCAAGGTGATGCGCGAGAAGGGCGACATCACGTCCGCGAACATCTTCGAGGACATCCTCGCCGACGAGGAGCACCACATCGACTACCTGGACACCCAGCTCGAACTGCTGGACAAGCTCGGCGAGGCCCTGTACATCGCCCAGCTGATCGAACAGCCGGAGAGCTAGAGCCCCTGGAAAACCCTAGGCCGCCTCGTCCAGGGCCGGCAGTCGGCCGGCCGGCTCGCGGGTGGGGCAGGCGCCACGGCCGAGGATGGCCTGGATGCGGCGGACGCAGGAACCGCAGTCGGTGCCGGCCTTGCAGGCGGAGGCGATCTGGCGGGGCGTGCAGGCGCCGCCCTCCGCGTGCTTCTTCACCTGTGCCTCGGTGACACCGAAGCAGCTGCAGACGTACACGCGGATTCACCTCCCGACGGGATCGATCAGTCTTGCCGTCCCGATTCCTCGGTGAGGCAAACCTAACCTTACCCGTCGGGCCGGGCCCGCAAAAGCGGAGCGGGGCGCGGATCGTATGTGATCCGCGCCCCACCGGAAGAAGCACGACGGCTACTGGTCCCGGTACATCTCCGCCACGAGGAACGCGAGGTCCAGGGACTGGCTGCGGTTCAGGCGCGGGTCGCAGGCCGTCTCGTAGCGCTGGTGCAGGTCGTCGACGAAGATCTCGTCGCCGCCGCCCACGCACTCGGTGACGTCGTCACCGGTGAGCTCGACATGGATGCCGCCCGGGTGGGTGCCCAGCTCCTTGTGCACCTCGAAGAAGCCCTTGACCTCGTCGAGTACGTCGTCGAAGCGGCGGGTTTTGTGCCCGGAGGCCGCCTCGAAGGTGTTGCCGTGCATCGGGTCGGTCACCCAGGCCACCGTCGCCCCGGACGCCGTGACCTTCTCGACCAGGTGCGGGAGCCGGTCCCGGATCTTGTCGGCGCCCATGCGGACGATGAAGGTGAGCCGGCCCGGCTCCCGGTCGGGGTCGAGGCGGTCGATGTACTGCAGCGCCTCTTCGGGCGTCGTCGTCGGGCCGAGCTTGACGCCGATCGGGTTGCGGATCTTCGAGGCGAACTCGATGTGCGCGTGGTCCAGCTGCCGGGTGCGCTCACCGATCCACACCATGTGCCCGGAGACGTCGTAGAGCTGCCCGGTGCGGGAGTCGACACGGGTGAGCGCCGACTCGTAGTCGAGCAGCAGCGCCTCGTGCGAGGAGTAGAACTCGACGGTCTTGAACTCCTCCGGGTCGGCCCCGCACGCGTGCATGAAGTGCAGCGCGTTGTCGATCTCCCGGGCGAGCTGCTCGTAGCGCTGGCCGGACGGGGAGGACCGCACGAAGTCCTGGTTCCAGGCGTGCACCTGGCGCAGGTCGGCGTAGCCGCCGGTGGTGAAGGCGCGCACCAGGTTCAGCGTCGAGGCGGACGCGTGGTACATCCGCTTCAGCCGCTCCGGGTCCGGGACGCGGGCGGCCTCGGTGAAGTCGAAGCCGTTGACGGAGTCGCCCCGGTAGGTCGGGAGCGTCACGCCGTCGCGGGTCTCGGTGGGCTTGGAGCGCGGCTTGGAGTACTGGCCGGCGATCCGGCCGACCTTCACCACCGGCACCGACGCGGCGTACGTCAGCACGGCGCCCATCTGGAGCAGCGTCTTGAGCTTGTTGCGGATGTGGTCCGCGGACACCGCGTCGAAGGCCTCGGCGCAGTCGCCGCCCTGGAGGAGGAACGCCTCTCCCTTGGCGACGGCCGCCATCCGGGCGCGCAGCTGGTCGCACTCGCCCGCGAAGACGAGCGGCGGATACGACTCGAGGTCCGCGATCACTGCGCGCAGAGCCTCGGCGTCGGGGTACTCGGGCTGCTGCGCCGCGGGCAGGTTTCGCCAGGTGTTGCCAGCGCTCGGGCTGGTCTTAGCGTTCACGGTCACCCGGTAAACACTACGGGGTCGTGTCGACGGATTTTCCTCCTGCCCGAAAAATGAGACGGGGCGATCACGGTACGGACAGCCGGCTGTGCGGTAGGGTTCCCGGCATGTTCGCGCTTTCGATCCAGAACTGGTGGTGGACCGCTCATCCGGCGGCCCACTGACTGCGCGTACGCAAGACTTCGCGAAGGCCGCCCGAGGGGCGGCCTTCGGCGTTTCCCGGGGTCGTTCCTCACCGACATCGACGTCAGTTCGACGGAAGAGGAACCCATGGACCTGGCACAGCTCCTTGCCGACCCCCGACCCTTCGCCCTGCTGCGCCGCCGCACCCCCGGCCGCGACGAGAGCACGGTCGAGGTCCTCGTCGGCCCGGTCGTCACCCGCGACCGTCTCGCCGACCTGCCCGACGAGGGCCTCGCGCTGGTCCCCTTCCGGCAGATCCGCGAGCGCGGCTTCGACGTCCGCGACGACGGCACGCCGCTGGCGGCGCTGACGCCCGAGGAGTCGTACGAGGTCCCGCTCGCCGACGCGCTGGCGGCGCTGCCCTCCCACCGGGTGCGGGTCGAGGGCGGTGGCTTCGACGTCGGCGACGAGGAGTACGGCGAGATCGTCGGGCGGGTGCTGCGCGAGGAGATCGGGCGGGGCGAGGGCGCCAACTTCGTGATCCGGCGGACGTACCAGGGCGAGATCCCCGGGTTCTCCAGGGCCGACGCGCTCGCGCTGTTCCGGCGGCTGCTGGAGGGCGAGCGGGGGGCGTACTGGACGTTCGTCGTGCACACCGGGGACCGGACGCTGGTCGGCGCCAGCCCGGAGGTGCACGTGCGGATGGCCGGCGGGACCGTCGTCATGAACCCGATCAGCGGGACGTACCGCTATCCGGACGAGGGGCCCACCGCCGGTCATCTGCTCGGCTTCCTCGCCGACGGCAAGGAGATCGAGGAGCTGTCGATGGTGGTCGACGAGGAGCTCAAGATGATGTGCACCGTCGGGGACATGGGCGGGGTCGTCATCGGCCCCCGGCTGAAGGAGATGGCCCATCTCGCGCACACCGAGTACGAGCTGCGCGGGAAGTCCTCCCTGGACGTGCGCGAGGTGCTGAGGGAGACCATGTTCGCGGCGACGGTCACCGGATCCCCGGTGCAGAACGCGTGCCGGGTGATCGAGCGCCACGAGGTCGGCGGACGGGGTTACTACGCGGGCGCCCTGGCCCTGCTCGGCCGGGACTGCGGGGGCGCCCAGACCCTGGACTCCCCGATCCTGATCCGCACCGCCGACATCTCCCGCGGCGGCCGTCTGCGCGTCCCGGTCGGCGCGACGCTGGTCCGCGGCTCGGACCCGGCGGGCGAGGTGGCCGAGACCCACGCGAAGGCGGCGGGCGTGCTGGCGGCCCTCGGGGTGCGGCCCGCCCGGCCACGCGACGAGCGGGGACGCCCCCGACTCGCCGACGACCCGCGGGTCCGGGCCGCGCTGGACGGCCGCCGGGCCTCGCTGGCCCCCTTCTGGCTGCGGATGCAGGAGCGGTCCACCGCCCTGGACGGTCACGCCCTGGTCGTCGACGGGGAGGACACCTTCACCGCGATGCTGGCGCACGTGCTGCGCTCGGCCGGCCTCGACGTGACCGTCCGGCGGTACGACGAGCCCGGTCTGCGGGGGGCGGTGCTCGCACACGAGGGGCCCGTCGTGCTCGGGCCCGGGCCGGGCGACCCCTCGGACCCGGCCGACCCGAAGATGCGGCTGCTGCGCGAGCTGACCGCCGAGGTGGTCCGGGAGCACCGGCACGGCCTGCTCGGGGTCTGCCTCGGGCACGAGCTGATCGCGGCGGAGCTCGGGCTGGACATCGTCCGCAAGGAGGTGCCCCACCAGGGGGCGCAGACGACGATCGACCTCTTCGGGCGCCCGGAGACGGTCGGCTTCTACAACAGCTTCACCGCGCACTGCGACGAGGAGACCGCCCGGGAGCTGGCCGCGCACCGGATCGAGGTGAGCCGCGCGGAGAACGGCGAGGTGCACGCCGTACGGGGTCCGGGGTTCGCCGGGGTGCAGTTCCACCCGGAGTCGGTGCTGTCCCTGAACGGGGCGGCGATCGTGCGCGAGCTGATCGGCCGGCTCCGCCCGGCGGGCAGCAGGAACTGAGCGTTCCGGGCCCGGGGATCGCGGTTCCCGGGCCCGGAAGGGGGGGGTCAGCCGAAGAAGACGCCGACCTCGGCGTACAGCGCGGGATCCACCGTCTTCAGCTTCGCCGTGGCCTCCGCGATCGGGACGCGGACGATGTCGGTGCCGCGCAGGGCGACCATCCTGCCGAAGTCGCCGTCGCGGACGCAGTCGATGGCGTGCAGGCCGAAGCGGGTGGCGAGCCAGCGGTCGAAGGCGCTGGGGGTGCCGCCGCGCTGGATGTGCCCCAGCACGGTGGTGCGGGCCTCCTTGCCGGTGCGCTTCTCGATCTCCTTGGCCAGCCACTCGCCGACCCCGGACAGGCGGACGTGGCCGAAGGAGTCGAGCGACCCGTCCTTGAGGACCATGTCGCCGTCCTTCGGCATGGCGCCTTCCGCCACGACGACGATCGGGGCGTAGGAGGCCTTGAAACGGGAGGTGATCCAGGCGCAGACCTGGTCGAGGTCGAAGCGCTGCTCGGGGATGAGGATGACGTTCGCGCCGCCCGCGAGCCCGGAGTGCAGGGCGATCCAGCCGGCGTGACGGCCCATCACCTCGCAGACCAGGACCCGCATGTGGGACTCGGCGGTGGTGTGCAGCCGGTCGATGGCCTCGGTGGCGATGCCGACCGCGGTGTCGAAGCCGAAGGTGTAGTCGGTGGCGGAGAGGTCGTTGTCGATGGTCTTCGGCACGCCCACGCAGGGCACGCCGTACTCGTCCGACAGCCGCGCGGCGACCCCGAGGGTGTCCTCGCCGCCGATCGCGATCAGCGCCTCGACCTCCTGCTTGGCGAGGTTGTCCTTGATCCGGCGGACGCCGTCCTCCTGTTTGAGGGGGTTGGTCCGCGAGGAGCCGAGGATCGTGCCGCCGCGGGGCAGGATGCCGCGCACCGCGGGGATGTCGAGGCGGATGGTGTCGCCCTCCAGGGGCCCTCGCCAGCCGTCCCGGAAGCCGACGAAGTCGTAGCCGTACTCCTGTACGCCCTTGCGCACGATGCCCCGGATGACGGCGTTGAGCCCGGGGCAGTCGCCGCCTCCGGTCAGTACTCCGACCCGCATGGAATTGTCCCTTCGCAGCGGTTGCCTGACGGAGAGTAACGGTAGTGGTGATTCACGTCACACAGCGAG
Organism: Streptomyces sp. NPDC001544; assembly: GCF_042894285.1. Classification (NCBI taxonomy): domain Bacteria; kingdom Bacillati; phylum Actinomycetota; class Actinomycetes; order Kitasatosporales; family Streptomycetaceae; genus Streptomyces; species Streptomyces sp. NPDC001544. The sequence goes on along the minus strand of NZ_JBIAVN010000001.1, from coordinate 893,961 downwards.
AGGCGGGAAGGGCAATTCCGGTGAACCGCCGGGAATTTGCTTTACTCGTCGTCAAGTCCGCGTTCTATGGCGTACCGCACGAGTTCCACCCGGTTGTGCAACTGGAGCTTGCCGAGGGTGTTCTGCACGTGGTTCTGCACCGTGCGGTGCGAGATGACCAGGCGTTCGGCGATCTGCTTGTAACTCAGGCCCTTGGCGACCAGCCGCAGCACCTCGGTCTCGCGGTCGGTCAGCCGGGGCGCCTTCGGCTCGTCGGTGTCCGGCGCGGGGGCGGGCTCGGAGGCGAGCCGGCGGTACTCGCCGAGCACCAGTCCGGCGAGGCCGGGCGTGAACACCGGGTCGCCGACCGCCGTACGGCGCACCGCGTCCAGCAGTTCCTCCGTGGACGCCGACTTCAGCAGGTAGCCGGTCGCGCCGGACTTCACCGCCTCCAGCACGTCGGCGTGCTCACCGCTCGCCGACAGCACCAGCACGCGCAGCGCCGGATCGGCGGCCACCAGCTCCTTGCAGACCTGGACGCCCGGCTTGACCGGCAGGTTGAGGTCCAGCACGAGGACGTCGGGGGCCGCGGCCTTCGCGCGGCGCACCGCCTGCTCGCCGTCGCCCGCGGTGGCCACCACCTCCAGGCCGGACTCGGCCAGGTCCCGGGCGACCGCGTCGCGCCACATCGGGTGGTCGTCGACCACCATGACCCGGATCGGGTCCTGTTGCCGTGTCATCGCCTGTCCGCCTTCCCCCGGGAGACCTTGTGGTCCTTCGGTACCTTCAGTTCGACTTCCGTGCCCTGCCCCGGAGTCGAGACCAGCTCGGCGCTGCCGCCCAGGTCGCGCAGCCGCCCCCGGATGGACAGGGCCACCCCGAGCCGCCCCTCGCCCTCGGCCTGGTCCAGCCGCCCTTCCGGGATGCCGGGTCCGTCGTCCCGTACGGTCACCACGACCTCGTCCGGCTCGTCCTCGACCAGGATCCAGGCCCGCGCGCCCTCGCCCGCGTGCCGCCGGACGTTGTCCAGGGCGGCGCCGACCGCCGCGGCCAGCTCCCGTGCGGCGCCGGGCGGGAGGAACACGGGGGCGCCGGGCTCGGCGAGGCTGACGAGGGCGCCGGCGAACGGGGCGAGCAGTGCACGCAGGTCGACGGGACCGGAGGGGACGTCCGGCTCCTCCACGGCCCGTACGACCGCTCCCTCGGCCGGGTCCTGGGAGACGCGCGGGACGGGCACCAGGCCGCCGGAGACCAGCGTGCGCAGCGCCACCTCCTGCTCCCCCGCCATCCGGCCCAGCTCGGCCGCCTCGCCCCCGATGACCGCACCGCGCCGCTGCACCATGGCCAGCACCTGCAGCACGCTGTCGTGGATGTCCCGGGCGAGCCGCTCCCGTTCCCGGGTCGCGGCCTCGATCTCCAGGGCGCGGGCGAGCGTGCGCTCGGAGGCGCGGGCCACCTCGACGACGTAGCCGATGGCGATGGACGCGACCCACACGAGGATCACGTTGTGCACGGTGTCCCTGGCCGGGCTGCCGCGCTCGATCAGATTGGCGACGGCGACGGGAGTGGAGGCGAACGCGGCCCAGCGCCAGCCGCCCTTGACGGCGAAGGCGAGGACCGACCCCGCCGTCCATATCGACGGCAGGGTGGGGCCGCCGCGGTCGATGTGCTGGGCGGTGGCCACCCACGGGGTGAGGACGATGCCGGCGAGCGCGACCGCGAGGTCGACGGCGAGGAAGCGCCTGGTGCAGACAGCCGCGTTCTGCACGCGGGGCAGCGTGGCCAGCGTCCAGACGAACAGGACGGCGTAGTAGGCGATGGCGACGCCGGGGCGGTCGTACTCGTCGTAGGCGGAGGCGAACAGGCCGACCGCGTACAGCATCGTCAGCACGCGGTAACCGGCCAGCGCCCGCCACAGCGGCAGCTCCACCGACATCCGCATGACTCGCTCGCGCCTGGCCATGTCCCCCACGCCCCCGGATCCCCGACTCCCCCGACGCCACCGACTCCCGGCTAGGACTCGGCGTTCTTCTTCCCGGCCTTCTCCGCCTTCGCGGCCTCCGCTATCTGGCGCTTGGCGGCGGTGGCGTAGATGTCGACGTACTCCTGGCCGGAGAGCTTCATGATCTCGTACATGACCTCGTCGGTCACCGCCCGCAGCACGAACCGGTCGTGCTCCATGCCCTGGTAGCGGCTGAAGTCCAGGGGCCTGCCGATGCGGATGCCGGGCCGCATCAGCTTCGGCATCACCTTCCCGGGCGGCTGGATCTTCTCCGTGTCGATCATCGCGACGGGGATGACCGGAGCGCCGGTGGCGAGGGCCACGCGCGCGAGGCCACCGGGCTTGCCCCGGTAGAGGCGCCCGTCGGGCGAGCGGGTGCCCTCGGGGTAGATGCCGAACAGCTCACCGCGCTCCAGGACCTCTATCCCGCTCTTGATGGCCGCCTCGCCCGCGCCCCGCGCGCCGGAGCGGTCCACCGGGAGCTGGCCGACGCCCTTGAAGAAGGCCGCGGTGAGCCGCCCCTTCACGCCGGGCGTGGTGAAGTACTCCGCCTTCGCGATGAAGGTGACCTTGCGGTCGAGGACCGCGGGCAGGAAGAACGAGTCCGAGAACGAGAGGTGGTTGCTCGCCAGGATGGCGGCGCCCTCGGCCGGAATGTTCTCCAGGCCTTCCACCCAGGGCCTGAAGGCGACCTTCAGCGGTCCCCCGATGGCGACCTTCATCGTGCCGTACAACAACCGAGTGCCTCCTGTTCCCGTCGATCAGACCTTAACCCGGTCCGCCGTCAATGGCGCCGACGGCCCTGGTCGGTGTCAGTGGGGTCGCGTACGGTGAAGCAACACCTGGAGTCGTTCACGCCCCTCTCATGAACAGGAGACCGAAATGCCGGTTCTCCCTGGAGCCGAGCCGTACCGTCACGAGGGCGGTCCGGTGGGTGTCGTCCTGTGCCACGGGTTCACCGGAGCGCCGCAGTCGCTGCGCCCCTGGGCGGAGCACCATGCCGCGCACGGCCTGACCGTGTCGTTGCCGCTGCTGCCCGGTCACGGTACGAGTTGGGAGGACATGCAGGTCACCGGCTGGCAGGACTGGTACGCGGAGGTCGACCGGGAGCTGCGTCTGCTGCGCCGGCGCTGCGCGCGGGTGTTCGTGGCGGGCCTGTCGATGGGCGGGGCGCTGGCGTTGCGGCTCGCCGCGAAACACGGGGAGAGGGTGCAGGGCGTCGTACTCGTCAACCCGGCGAACAAGGTGCACGGCCTGTCCGCGTACGCCCTTCCGGTGGCCCGGCACCTCGTCCGTACGACGAGGGGCATCGCGAGCGACATCGCGAAGGAGGGCGCCTCGGAGCTGGGCTATGACCGGGTGCCGTTGCACGCGGCCCATTCCCTGCGGAACTTCTTCCGGCTGGTGGACGGCGAGTTGCCGCAGGTCACCCAGCCGCTGCTGCTCCTGCGCAGCGCGCGGGACCATGTGGTGCCCGCGGCCGATTCCGCCCGCGTGCTGAGCCGGGTGTCCTCGGTCGACGTAACGGAGGTCGTGCTGGAACACAGCTACCACGTGGCGACGTTGGACCATGATGCGAACCGGATCTTCGAGGAGAGCCTTGCCTTCATCGGCCGGCTCGCACCCAGTGTCGGCAAGGAAGGGACGGCCGCAGTTGGCTGAGCACGACTCCGACCGCGAGGACCGCGAGCCGGACGAGAAGGGCGTTCCCTTCGACGAGGAGGCCGCCTGGGCGGCGATCGTCGCCGGGTACGGGGAGGAGCCCGAGGACCCACCGGGCACCAAGCCGTATCTGCCGGTCGAGGATCTCGCGCTGCCCGAGACGGATCTCGGGCAGAACCTCAACGGGAAGCCCGAGAAGAAGAACGGGAACGTCGAGAAGAAGAACGGGAACGCCGAGAAGAAGACGGACGACGACGCGGAGGAGCGGCAGCGGCCGCCTGCCGGGTCGCTGGGCAGCTCGGTCTCCTTCGCGCCCGGCGTCGGCCCGCGTGACTACACGGCGCGGGAGCCGTCCGAGGACGACTTCGACGAGGACGACGAGGGCCACTTCGTGCCGCCCGAGCCGCCCCCGCTGCCCGACACCGACACCACCGCCAGGTTCGCCTGGCTGGGGGTGGTCGGCGGCCCGGTCCTGCTCCTGCTCGCCGTGGTGTTCGGCTGGGAGATGACCTGGTGGCTGGCGACCCTGGGCATCGGCGGCTTCCTGGGCGGGTTCACCGCGCTGGTGGTGCGGATGCGGACGGACGAGGACGAGGACGACGATCCGGGGCGGGGCGCGGTCGTCTGAGCGACGCGTCAGCCTGCCGGGATCCAGAGGGCGGCCGGGACCGGGAAGACGGTCCTGGCCGCCCTCGACGCGGTCGCCTCCCGGAGTTCAGGCCGCGGGCACCCGAAGTGCGGCCAGCACGGGGAGGTGGTCCGTCGCCCTCATGAGGTCCGCCTCGGTCACACCGGGATGGCCGAGGGGTACTCCGCAGCCGAGGACCTCGATGCCCTTGGTGGCGAAGATCGCGTCGATACGGCGGTGGGGCTCGTCGCGGGTCCAGGTGTGTTCGCCGCCCCAGGGGGCGGTGGCCCGGCAGTCCTGGAGGCCGTCGGCGAGGCGCCGGAAGGTCGGGCCGTCGGGGCGCTCGTTGAGGTCGCCGCCCGCGATCGCGTGCGGGGTGCCGAGGCCCGCCAGACGGTCGAGGAGCATGCCGCCCTGCTCGTACCGCTCGTCCTTGCGGAGGCTGAGGTGACAGCTCAGGACGCCGAGGCGGGCGCCGCCGAAGCGGACCACGGCCGTGGCGAAGCCGCGCCTGTGGAGGCCGGGGGTGAGCGGGAGGAGTACGTCTTGCGTCCGCTCGACGGTGGCCCGCAGGTTGCAGAGGATCGCCGGGCCCGCGGCCGTCGCGCCGCCCGTGAGGATGACCTGGCCGGAGGCGGCGGCCAGGCGGGCCAGCTTCTTGCGCCAGCGGAAGAAGAGCGGGGCTTCCTGGACGAGGACCAGGTCGGGGTCGCAGGCGGTGATCACCCGGGCGAGGGCGTCGGTGTCGTCGCGCATCGAGCGGATGTTGTAGCCGAGGACGCGGATGACGGCTGAACCGTCGGGCTCGGTCCGGGAGTTCGGAAGCAGCGCCATGCGATCAATGTACGCCCCACGACAGGGGCGCGAGACTCCCGCCTCGCGCCCCCGTACAGCACGGGTCCGCTACATGATCGGGTCGGGCTCGCGGGCCAGGTCCGCCGCGCCGACGAGTCCGGCCTTGTTGCCGAGCTGGGCCGCGATGACGTCGGCCACCGGGCGCCAGTTGCCGCCGACCAGCCAGCGCTTGTAGGACTTGCGGATGGGGTCGAGGACCAGTTCGCCCTCGTCGGACAGGCCGCCGCCCACGATGAACGCAGAGGGGTCGAAGAGGGAGGCGAGGTCGGCGAGGCCGGCGCCGGCCCAGCGGGCCAGCTCGCGGTAGGAGTCGACGGCGACCGGGTCGCCCTGGCGGGCGGCCATGGAGATGTGCTTGCCCTCGATGCCGTCGGGGGTGCCGTCGCCGAGGCCGAGCAGGATCTCGGCGTTCTCGGGGGTGGCGTTGGCGCGCTGCTTGGCGTAGCGGACGAGGGCGCGTCCGGAGGCGTACTGCTCCCAGCAGCCCTGCGAGCCGCAGCCGCACAGGAGCCCGTCCGGGACCATGCGGATGTGCCCGAACTCGGCGGCCACGCCGAAGTGGCCGCGGCGCAGCTTGTTGCCGATGATGATGCCGCCGCCGAGGCCGGTGCCGAGGGTGATGCAGATGACGTTGCGGTGGCCCTTGCCGGCACCGAACTTGTACTCGCCCCAGGCGGCGGCGTTCGCGTCGTTCTCCACGACGACCGGGAGGCCCACGCGGGCCTCGACCTCTTCCTTCAGCGGTTCCTGGCGCCAGTCGATGTTGGGCGCGAAGTAGACCGTGGAGCGCTGGCGGTTGACGTATCCGGCGGCGCCGATGCCCACGCCGACGATCTCGTGCCCGGCGCGGGCGCCCTCCACCGCCGAGGCGATGGCGTCCACGATGCCCTCGGGCGTGCCCGGGGTCGGCACCTTGAAGGTCGAGAGGATGTTGCCTTCCTCATCGACCACGCCGGCCGCGATCTTCGTGCCGCCGATGTCGACGCCGATGGTGAGTCCCATGAATCCCTCAGTTTCGGTCGAGCCCCGCTACCGCCAACCGTACCCGAGGCCCTGCTGTCGGCTTCCCGTCGTCCGCCCGCAAGGTGGACGACGGAAAGCCGACAGCAGGCTCTGCAGGGGGCTCTCAGTCCAGGTCGATGCGTTGCCCCGGGCCGGTGCCCTCGCCCGGGTCGTCGCGGTCGTTCCAGCCTTTCCTCAGGTCGTCCTCGAGGCCGCCGGGATCGGACGTCCAGCGCCGCTCCTGGGACTGGACGGCCGAGCGGTAGGCGGCCAGCAGTTCGTTCCCGGCTGCCGCCAGGTGGTCGAAGACGTCGGGGTTGCGCTCCAGGACGGGTTCCACGGCGGCCTTCGCCTGCTGTACGACCTGCCGCACCACCTGCTGGGCGGCGGGTCCGGCGACCGCGCCGAACAGCGGGGACTGGATGCCGGAGAGTTTGTCGGCGACCGCGTCGACCAGCTTGCGCAGTTCCTCGGCGGCCGCGCCCGGAGGCGGACCCTGTTCGGCGCGTCGGCGGGCCTTCTCCGCCGCGAGGTCCTCGGCACAGGCCGTGGCCCAGGCGTCGGCGTCGGTCGCCCGCACCTCGTCGACGGCCTCCGGTTCCGGGGCGTCGGGCGTGGGGCGCTCTTCGCTCATGACGGACTCCTGACTACGGTTCGCTCTTACGACGTTACCCGAACGGGCGTACTCGGTTCACCGCTCCGGGGCCGCGGCCGAATGTCACTGCTCGCGCGGCCACAGGCCGGGGTCCGGCGCGAAGCGGATGCGCAGCTCGCCGTCGCGCAGGGCGGCCCCCGCGACGGTGCACCGGCGCAGCGCGGAGGGCAGCGGGACGATCCGGCGGAACGGGCCGACCGTGATCACGATCTCGTCGCCGCGCCGGACCAGGTCCAGTTCGTCCCGTATGGCGCCGGGCAGCGGAATGTGCCAGACCAGGACGCCGTCCTCGGCGATCCGGTCGGTCACGGGCCACTCGACCGGGGCGGGCGCCGGGTCGGCCCCGGGCACGGCGAGCGCGGCGAGGTCGTCCGCGCCGCGCGGGTCCCGGCCCAAGTGGGCGACGGCGTGGACGTCGAACGACGCGCGCCACTCGGCCAGGGTCTTGCCCTGCTGGGTGACGAGGCCCGCCGACCAGGGGTCGTCCGCGGTGTCCGGAAGGACGCGGTTGGCGATCAGGGCCTCGGTGCGCAGGCCGCGCAGGGCGAGGCCCAGGCGGGCGGTGCGCACGGCGTCGGCGGCGGCCGGTCCGGGCTCGGCGACCAGGTGGACGGCGGTGTGCCGGTCGGCGACGACCGCTTCCACGGCGGCGAGTTCGACGTCCCAGCGGGCGGCCGTCTCGTACAGCCAGTCCGCGGGCATGGGGACCCCGGCGAGCCGGCCGAGGACGGGGCGCAGGGCGCGGGCCGCCTGGCGCTCGGGGGGCAGGAGGCGGCGCAGGTACCGGCGCAGTTCCTCCGGGAGGGCGAGCAGGGTGAGGGCCTGCGGGGCGGGCGGCAGGTCGACGACGAGCAGTTCGTACCGCTCGGAGAGGGCGGCGTCCCGCAGGGCGCGCAGGAAGGACAGTTCCTCGGCGCCGGGCAGCGGGGTGACCTCCTCGGCGTCCAGCCGGGCGGCGCCGAGCAGGTCGAGGACGCTCGCGGCGCGGCTCTGGAAGGCGGTGAGGTCGCCCCGGAAGCGCTCGGCCGCGTCGGGCCGCCAGGCGGTGAGCTCGGGCGTGACCTGGACCGGGGCGGCGCCCGTGGCCGTGCCCAGGGCCGCCCCGAGGGTGTCGGTGCGGTCGGCGCTCAGCACGAGGGTGCGGGTGCCGTGGCCCGCGGCACGCAGGGCGGCGGCAGCGGCGACGGTCGTACGTCCGCAGCCGCCGGGGCCCGTGATCAGGATGGTGCGCATGGGGCTGAACGCTACCCGCGCTTCGCGGACGTTCCGGGCAACCTACTTCTCGCCCGACTCCACGCGCTTCTTCAGTCCGGCCAGCGCCCGGTCGATGATGACCTTCTCGGCCTTGCGCTTGATCATGCCGAGCATCGGGATCTTGACGTCCACGGTCAGCCGGTAGGTGACCTCGGTCGCGCCGGCGCCGGCGGGCCTGAGGATGTACGAGCCGTCGAGGGAGCGCAGCATCTGGGACTTCACCAGGGTCCAGGAGACCTCGTTCTGGCCGGTCCAGGTGTAGGCGAGGGTCTGGTCGTCCTTGATGGCGCCCGCGTCCATGACCAGGCGGACCTGCTCGGCGCGGCCCGCGTCGTCGGTCTGGAGGACCTCGGCCTCCTTCACCTCGCCGGTCCAGTCCGGGTAGCGGGCGAAGTCGGCGATCACCCCCATGACATCGGCCGGTGCCGCCTCGATGGTGATGCTCGAGCTGGTGTGTTCCGCCATCGCCGTGGCTCCTCCGGATGCGGCCGGTAGTCGTGTGGTCGTCGTGCGTCGTGGTCGTGCGTGGCCGTCGTGCGTCGTGGTCATGCGCACGGGTGTGCAGCGGAAGGCTACCGCGCCCGCCACCAGCCGACTTCACCCCGTACCCCGCGGCCCCTCACCATTCCAGCGCCCAGGGCTTTCCGGTGCCCGCGAAGTGCCCCACGTTCACGCACTCGGTCGCCCCGATCCGCATGCGCCGGACCAGCGGCTGGTGGACGTGTCCGAAGAGGGAGTAGCGGGGCCGGGTGCGGCGGATGGCGTCGAGCAGGGCGCGGCTGCCCCGTTCGAAGCGGCGCGCGACCGTGTCGTAGACCAGCTCGGGCACCTCCGGCGGGATGTGTGTGCACAGCACGTCCACCTCGCCGACGGCCTCGATCTTGGCCGCGTACTCCTCGTCGCTGATCTCGTACGGGGTGCGCATCGGGGTGCGCAGTCCGCCGCCCACGAAGCCGAAGACCCGGCCGCCGATCTCCACCCGTTCGCCGTCGAGCACGGTGGTGCCGGGCCCGGCGTACTCCCGCCACAAGTGCGGCATGTCGACATTGCCGTAGGTGGCGTACGTCGGTGCCGGGAACGCGGCGAACATCTCGGCATACTGCTTGCGTACCGCCTTCTCGATGGCGGTGGCCCGGTCGGCGGCGATGCCCGCCCACAGCCTGGCCCCGAACTCCCGCGCCTCCTCGAAGCGGCGCGCGGTGCGCAGTTCGACGATGCGGTCGGCGTTCTCCTTGCCGAACAGGTCGGGGAAGATGCCGCGCGCGTGGTCGGCGTAGTCGAGGAAGAGCACCAGATCGCCGAGACAGATCAGCGCGTCGGCCCCCTCACCGGCTGCGGCCAGGTCACGGGCGTTGCCGTGCACGTCGCTGACCACATGGACGCGGGTGACGCGGGTTCGGGAGCGGGCGGCTGATGTGGGGGCCATGGTGATCAAGAGTAGGCGGCGCGGTGCACTTGTGAACAGTGGCGGCCGGGCCTGCGGTTACTGGCTAGTCAGTTAGTGCGTCGACTACTGTGCGCTCAGGAACATCAACCCGTGTGACGCAGCGAACATCTCGCCGGGCCCCCCTGTCGAAGAAGCCATACCGGCGGGTAACGTCCGGGCAGTCCAGTCGTGCTCAGGATTTCGACAGCTGAACTTCCGAGCACTTGCCCGAGCCTTGGACCGACCGTCGCATCACACAACGTCGTGGCGCCGGCGCCCTATGAGGAGCAGCAGTCTTGCGCGAGTTCAGCCTTCCGGCTTTGTACGAGGTCCCTGCGGACGGAAACCTGACCGACATCGTCCGCAGAAACGCCGCGCAGCATCCTGACGTCGCCGTCATCGCCCGCAAGGTGGGCGGTGTGTGGCAGGACGTGACGGCCACGGCGTTCCTGGCCGAGGTGCGCGCCGCCGCCAAGGGCCTGATCGCCGCCGGCGTCCAGCCGGGCGACCGGGTGGGCCTGATGTCCCGTACCCGGTACGAGTGGACGCTGCTGGACTTCGCGATCTGGAGCGCGGGCGCGGTCACGGTGCCGGTGTACGAGACCAGCTCGCCCGAGCAGGTGCAGTGGATCCTCTCCGACTCGGGCGCCACCGCCTGCATCGTGGAGCAGCCGGCTCACGCCGCCGCCGTGGAGTCGGTGCGCGAGTCGCTGCCCGGGCTCAAGCACGTCTGGCAGATCGACGCCGGGGGCGTGGAGGAGCTGGGCCGGCTGGGCCAGGACGTCGCGGACGCGACCGTCGAGGAGCGCAGCTCGCTGGCGAAGGCCGACGACCCGGCGACGATCGTCTACACCTCGGGCACCACGGGCCGCCCCAAGGGCTGCGTCCTGACCCACCGCAGCTTCTTCGCCGAGTGCGGGAACGTCGTGGAGCGGCTGCGCCCGCTGTTCCGCACGGGTGAGTGTTCGGTCCTGCTGTTCCTGCCGCTCGCGCATGTCTTCGGCCGTCTGGTGCAGATCGCCCCGATGATGGCGCCGATCAAGCTGGGCAACGTCCCGGACATCAAGAACCTCACCGACGAACTGGCCGCGTTCCGCCCGACGCTGATCCTCGGTGTGCCGCGGGTGTTCGAGAAGGTGTACAACACCGCGCGGGCCAAGGCGCAGGCGGACGGCAAGGGCGCGATCTTCGACAAGGCGGCCGACACGGCCATCGCGTACAGCAAGGCGCTCGGCACGCCGTCGGGCCCGTCCGTGGGCCTGAAGATCAAGCACAAGGTCTTCGACAAGCTGGTCTACAGCAAGCTGCGCGCGGTGCTCGGCGGGCGCGGCGAGTACGCCATCTCCGGTGGCGCCCCGCTGGGCGAGCGGCTCGGCCACTTCTTCCGCGGCATCGGCTTCACGGTCCTGGAGGGCTACGGTCTGACCGAGTCCTGCGCGGCCACCGCGTTCAACCCCTGGGACCGGCAGAAGATCGGCACGGTCGGGCAGCCGCTGCCGGGCTCGGTGGTCCGTATCGCCGACGACGGCGAGGTGCTGCTGCACGGTGAGCACCTGTTCAAGGGCTACTGGAACAACGAGGCGGCGACCGCCGAGGCGCTGGCGGACGGCTGGTTCCACACCGGTGACATCGGCACCCTCGACGAGGACGGCTATCTGCGGATCACCGGCCGCAAGAAGGAGATCATCGTCACCGCGGGCGGCAAGAACGTCGCCCCGGCCGTGATAGAGGACCGCATCCGGGCGCACGCGCTGGTGGCGGAGTGCATGGTGGTGGGCGACGGGCGGCCGTTCGTGGGCGCGCTGATCACCATCGACGAGGAGTTCCTCGGCCGGTGGTGCGCCGAGCACGGCAAGCCGGCCGGCTCCACCGCGGCGTCGCTGTGCGAGGACCCGGATCTGCTGGCGGCGGTCCAGGCCGCGGTCGACGACGGCAACGCCGCGGTGTCGAAGGCGGAATCGGTGCGGAAGTTCCGCATTCTGCCCTCCCAGTTCACGGAGGAGTCGGGCCATCTCACGCCCTCGCTGAAGCTGAAGCGGAACGTGGTGGCGAAGGACTACGCGGCCGAGGTCGAGGCGATCTACGCGAAGTAGTCGCCCGTGGCCGCCCCGGCGGCCACCCCCCTTCCGCGACGGCTCATGGCGCGATGTCCTCGGCGAGGACCCGCGCCATGATGCGTTCGGCGAGCGCGGTGATCGTCACGAAGGGGTTGACCCCGGTCGAGCCGGGCACGAGCGAGCCGTCGGTGACGTAGAGCTTCGAGTAGCCCTTGACCCGGCCGTAGTCGTCGGTGGCCTTGCCGAGGACGCAGCCGCCCAGCGGGTGGTAGGTGAAGTCGTCGGCGAAGACCTTGGCTGTCGAGCCGAACAGGTCGTAGCGGTAGATGGTGGCGTTCGCCGAGTTGATCCGGTCGAACAGCTTCTTGGCCATGGCGACCGACACCGCGCTCTGGGCCGCCGTCCAGCCCAGTTTCACCGCGCCCGAGGCGGAGTCGTAGGTGAATCTCGCCCGTTGCGGGTTCTTGGTGATGGCGAGGTACATGCTGACCCAGTGCTCGATGCCCATGGGCAGCGGGGCGATCTCGGCGAAGACCGGGTTGTCGGCGTTGGCCCAGTCGTCGATGCCCATCACCGGCATGGTGGCCTGGTTGGCGCCGACGGTGTCCCAGACGTGGTTGGCGCGGCCGACCATGGTGTTGCCGTTGGTGCCCCAGCCGGCGCCGACGCTCGCGTCCAGGTCGGGCAGGGTGCCGGTGTCCCGGGCGCGGACGAGGAGTTCGCTGGTGCCGAGGCTTCCGCCGCCGAGGAAGAGGTACGTGCAGCTGTAGCTCCTGGTCTCGACGACCTTGCCCGTGTTGTCGATGCGGTCGGCGGTCAGGACGTAGCTTCCGTCGCCCGCCCGGCTGATGGACCGCACCTTCTCCAGGCTGTGGACGGTGACGTTGCCGGTGCCGAGCGCGGCGGCGAGGTACGTCTTGTCGAGGCTGCGCTTGCCGTGGTTGTTGCCGTAGATGACCTCCCCGGCGAGTGCGGACTTGGTGGCGGTGCCGGCCGCCTCGCGCTGCATGTAGCCGAAGTCGTAGACGTTCGGCACGAAGGTGGTCTTCAGGCCGGCGGTGGTGGCGGCCTTCCGGGAGGTGCGGGTGAACTGGTACCACTCGGTCGACTCGAACCAGGCCGGGTCGATGCTGTTGACGCCGAGCATGGCGCGGGCGCGCGGGAACCAGGTGCCGTACATCTCGTTCACGTCGACGGTCGGGAACAGCTCGGCGAAGTACGACTGGAGCGGGGTGACCGCCATCCCGCCGTTGACCAGCGAGCCACCGCCGACACCCCGGCCGACGTAGACGGACATGGCGTCGTAGTGCACGCGGTCCAGGGCCCCGGGGTAGGGGGTGATGTCCCTGTTGACGAGGTCCAGCCACAGGAAGGTGGCCAGCGGTGCCTCGGTGCGGGTGCGGAACCACATGGACCGCTGGTCCGGGGCGGTGGTGGTGCAGAACACCTTGCCGTCGGAGCCCGTGGTGTTCCACAGGCGGCCCATCTCCAGGACGACGGTGCGGATCCCGGCCTGGCCGAGACGGAGAGCGGCGACGGCACCTCCGTAGCCGGAGCCGATCACGATGGCCGGGGCGGACTCGACCGCTGCGGGCTCCACCGCGTGGGCCGACTGCAGGCCGGCACGGGTGAAGCCGAGGGTGGACGCCGTCTGCAGGGCGGCCATACCAAGGATATGACGTCTCGTCAGCTGACGCTGCATCAGTTTGGCTGTCATGCGCGCAGCATCGGCGGATTATTGGCCTCCGGCTAGAGGACTGCTTTCAACTTCTCGGCCAAAAGGTCCCAGCGCCACTTCTCCTCGACCCAGCTCCGTCCGCGCTCCCCCATCCGGCGGCGCAGTTCGGCGTCGCCGAGGAGGGCGACGATCCGCTCGGCGGCGTCGGCCGGGGAGCCGCCCCGGACCACCCAGCCGGTCTCGCCGTCCAGCACCGCGTCCGGGGCGCCGCCGGAGTCACCGGCGACGACGGGCAGCCCGGTGGCGGAGGCCTCCAGGTAGACGATGCCGAGGCCCTCGACGTCCAGACCGCCCCGCCGGGTCCGGCACGGCATGGCGAAGACGTCCCCGGCGCCGTAGTGCGCGGGCAGCTCGGACCAGGGCACGGCGCCGGTGAAGCGCACCGACGCGGCCACCCCGGTCTCGTCGGCGAGGCGGCGCAGGTCCTTCTCATAGGGGCCGCCACCGACGATCAGCAGGACGGCGTCCGGCTCGGCCGCGAGGATCCGGGGCATGGCCCGGATCAGCGTGTCCTGGCCCTTCCTCGGCACCAGCCGGGAGACGCACACCACCACGGGCCGCTCGGTCAGTCCGAGCCGCGCCCGCACCTCGGCGCCGCCCGACCCGGGATGGAAGATCTTCTCGTCCACGCCGGGCGGAAGCTGCACCATCCGTCCGGCCGCCCCGGGGCTGAGCGCGGCGGCGATCCGCGAGCGCGTGTACTCGCCGAGGTAGGTGAGGGTGTCCGTCGACTCGCCGATCCGGCGCAGCAGTTGCCGTGCCGCGGGCAGCTGGGCCCAGCCGGCCTCGTGCCCGTGCGTGGTGGCCACCAGCCGCCGCGCGCCCGCCTTCCTGAGGGCCGGGGCCATCAGCCCGAGCGGGGCCGCCGCCCCGAACCACACCGAGGTGCACCCGTGCTCGTCGAGCAGCCCGACGGCCCGCCGGGTGGCCTGCGGGGTGGGCAGCAGCATGGTGGTGCGGTCGCGTACGACGGTGAACGGCTGCTCGGCGTCGAACGCGGCCGTGGCCCGGGCGCCCTCCCGGCTCCGCTTCCAGGTGGAGGCGTAGACGACCAGCCGCTCCGGTTCCAGGCGCAGCGCCATGTTGTGCAGGAACGCCTGGATGCCGCCCGGCCGGGGCGGGAAGTCGTTGGTGACGATGAGGGTCTTGTGCATCGCCGCCGACCCTATCGAACGGGCCGTGTCCGGCCCGGAGCGGCCGAGTCTGTGGCGCGCCCATGGACGGGCAGGACATCATGTCCCCCTCAGGTGGTGAATCGAACGGCAGGGGATCGTGTGGAGAGCAAGGGCGCCGGGTGGTCCCTGGCAGGACTGTCGGTGACCTGGGCGGCGACCCGGCTGGTGGTGCTGCTCTACGTCCTGCGGGTGCTCGTCCTCCCGGGTGCGGACGTCACGTCCGACGTGTCCGTGACCTACCGGGGCTGGTACGAGGTGCTGCGCACCGGCACCTTCCCGCTGGACGACGTGACCTGGCAGTACCCGCCCGCGGCCGCGCTGGCGATCCTCTCCCCCGCCGCCCTGCCCTTCCTCACCTACACCCACGCCTTCTTCGTCCTGGCCGTCCTCGCCGACCTGGCCGTGCTGGGCCTGCTGCTGTACGCCGGCCGGCGGCCCGGCAGGTCGCTGCGCGGTGCCCTGGTGTGGGTGGTGGGCGCCCCGCTGCTCGGCCCGACCCTGTACGCCCGCTACGACGTGATGGTGACCGCGGTCGCGGTGGCCGCGCTGCTCGCGGGTGCCGGGCGCCCCCGGGTGATGGGTGCGCTGGCGGGCTTCGGGGCCATGCTCAAGGTGTGGCCGGCGCTGCTGCTGGTGGGGTGCGTGCGGCGCCGGGCGTGGGGCGCGGCGGCGGCGACCGCGGCCGGCCTGGCCGCGCTGTTCTCGGTCACCATGCCCGGCCCCTTCGCCTTCCTCACCTTCCAGCGTGACCGCGGCACCGAGGTGGAGTCCCTGGGCGCCCTGGTCTTCCATGTGGCGCGGCACTTCGGCTGGCAGGGCAAGGTGCTGCTGAACTACGGCTCGATCGAGTTCCTCGGCCCGTACGTCGGCGTCGTGAGCACCGCGTCCCTGACGCTGACCGTGGTCTGCTTCGCGTGGCTGCTGCTGTGGCGGATGCGCGCGACGAACGCGGACCGGTTCGAGCCGCACACGCTCGCCGAAGCGGCGTTCACGGCGGTGCTGATGTTCACCGTGACGAGCCGGGTGATCAGTCCGCAGTACATGGTGTGGCTGGTCGGCCTGGCCGCGGTCTGCCTGTGTTTCCCGGCCGGCCGGATGGGCGTGCCCACGCTGCTGGTGCTGGCGGCGACCGCGGTCACGGTCTGGGAGTTCCCCACCAACTTCACGCACGTCATGGCCAGCGACTGGTACGGCACCGGCCTGCTGTTCCTGCGCAACGCCCTGCTGGTCGCCGCCTCGGTCACCGCGGCCCGCCGCCTGTGGCGCTCCACGGTCCTCCCGTCCCCTCTGCCCGCGCTGCCGAGCCAGAGCTCGCCCTCGACGGAGACCCCGGTGTCCCCCTGATCCCGGTGCGCCGCGCCGGCTCAGCCGAGCTGGGCCCGGACGTAGTCCTGCCACTGCGTGGTGAACTCCTCCGGCGTGGTGCCGAGGACCTTCTTCAGCGCGTCCTCGACGGCGCCCGCTCGCTTCTCGTGCGTGCCGACGGCCCGGTAGAACTCGCCGAGCCGGACCTCGCCCCAGCGGTCGGCGATCATCCGGCAGGCCAGCCAGCCGCTCTCGTACGCCCTGGCCAGGGCGACGGCGTCCGTGCTGAAGGCGAAGTCCTTGTCGGCGGGCAGGTGGACCGGCACCTGCCCCTCCTGGACCGCCCGGGCCAGCTCCGGCGCCGCCTGGGGCGCCGTGCGGCCCGTGCCCAGGTAGCCGATCCAGTCGGCGTAGCCCTCGGAGAGCCACAGCGGGGTGGCGGCGTCGGTGTGGGCGCGGGTGGCCACGTGGGTCGTCTCGTGGGTGAGTACGACCTGTTTGCCGACGTCGCCGAGGATGGCGTACGCCTCGGGGTTGACGATGACCCTGTCGGCGGGCGCGTTGCCGGAGCCTCCCACCTCGCCGGTGGTGACCGCGGCGATGCCCCGGTAGGAGGAGGCGGGCGAGCCGAGCAGCCGGGCCATCCCGGCCAGGTCCTGAGGTACGAGCAGGACGACCCGCCGGGTCCAGTCCGTGCCCCATTCCCGTGACACCGCGGGGACGGCCCGGTCGGCGAGCCGGGCGTAGCCGCGCAGCTCGGCACCGGACTGCCCGACCCCGAGCACCAGACTGCGCGCTCCCCGCGCGGCCACGACGGTGCCCTCGTCCCACAACTGCTGCCCGGCCTTCCTGGCGGGCCGGTCGGCGGCGACGTACCAGTGTCCGTCGGCGGTGCGCCCGAGGGTGAGCCTGCGGTCGGTGGTGACGGGCGCCTTGTCGTAGTCCCGGATGCGGTAGCGCAGTCGGGCGTCCGCGGTGGCGCCGGTGCCGTCCCGGTGCAGGGCGGTCAGCCGATAGGACCAGGACACCAGCGGCACCGCGCGCAGGTGCCCGTACTGCGCGGGGCTGCCGGTGGCGTCGTACGCCGCTTCGTCGTGCCGCAGCAGGGCCGCCGCCCGGCGGTCGAGGACCTGCTGCACCTCGGTCTTCGCCGCGTCGGTACCGGACTGTCCGCGGCACCCCGTCAGGGAGGTGAGCAGCACACAGAGCCCCACCAAGGGGGCGTGCCACGCCCGTCCGCGTCCAGCCACTCGCCGATGGTACGGCCCGGAGCGGGAAAGTCAGGGCCGGGTGACCGAGGAGATCGGCATCATGCCGACCGGGTCGTAGCGCACCGGGGCGCCGGGATAGGGCGCGTGGATCACCTGGCCGTTGCCCGCGTACATGCCGACATGGCCGGCGTCGGAGCGGTAGACGACCAGGTCGCCGGGCCGGGCCTCGGAGAGGGGGATCTGCCGGCCGGCGTACCGCTGCTCCTGCGAGGTGCGCGGCAGATGGACGCCCGCCTGTGCGTAGGCCCACTGGGTCAGGCCCGAACAGTCGAAGGCCGAGGGGCCGTTGGCTCCCCAGACGTAGGGGCGGCCGAGGGCGGAACGGGCGGCGGCGACGGCCGCGGCGGCGCGGGCGTTCGGGGCGGTGGCACCGAAGAGGTCGGAGATGCCGCCTCGGCCCGAGCGGGAGGCCCGTGCGTAGGCGGCGCGCTCGGCGGCGGGCAGGGAGTTGAGCAACTGCCGGGCCCTGGCGAGCTTGTTCTCCACGGTCCGCTTGCGGGCGGCGACCTCCTTGCGGCTCTTCTCCAGTTCGGCGAGTTTCTCCGCGGTCCTGGCGCGTTCCCTGGACAGTTCGCGCATCGCCGACTGCAGCCGGGTGAGCCGGTCGGACTGGCGGGCGCCGATCCGGTCGAGCGTGGTGGCCCGGTCGAGATAGTCGTCCGGGTCGTCGGAGAGCAGCAGGGCGACGGCCGGGGCGAGGCCGCCGGAGCGGTACTGGGCGCCGGCAACCGAACCGAGCGAGTCCCGCATGGAGTTGATGCGCTCCTGCTGCCGGGCGATCCGGTCCCGGGCGTCGCCGGCCTCATGGCGCAGCCTGTCGGTGCGCTCGGCGGCCTTGTCGTAGGCCTCGGTCGCCTGCTCGGCCTCCCGGTAGAGCCGGTCCACCTCGGCGCGGATGTCCGCGTGCGGAGCGGCACTCGACGGTACGGCGCCGAGCGCGGCGGTCGCGACGGACAACACGCTCAGGGCGGCGCCGGCGCCCCGGTCGAACCCGGACGGTGCAAGACGGCGATGGGACCCCACGGGAAGCCGCACTCCTTCCGCTGGCGAATGTCTGACAGAGCTGACAGAGCTCGGCAGACAGTAGCCGCGCGGACACGCGGCGTCCAAGCAGGTCCGGGGTCCGACAAGCCGACACCCCGCCACTGACGCAGGTCACCGGCGGGGCGTGGAGTCAGTTTGCGGTTGTCGTGAATCGCCCGTTCGGGCGCACCCACGGGGTCAGACGCGGACGCCGAACTCGAACGTCATATTGCTCATCGCCTCGTAGCGCACCACGGCACCGGTGTGCGGGGCGTGCAGCACCTGCCCGTTGCCCGCGTACAGACCGACGTGGTGGAAGTCGCCGAAGAAGATGACGAGGTCGCCGACCTTGAGGTCCGACTGGTTGTAGATGCGCGTACCGGCGTTGGCCTGCGCCTCGGAGGTGCGCGGAATGGTCTGGCCGGCCTGGGCGTAGGCCCAGGAGGTCAGGCCCGAGCAGTCGAAGGTGGACGGGCCGGTGGCACCCCAGGAGTAGGGCGAGCCGATCCTGGTCTGGGCGGCGGCGAAGGCCGCGGCGGCGCGGCTGGAGCCGGCCGGGGCGTCGCCGAGGTTGACGCGCTCGGTGGAGGAGCGGCTGGCGCGGTTCTGCTCCGCGGCGAGGGCCTGCTTCTCCTTGGCGGTCAGCGTGTTGTACAGCTTCCGCGCCTCGGCGAGCTTGTCCTGGACTTCCTGCTTCTTCTTGCCCAGTGCGGTGCGGGTGGAGGCGAGGTCCTTGAGCTTCTCGGTGGCCTCGGCGCGCTCCTGGGCGAGTTCGCGCTGTTTGTCCTGGATCTCCTTCAGGGCCTCGACCTGCTGGCTGCTCAACTGGTCGAGGGTGGAGGCCTTGTCGAGGTAGTCGTCCGGGTCGGAGGACAGGAAGAGCTGGACCGAGGGGTCGATGCCGCCGGAGCGGTACTGCGCGGTGGCCATCGAACCGAGGCCGTCGCGGAGCTTGTTGAGGTCCTGCTGGCCGCGGGCGACGTTGTCCTGGATGGTGGAGATCTCCTTCTGGAGCTTCTCCTGCTTCTCCTTGGCCCCGTCGTACTTCTCGGTGGCCTGCTCCGCTTCCTCGTAGAGCTTGTCGACCTTCGCCTTGACCTCGCTCTTGCTCAGCTTCGCGCTGGGAGCGGCGTTGGCGGCGTTCGCGCTGAACGCGACGGCGGCGGCTGCTGCGGTGGTCAGCACGGTGACACGCGTGCGACTGGGCTGCTTGGGTCGACGGTGGGACGCCACGACAGGCGAACTCCTTCTTGTGAGTGATCACCCGCTCGGAGGTTCGAGCCCAGACCCTAGTGACCCTCTTGTGATCAGATCAAATCCTCACACCAAAAAACCTCGTCACGCAATGCATTCTTTGCACTCAACCCACAAGGAGTGATGCGCGGTTGACACTACGTTGCGTGACAGAACCGCCAATTCGGGCATTAAACCTCTACGTTGCCGCTTTCAGGACAGGCGCTTGAGAAGCACCGCAGAAGCCACCGGCCGCGCCCCCGCCCTGGCGATCCCGTCGGCCACCTCGCGGTCGGTCGAGGCGACGATGACCGGGCGGCCCGGCGGCTCCGCGCGCACCAGTTGGCGGATGAGCTCGTCGGCGGTGACGCCCGGCTTGGAGAACAGCACGCGCACCCCGCGCGGCGGGGCGAGCAGCACCGGCGCGGCCAGTTCGGCCCCGTCGAAGACGCACGTCACCTCGGCCCCGGTCTGGGCGGCGAGCTGGGAGAGCTGGCCGAGCAGCCGCAGCCGCTGCTTCTCCAGCGGCATCTGCGGATAGCCGGTCTTGGTGACGTTGTAGCCGTCGACCACCAGATGCGCCTGCGGCAGGGCGAGGAGCTGGTCGAGGATCGCGGGGTCGTTCTCGGACAACGCCCGCGCGGCGATGTCCTTCGGGGTCATCCGTCCTGGTTCGACCGCGTCCACCGTCTCCGCCGGCCGCACCGACACCGGCGGCAGGGCCAGTTCCCGGCGCAGCCCCTGCGTCGCGTCCAGAAGGGTGTCAAGAAGCAGCCGGACGCGCATGTCCTCGACACTGCGCCCCTCGCGCGCTGCCCTGCGCGTGGCCTCCAGCGCGGCCTCGGCCTCGCTCAGGCGGGACTTGAGCCGCCGGGTCTCGCTCTCCGCGGCGGACACCTGGGCCTGCCCCTCGGCGCGTACGGCCTCGATGTCCCCCTGCACCCTGCGCAGGGCCGCCTCACCGCGCTTGACGTCGCTGAGGGCCGCGCGGAGCTTGCGGTGAAGCGATTCCGCTTCCTTCCTGGCCGCATCCAGCTCGGCGCGCAGCCGCTCGGTCTCGGCCCGGGTCTGCTCGCGGGCCCGGTCGAGTTCCTCGCGCAGCCGCTCCAGCTCGGCGCGGCTCTCCTCGTCGGCGCGTTCGGCGTCCGCCCGCTGGGCCTCCTCGCCGGCCGCGGCCACCAGCTTCACCCAGCCCGTGGGGCGCAGTACGTAGGCCGCGGCCGCCACGTCGAGCGGGTCCGCGGCCGGAGGCGGGGAGCCGGAGTCGAGGGCGCCGGTGAGTTCCGGCTGGGCCTCTCTGAGTTTCTCGCCGATGCGCTGCCGGAACAGCGGGTCGGTCTCCAGCGCCGCCGCCATCGCGTTGCCCGCGAACTTCGTACGGCGAGTGGGGGTGAAACGGGCGTACTGCCTGAGCTGTGCGGGCAGTTCGGCGACCGTCAGCCCGCCGAAGCCGTCCGAGACGATCTGCACGACCCGCCGCCGCACGCCGTCGGGCAGCGGACGGTCAAGCACCTCGGCGGTGCCGTCGCCCGGCCCCCCGCCCGTGGTCTCCACCATCCGTCACACCCCATCCCGTGTGCATCGCTCCGATTAGGAGTCGGTGCCCGGCCTGTCCACGAGTTCCACCTGGTCCACCGCGTTGCACCAGCGGCAGCGCACCGACTCGATGGTCTCACTGACCACCTCCCGCTCCTCGACCTTCGGCTCACCGGCGAGGTCGAGGTGGACGTACTCGACGACCTTCGACGAGCGGGTCACGTCGAAACGGGTGAGGTTGCCGCAGAGGGTGCAGCGCCACCGGGTCTCGGCGGTCGGCAGGGGAACCGGCATCGTGACTGTTCGCTTCCTTCTAGTGTCCGTGGTCCGTGACACATCGTCTCCACGACGCGTGTGGCTCGTAACCCTACGGCCTGGCGGGGACTCGCCGCCCGTCCGTCCACGGCGGCGAGGCGGTTCCTGCACTTGCGTCCCGTTACGTCATGCTCTGTAGCCATGATCAGCAAGTCGACGCCGATGACGTACGCCCTGATCGTCCTGTGCTGTCTGCTGTTCCTGCTGGGTCCGGCGGGCGGGCTGAATCCGGCCTACGGCTCCGGCGACGCCCTGCTCGCCGCCCAGCGGGCCTACTTCCGGCGCTGGGGCGTGATCCCGGCCGAGCTGTTCGACGGCCCGGCCCGGGCGGCCCTCACCCCGGCCACGGCGCTGTTCGTGCACGGCAGCTGGGTGCATCTGCTGGGCAACATGCTCTTCCTCTACGTCTTCGGGGCGATGACCGAGGAACGGATGGGCCGCGTGCAGTTCACCCTGTTCTACGTGGGCTGCGGCTACCTGGCGCTGCTCGGCTACGCCGCCGCCAACGCCGCCTCCGAACAGTCCCTGGTGGGAGCCTCCGGGGCGATCTCGGCGGTCCTCGGCGCGTTCCTCTACCTGTTCCCCGGCGCCCGCGTCACCAGTCTCCTCCCCTTCCTGTTCTTCCTTCCGCTGCGCTTCCCCGCCTGGGTCGTCCTGCCCTTCTGGGCGGCCCTGCAGTGGCTGGCGGCGGGCCGCGCCCCCCAGGGCCCGGGGGTGGCGTACCTGGCCCACCTGGTGGGCTTCGGCCTGGGCTTCGTCGTCGCGTGGATGCTGTTCGGGCGGGTGAACAGGGGCTGCCCTAGAGTTGAGGCCGCCCCAGCCCCGGCCCCCGAGGGAGAGAACCTGCCGTGATCACCGCGATCGTGCTCATCAAGACCAGCGTGGACCGGATCCCCGAGATCGCGGAGCGGATCGCCGCGCTCGACAGCGTCAGCGAGGTCTTCTCGGTCACCGGCACCTACGACCTGATCGCCATGGTCCGAGTGCGGCAGCACGAGGACCTGGCGGACGTCATCCCCGGCCGGATCAGCAAGATCCCCGGCGTGGAGGCCACCGACACGCACGTGGCCTTCCGCACCTACTCCCAGCACGACCTGGAGGCGGCCTTCGCGATCGGGCTGGACAGCTAGACCGGTTTCAGACGGCCGGAACGCAGCGGCCGTCCTCGGTGCGGTAGCGCCACTTGGCGCCGTCCCGGACCAGTTCCCGCACCGCGTTCACGAACCGCTCCACGTGCTCGTCCGGCGTTCCCGCGCCGAAGCTGACCCGGATGGCGTTGAGGGACTTCTCGCCGGGCGCGGCCTCGGGGGCGCCGCACTCGCCCTGTGTCTGCGGGTCGCTGCCCAGCAGGGTGCGGACGAGGGGGTGGGCGCAGAACAGGCCGTCGCGGACGCCGATGCCGTACTCGGCGGAGAGCGCGGCGGCGAAGTGGGAGCTGTTCCAGCCCTCGACGACGAAGGAGATGACGCCGACGCGCGGGGCGTCGTCACCGAAGAGGGACAGGATCCGCACCTCGGGGAGTCCGGCGAGGCCCGCGCGGACCTTCGCGATCAGGTGCTGCTCGCGGGCGACCAGGGTGTCGAAGCCGGCCTCGGTGAGCGCCTTGCAGGCCGAGGCGATGGAGTAGGCGCCGATGACGTTCGGGGAGCCTGCCTCGTGGCGGGCGGCGCTGTCGTGCCACTCCACGTCCACTCCCCCGTCGGCACGCCGGGTGACCTTGCGGCTGGCGCCGCCGCCCGCGAGGTACGGCTCGGCCGCGCGCAGCCAGTCGGCGCGGCCGGCCAGCACACCCGAGCCGAACGGGGCGTACAGCTTGTGCCCGGAGAAGGCGACCCAGTCGACGTCCAGCTCCCTGAGGCTCACCGGGTGGTGGGGGGCGAGCTGGGCGGCGTCCAGGACGATCCGGGCGCCGTGCGCGTGGGCGGCGGCGGCCAGCTCGCGGACCGGCCACAGTTCGCCGGTGACGTTGGAGGCGCCGGTGACGCAGACCAGGGCCGGGCCGTAGGGGTCCCGCTCGGCGAGGGCCCGCTCCAGCGTGTCGACGGCCTGCCGCGGGGTGCGGGGGGCGTCGAGGCAGGTGACCCGTGCGTCCTGCCAGGGCAGCAGGGAGGCGTGGTGCTCGGTCTCGAAGACGAAGACCTGGCAGTCGGCGGGGAGCGCGCGGGCGAGCAGGTTCAGGGAGTCCGTGGTCGACCGGGTGAAGACGACCTGGTCGTCCGCCCGGCAGCCGAGGAAGCCGGCGACGGTCTTCCGGGCGTTCTCGAAGAGGTCGGTGGAGAGCTGCGAGAGGTATCCGGCGCCCCGGTGCACGCTGCCGTAGTACGGGGCGTACGCGGCGACGTCGTCCCAGACCCGCTGGAGCGCGGGGGCGCTGGCCGCGTAGTCGAGCGCGGCGTAGGTGACCTCGCCACCGGTGACGAGCGGAACGGTGACGTCCCGGCCCAGCACGGGCAGCGGGGCACAGACGGACGGAGCGGCGGCAACGGTGGAGACGGACATGGGTGTACTCCCGTGAAGGCAGGCGGAACTCACCGCACGAGCGGACGGCGCTCGAGTACGGATGAGGTGAAAAGGGGGATGCGGAGGCGGGGCTCGACGCCCTAGCGCATTCGCTTGCTCACGGAAGGCTCCCTCGTCGACCAGGACCCCTGGTGTGCGAGGGGTCCGCGCTTGCCGTAGACCTCGCTGCCTACGGCCTGGTCTTCACCCGGGGCACCCCGCCACGGACGGAGGGTTGCCGGACAGTCGGCCGGGGCCGAATGACTGTCACTCATGACCTGGTCGGAAAAGTTACGTGGGCCGATCACCGCCCGCAACTCGTGTCCGGATGGCGGGACGGGCCCTTGGGCCGGGGTCAGCGCACGACGTGGTGTCCGTGGTGCCGGGACCAGCGCACGCCGAACAGCACCAGGTCGGCCACCAGGACCACGGCACCGATGACCAGGAGCCAGAACAGCCCCTTCGCCGCCACGCCGATCAGTCCCAGGATGATCGCCACGAGGATCAGGAACAGGAAGAGCGCCATGGTTGACCACATCCTCCGACGGGCCGGTCAGCCGCGCGCGAGACGGCGCCCGCGTTCGGCGGCGGCCTCGTAGGGCCTGTCGTAGTGTTCGTAGATCTCGTGCTCCCGCTCGACCGGCAGGACGTCGTCCATGCCGATGGACGGTGCCTTCTTCACCTGCCCCCTGGGGTGGGCCACCTTCACGTACCCGGGTCCGAGGGTCGCCTCGTCGAGGGGGACGAAGACGAGCCGGTGCCGGGTCGGCAGTCCGGTGCGGACGGTGACCATGGCAGGCGTGTCGGTGGTGGTGTCCACGTAGACCGCTTCCAGGGCGCCGATCTTGCGGCCCCTGGGATCGATCACGTCGCGGTTGCGCCACTCGCGGATGTCGGCTGAGTGGATCATGCCTCGCTCCTTGCGGACCGTGTCCCCGGGCACCCCACGCCGAGACGGAGCGGCCGCGGGGCCGCGTTGTCACGTTTTCACTGTACTCCCGCGGCCGCCCGGCGTTACTCGTTGCTCGCCGCCACCCAGCGCTCCAGGGTCCGCCTGGCCGATCCCGAGTCGATCGACTGGGCCGCCTTGCGCATCCCGGCACGCAACTGTTCGGCCAGCGGCTCCTCCGTCGGGTCCAGGGCCACCAGTGCCGCCGCCGAGTTCAGCAGGACGGCGTCGCGGACGGGGCCCGTCTCGCCGTCGAGCAGGCGCAGCGCCACATCGGCGTTGTACGACGGGTCGCCGCCGCGCAGCGCCTCCACCGGCACCAGCTCGATGCCGACGTCCCGCGGGTCGAAGGTCTCCTCGGTGACCTTGCCGTCCCTGACCACCCAGACGTGGGAGGTGGACGTCGTGGTCAGCTCGTCGAGGCCGTCGTCACCGCGGAAGACGAGGGAGGAGTTGCCGCGGCCGGCCAGCACGCCCGCGATCATCGGCGCCAGGCGGGGGTCGGCGACCCCGACCGCCTGCGCCTTCACCTTCGCCGGGTTGGTCAGCGGCCCGAGAGCGTTGAAGACCGTCCGGATACCCAACTGGCCGCGCGCGGCGGCGACATGGCGCAGTGCCGGGTGGAACTTCACCGCGAAGCAGAAGGTGATGCCCGCCTCCTCCGCGACCTCGGCCACCCGCTGTGGCGTCAGGTCGAGATTGACGCCCAGCTTCTCCAGTACGTCCGAGGAGCCCGACGCCGACGAGGCGGCCCGGTTGCCGTGCTTGACGACCTTCGCGCCGGTGCCGGCCACCACGAGCGCCGACATCGTGGAGATGTTCACCGTCTTCGCGCCGTCGCCACCGGTGCCGACGATGTCGACCGTGCGGCCCGACACCTCGATCACGTTGGCGTGCTCGTACATCGCCCGGACCACACCGGTGATCTCCTCGACGGTCTCGCCCTTGGCGCGCAGCGCCACCACGAAGCCGGCGATCTGCGCGTCGGTCGCCTCGCCGCGCATGATCTGGTCCATCGCCCAGGCCGTCGCGTCGGCACTCTGGTCACGGCCGTACAGCAGGGCGTTCAGCACCTCGGGCCAGGAACGGCCCGCCGTGGTGTCGCCTCCAGCGGGGGTCACAGCGCTCATGAGCCGCTCCTGATGGTCGTAGAAGGGTGTCGTCCCGGTGTGGTGCCACCCTATCCAGGCGCGGGCACGGCGAAGGGCCCCGTCCGGACACCGGACGAGGCCCTTCGCGCGTGGCGTGGCGTGCGCAGCGATCAGTGGTGGCCGTGGCCGCTCGTGATCTCCTTGTACTCCTCGACGGTCGGCTTCGGGATCTGGTTGTCCTCGCCGTAGTAGGCGTTGCTGAGCTTGGCGCGCAGCTTCTCCGAACCCGTCACCTTGCGCTCGACGCCGTTGTCGTCGACCGCCGGGCCGACCTGGGCCGGCTCGTACTGGCTGTGGGCCGTGAGGGTGTGCAGCTGCTCCTGGCTGAGCGGCTCGTGCACCTCGATGAACTCACCGTGCGGCAGGCGCTTGATGATGCCGGTCTCACGACCGTGCAGCACCTTGTCGCGGTCGCGGCGCTGCAGACCGAGGCAGATCCGCTTGGTGATGAGGAACGCGAGGACCGGTCCGACGAAGAAGAAGATCCGGACGAACCAGGTGACCGCGTTGATCGACAGGTGGAAGTGCGTGGCCCACAGGTCGTTGCCGCCGCCGATCAGCAGGGTCAGGTACATCGTCATCCAGGCGACGCCGACGCCCGTACGGGTCGGGACGTTGCGCGGGCGGTCCAGGATGTGGTGCTCGCTCTTGTCGCCGGTGACCCAGGACTCGATGAACGGGTAGATCGCGATCGCGACCAGGACCAGCGGGAAGATCATCAGCGGGATGAACACGCCCAGCACGAGCGTGTGGCCCCAGAGGTTGATCTCCCAGCCCGGCATGAAGCGGATCAGGCCCTCGGAGAAGCCCATGTACCAGTCGGGCTGGGCGCCGGTGGACACCTGGTCCGGACGGTAGGGGCCCATCGCCCAGATCGGGTTGATCTGGGCGATCGCCGCGATGGCCGCGATGACACCGAAGACCAGAAAGAAGAAGCCTCCGGCCTTGGCCATGTAGACCGGCAGCAGCGGCATGCCGACGACGTTGTTGTTCGTCTTGCCGGGACCCGCGAACTGCGTGTGCTTGTGGTAGAAGACCAGGATCAGGTGGCCCACCACCAGGCCGAGCATGATGCCCGGCAGCAGCAGGATGTGGATCGAGTAGAACCGGGCCACGAAGTCGTGGCCGGGGAACTCGCCGCCGAACAGGAAGAACGACAGGTACGTGCCGACGATCGGCACGGACAGGATCGCGCCCTCCATGAAGCGGACACCGGTGCCGGAGAGCAGGTCGTCCGGGAGCGAGTAACCGGTGAAGCCGGTGAACATGCCCAGGACGAACAGCAGGAAGCCGAACAGCCAGTTGACCTCACGCGGCTTGCGGAACGCGCCGGTGAAGAACACGCGCATCATGTGCACGAACATGCCGGCGAGGAAGATCAGCGCGGCCCAGTGGTGGATCTGCCGGATGAGCAGACCACCGCGCACGTCGAAGGAGATGTGCAGGGTCGAGCTGAACGCCTCGGACATCAGCTGTCCCTGCAGCGGGACGTAGCTGCCGTGGTACTCCACCTCGGTCATCGACGGGTGGAAGAACAGCGTCAGGTACACACCCGTGAGGATGATGATGATGAAGCTGTAGAGGCAGACCTCACCCAACATGAACGACCAGTGGTCGGGGAAGATCTTGCGCATGTTGGCCTTGGCCAGGGAGTAGATCCCGAGCCGGCCGTCGGCCCAGTCGGCGACGCGCTCGCCGGCCGGTGCCTTCCCGCGGGGGCGGGGCTGGTCGTTGGCTGCAGTACTCATCCGCGCTCCCAGAATGCAGGACCGACGGGCTCCTCGAAGTCGCCGAGCGCCTGGAGGTAACCGTCTCCGTTCACGCCGATGCGGAGTTGCGGCAGGGCGTGACCGGCGGGACCGAAGATCACTCGGGCACCGTCGGAGAGGTCGAAGGTGGACTGGTGGCACGGGCACAGCACATGGTGCGTCTGCTGCTCGTACAGCGAGATCGGGCAACCCACGTGGGTGCAGATCTTCGAGTACGCGACGATGCCCTCGTGCGACCATTCGAGCTCGCGCTTGTCCTTGATGTTGTCCGGCTGGAGCCGGACGATCATGAGGGCCGCCTTGGCGATCTCCGTCTGGAAGTCCTCCTGCGCCTCCTCCAGCCCGTCGGGCTTGGCGAAGGTGAGGGAACCGACCTGCACGTCCTCGGGACGCAGCGGCTGGTTGGTGTTCATGTTGACCAGCAGCTTGCCCTTGGACCACAGCGTGTGGCGGAGCTTGGTCTGGGGCAGCGGACCGAGGTCGCGCAGCAGGAGCACGCCGGAGAGCGGCACCAGCGTCAGCGCGCCGAGCATGGTGTTGCGGATCAGCTTGCGGCGGCCGATCACCGACTCCCTGGCGCCCTGCTTGAAGTCCGCGTGGACCTTCGCGCGGACCTCGGGCGAGGCCTCGATCGGGTGACGCTCGTCGGCGACCTCCACGTCGGACATCAGGGTGCGGGCCCAGTGGACCGCGCCCGCGCCGATGCAGAACAGCGCCGTGCCGAGGCACAGGCCCAGCGCGAAGTTGAGCGCGCTGACGTGCCCGATCGGGAAGACGAAGATCGACTTGTCGGCCGGCACCGTCACGTACGAGGCGATGAAGCCGATGGTGGCCAGCATCGAGACCGTGAACAGCAGGGCGACGACACGCTCGGACCGCTTGGCGGCCCGCTCGTCGATGTCCTGGATCCGGTGCTCGTGCGGGGGCAGCCCCGGGTCGGCGAACGGGTTCTGCTCGTCCGCGACGCCGACGGCGCCGTGCGTGGTGTCCTGCTCGGCGGGCAGGTTCTCTTCTGGAATGTCTTGGCTACTCATGACTTCTTGGCCTTTGCGGTCCGAGCGGCGACCCAGACGGCGACTGCGATGAGCACGCCGAGACCGAAGATCCACGCGAAGAGGCCCTCGCTGACCGGCCCGAGGCCGCCCAGCTCCAGACCACCGGGGTTCTCCGTCTCATCGCCGTTGACCGCGTGCAGGTACGCGATGATGTCCTTCTTGTTCTTCTCCGTCATCGTGGTGTCGGGGAAGGACGGCATGTTCTGCGGGCCGGTCTGCATGGCCTCGTAGATGTGCTTCGGGTCGACGCCCTCCAGGGACGGGGCGAACTTGCCCTTGGTGAGCGCACCACCCTTGCCGGTGAAGTTGTGGCACTGCGCGCAGTTGGTGCGGAACAGCTCGCCACCCTTGGCGATGTCCCCGTCGCTCGGGTCGTACTGCGACTTGGTCGGCACGTTCGGACCGGCACCCAGCGAGGAGATGTACGCCGCGAGCTGGTCGATCTGGGCCTGGGTGTAGATGTTCTTCTTCCTCGGGACCTGCGCGCCCTGCGAGGTGGCGGCGGGCATACGGCCGGTGCCGACCTGGAAGTCGACGGCCGCGGCGCCCACGCCCACGAGGCTCGGCCCGTCCGAGGAGCCCTGGCCACCGGTGCCGTGGCAGCTGGCGCAACCGACCTCGTAGAGCTTCTTGCCCTCTTCGATGGTCAGGGACTGGGAGGCT
This sequence comes from Streptomyces sp. NPDC001544, assembly GCF_042894285.1. Lineage (NCBI taxonomy): Bacteria > Bacillati > Actinomycetota > Actinomycetes > Kitasatosporales > Streptomycetaceae > Streptomyces > Streptomyces sp. NPDC001544. Next base: position 864,759 of record NZ_JBIAVN010000001.1, on the reverse strand, counting down.
TCATCGGCCTGCGCCTTGCTCGCGGGCGCGAACGCGGCGTACAGCCCCCCAGTGGCCGCCAGCGCGAGGAGTAGGACGACGACTGCCGCCAGCGGATGGCGTCGTCGTGCGGAGAGCTTTTTCACGGATTACCCCGGTGTCAGGATCTTCTGCGTCGATGCTTCGGTGATATTCGGGAGCGGTCCCGGCTACTTGATCAGATAGATCGTGGCGAAGAGGCCGATCCAGACGACATCGACGAAGTGCCAGTAGTAGGACACGACGATCGCGGCGGTCGCCTGCTCGTGCGTGAACCTCTTCGCCGCGTAGGTGCGGCCGAGGACCAGCAGGAACGCGATCAGACCTCCCGTCACGTGCAGGCCGTGGAAGCCGGTGGTCAGGTAGAACACCGAGCCGTACGGGTCGGAGGAGAGCGAGAGCCCGTCCTTCTTCACCAGCTCCGTGTACTCGAAGATCTGGCCGCCGATGAAGATCGCGCCCATCACGAAGGTGATGATGAACCAGCCCCGGAGCTTCTTCACGTCACCGCGCTCGGCGGCGAACACGCCGAGCTGGCAGGTGAGGGAGGAGAGCACCAGGACCGTGGTGTTCACCGAGGAGAAGGGCACGTTGAGGGAGCCCGCCATCTCCTTCCAGTGATCCGGTCCCGTCACCGATCGCAGGGTGAAGTACATCGCGAAGAGGGCCGCGAAGAACATCAGCTCGGAACTCAGCCAGATGATGGTTCCGACGCTGGTGAGGTTCGGCCGGTTGACCGACGGGTGCGCGTGCCCGGTTTCTACTGTCGTTGCTGTCGCCACGACCGACATTATGTCGGTCGCTTATCCCGCCCTCACCCCCGGGGGTGCCGTTCGGAGTGTTCGCAGCCCGCGCGGGGGCCGGACGGCTCACCGAACGGTTCCCGCGAGTCCTGTCCGGCCCCGTGTTGACGGGGTGTGCGAGGGGGTAGCATCCGCCGCATCGGTCCTGTTCGTACGACGGTGTACGTCCCTGTGTATCGGAGGAACTATGCAGCCGACCGCAACGGTGCTGGTCTACAGCGACGACTCGGGCACCCGCGAGCAGGTGCGGCTGGCCACCGGACGCCGGCCGGCTCCGGACGCGCCGGTGGTGGAGTTCGTGGAGTGCGCGACCCCCGGTGCCGTCCTGCGGGAGCTGGACAGGGGCGGGATCGACGTCTGTGTGCTGGACGGCGAGGCCGTGCCCATGGGGGGCATGGGGGTGTGCCGGCAGATCAAGGACGAGATCTTCAACTGCCCGCCGGTGCTGCTGCTGATCGGGCGGCCCCAGGACGCCTGGCTGGCCACCTGGAGCCGGGCCGACGCGGCCGTGACGCTGCCGGTGGACCCGGTGGAGTTCGCCGCCGCTCTCGCTTCCCTGCTGCAGAAGAAGCGGCTGCTGAGCGCGTAGGAGACCCCGGGGCGCGGGTTCTCCGCGCCCCGGGGAGGGCCTACACGGCCGCCGGCTGGAGGCGCGGCGTCTCCTGGGGCTCGGCGGCGTCCGGGGTGCCGCCAGCCAGCGCGCTGCCGGTGCGCCACTTGTTCCAGTCGACGTTCCAGTCGCCGAAGCCGTTGCCGAACGGTTCCATCGGGTCGCCGTTGGAGTTGACGACCTTGACGATGTCACCCTGATGGATGGTGTCGAAGAACCATTCGGCGTTGGACGTGCTCATACCGGTGCAGCCGTGGCTGACGTTCGCGGAGCCCTGGGAGCCGACCGACCAGGGGGCGGCGTGCACGTACTCGCCGGACCAGGTGACGCGGGTCGCGTAGTAGACCGGCAGGTCGTAGGAGTCGGAGCTGCCCTCCGCGATGCCGACGGTGGTGCCGCGCATGCGGACGAAACTCTGCTTCTCCAGGACGACCTTGACGCCGTTGCGGGTCTCGAAGCCGGGCTTTCCGGTGGTGACGGGGATCTCGTTGATCACCGCTCCGTTCTTGTAGACGGTCATCTGGTGCGACGACGCGTCCGTGACGGCCTCGATCCGGTCGCCGGTGGTGATCTTCAGGGGCTTGGCGGTGCCGCCCCAGAGGCGGTCGCTGATCCTGACGCCGTCCAGGTTGCTGTGCACCTGGATGCTGGCGTGCGCGGGCCAGTACTCCCTGGGGCGGTAGTGGAGCTCCTTGCCGTCCACCCAGTACCAGGAGCCGATCACGGCCGGGAAGGAGTCGACCCTCAGGGCGCGCTCGACGACGGCCCGCTGGGCCTTGTCCTTGATCTCCTGGTTCAGCTTCGCCGTGATGGGCTGGCCGACCCCGAACACGCCCGAGCCGGGTCCGAAGGTGACGCCCAGGCGCTGGGTGATCTTCGGCTTGCTGGTGTCGAAGGTGACGGTGCGGCGGCCGGGGGCCCCGTCCTCGTCCTCCGTGCTGACCCGCACCGTGTAGTGGGCGTTGGCGGCCAGCGGAGCGGTGCTGTGCCAGCGGCTGCCGTCGGCGGCGAGCTCGCCCGCCACATGGCGTCCCGTGGCGTCCACGGCGGTGACGTCCGTGATGCGCCCGTCGCCCTGTGCGGTGACCTCGATGGGCTTGTCCGGGTCGGCCTTCTTACCGTCGTCGGGGAGGCCGCTGAAGGAGATCTGGTCCGCCGCGTCGTACGGCTCGTCCGCCAGGGGGCTGCCATGTGATCCGCAGGCGGTGACGCCCGCGCCGAGGGCGGCCACCAGCAGGGCGCAGCTGATGACGGTGCGGGTGTGCGCAGAGGTGCTCATGAACTCACGCTAAGGAGCGTCGTCAGCCTCGGCGCGCTGAGTCACCCCTACGGGGGAAGGGCCGTGCGGCAAAGGGGGGAGCCCGGACCTCCTGACGGAGTGTCCGGGCTCCCGGTGCGCTCGGCGCTGCTACAGCATGTACGTACTACTGGGTGCGGTTCTCACCGCGGTAGTACTCGAACACCCAGCCGAACAGGCCGACCATGATGATCGGTGCCGCGAAGTAGATCAGCCACCAGCCGACCGCGACACCGAGGAAGGCGATCGCGCCACCGGTGCCGAGGGCGAGCGGCTGCCAGCTGTGCGGGCTGAAGAAGCCCAGCTCGCCCGCGTCGTCCGCGACGTCGGCCTCCTTGTTGTCCTGGGCACCCGCGTCGACCCGCTGAGCGGTGAAGCTCAGGTAGAAGCCGATCATGACGCTCAGGCCGAAGGCCAGGAAGAGTGCCGTGGTACCGGCCGGCTCCTTCGACCACACGCCGTACACCACGGCCATGATCAGGATGAAGAAGCTCAGCCAGATGAACATCCGGCCCTGGATCTTCACTTGCCGGCCTCCTTGCTGCCCGCGATGGCGCTGCCGCTGCCGTGACCGGCGTGCTCGAGCTGCTCAAGAGCGGCGATCTCGGGGTGGTGCAGGTCGAACGCCGGGGATTCGCTGCGGATCCGCGGCAGGGTGAGGAAGTTGTGCCGGGGCGGCGGGCAGGACGTCGCCCACTCCAGCGAGCGGCCGTAGCCCCACGGGTCGTCCACGCCGACCGGCTTGCCGTACTTGGCCGTCTTCCACACGTTGTAGAGGAACGGCAGGATCGACAGGCCGAGCACGAACGAGCTGATCGTCGACACCGTGTTCAGGGCGGTGAAGCCGTCGGCGGCCAGGTAGTCCGCGTAACGGCGCGGCATGCCCTCGGCACCCAGCCAGTGCTGGACCAGGAAGGTGCCGTGGAAGCCGACGAACAGCGTCCAGAAGGTGATCTTGCCGAGGCGCTCGTCCAGCATCTTGCCGGTGAACTTCGGCCACCAGAAGTGGAAGCCGGAGAACATCGCGAACACGACGGTGCCGAACACGACGTAGTGGAAGTGCGCCACCACGAAGTACGAGTCCGAGACGTGGAAGTCCATCGGCGGCGAGGCCAGGATGACACCGGTCAGACCACCGAACGTGAAGGTGATCAGGAAGCCGGTCGCCCAGAGCATCGGGGTCTCGAAACTCAGCGAGCCCTTCCACATGGTGCCGATCCAGTTGAAGAACTTCACACCGGTCGGGACCGCGATCAGGAAGGTCATGAAGGAGAAGAACGGCAGGAGCACGCCACCGGTGACGTACATGTGGTGCGCCCACACCGTCACGGACAGACCGGCGATCGAGATCGTGGCGGCGATCAGGCCCATGTAGCCGAACATCGGCTTGCGGGAGAAGACCGGGATGACCTCGGAGATGATGCCGAAGAACGGTAGCGCGATGATGTACACCTCTGGATGGCCGAAGAACCAGAAGAGGTGTTGCCACAGGAGCGATCCGCCGTTGGCGGCGTCGAACACATGGGCGCCGAACTTGCGGTCGGCCTCCAGGGCGAACAGCGCGGCGGCCAGGACCGGGAAGGCCAGCAGGACCAGGACACCGGTCAGCAGCACGTTCCAGGTGAAGATCGGCATGCGGAACATGGTCATGCCCGGGGCGCGCATGCAGATGATCGTGGTGATGAAGTTGACGGAGCCGAGGATCGTGCCGAAGCCGGAGAAGGCCAGACCCATGATCCACATGTCGGCGCCGATGCCGGGGCTGCGGATGGCGTCCGACAGCGGGGCGTAGGCGAACCAGCCGAAGTCGGCCGCACCCTGCGGGGTGAGGAAGCCGGCCACCGCGATCAGCGAGCCGAACAGGTACAGCCAGTAGGCGAACATGTTCAGCCGGGGGAAGGCCACGTCCGGAGCGCCGATCTGCAGCGGCATGATCCAGTTCGTGAAGCCGGCGAACAGCGGCGTCGCGAACATCAGCAGCATGATCGTGCCGTGCATCGTGAACGCCTGGTTGAACTGCTCGTTCGACATGATCTGCAGGCCCGGACGGGCCAGCTCGGCACGCATGAGCAGTGCCATCACGCCGCCGATCAGGAAGAACGCGAACGACGTGACGAGGTAGAGCGTCCCGATCGTCTTGTGGTCGGTGGTCGTCAGCCACTTCACCACGACATTGCCGGGCTGCTTGCGCCTGACCGGCAGCTCGTTCTCGTAAGAGTCAGCCGCCGCGGCACCCTGGGGTTCGTTGAGGATGCTCACAGGTTGTTCGTCTCCCGGTTCTTCTCGTGGCTCGTCTGCGCGATGCCGGCGGGAATGTAACCGGTCTGCCCCTTCTTGACGAGGTCCTTGAGGTGCTGCTCGTACGCTGCCGGGGAGACGACCTTCACGTTGAACAGCATCCGGGAGTGGTCGACGCCGCAGAGCTCGGCGCACTTGCCCCGGAAGGTGCCGTACGCGTTGGGAGTCACCTGGAAGGCGTTGGTGTGACCCGGGATGACGTCCTGCTTCATCAGGAACGGCAGCACCCAGAAGGAGTGGATGACGTCACGCGAGGTCAGGACGAAGCGGACCGTCTTGCCCTTGGGCAGCCACAGCGTCGGGCCCGGGTTGTGGGTCTCCGGGTTGCGGGTGCCCGGCGTGCCGACGTCGTAGACACCGCCGGCGTTCGCCGGGAACGCCTCCTTGTACCGGTCCGGGATCGCGTTCAGCTGCGGGTCGGTCTTCGCGTTGCCGGTGGAACCGGGAACGTTCTCGATGTAGTTGAAGCCCCAGCTCCACTGGAAGCCGACGACGTTGATCGTGACGTCGGGCTTCTTGGAGAGATCCAGGAGCTTCGACTCGTCCCGGGCCGTGAAGTAGAACAGGACCGAGATGATGATGATCGGGACCACCGTGTACAGCGCCTCGATGGGCATGTTGTACCGGGTCTGCGGAGGTACCTCGACCTTGGTGCGGCTGCGCCGGTGGAACATGGCGCTCCACAGGATCAGGCCCCACACCAGCACGCCGACGGCGAGCGCGGCAGCCCAGGAGCCCTGCCACAGGGAGAGGATCCGCGGAGCCTCTTCCGTGGTCGGGGTGGGCATACCAAGGCGGGGGAAGTCCTTGTATGTGCAACCGGTCGCGGTCGCCAGGACCAGGCCCGCGGTCATTGCCTGCAGCAGCTTCCGCCGCATCGGGCGCCGCGGCGAGCGGTCGGAGCCGTTGGGACTCACGTAGCGCCTTCCCGAGAGTCTCGCCCGCGCTGTTGGCTGCGGCCTTCTCGCTGGTCCGGTCGCCGCCCTGCGTCGGGCAGGGGTTTGATGTTTATGCGGACCAAACCCTACTGGACGCCTCCCGGCGGGTTGCGGGGAGGGGTGCCTAGTGAGAGGGGTGGTTAGCTTGTTTGGCGGCTGCGGGTTGTTCGTGGCCGATCGCGCCCACGCGGCGGAGCCGCATATCGGTGCAGTCTCGCGCCCCTTCGGGGGGCTGCCCCACAGGGCGTCATAGCGTTTACGCATGTCCTATTTCGACGCCGCATCCTCCGCTCCTCTGCATCCCGTTGCCCGGCAGGCTCTCGTGGCCGCGCTGGATGAGGGGTGGGCTGATCCTGCTCGGCTCTATCGGGAGGGGCGGCGGGCCCGGATGTTGCTGGATGCCGCGCGGGAGGCGGCCGCGGAGGCCGTGGGGTGTCGGGTTGACGAACTGGTGTTCACCTCGTCGGGGACCCGGGCCGCGCACAGCGGGATCGCGGGGGCGCTGGCGGGTCGGCGGCGGGTCGGGCGCCACCTGATCGTGTCATCCGTCGAACACTCCTCGGTCCTCCATTCGGCGGAGGCGTTCGAGGCGGACGGCGGGTCGGTGACGCGGGTACCGGTGGGCCGTACGGGCGCGGTGACCCCGGAGTCGTACGCGACCGCTCTGCGGCCCGACACCGCGCTCGCCTGTCTGCAGTCGGCCAACCACGAGGTCGGGACCCTCCAGCCGGTGGCCGAGGTGGCCGAGGTGTGCCGGGCGGCGGGCGTGCCGCTGCTGGTGGACGCGGCGCAGTCGCTGGGCTGGGGGCGGGTCGGGGGTGACTGGTCGCTGCTGACGGCCAGCGCCCACAAGTGGGGCGGGCCGTCCGGGGTCGGGCTGCTGGTGGTGCGCAAGGGGGTGCGGTTCGCGCCACGGAGCCCGGTGGACGAGCGGGAGTCGGGGCGGGCGGCGGGCTTCGAGAACATCCCGGCGATCGTGGCTGCTGCCGCCTCACTGCGGGCGGTGCGGGCGGAGGCCGACCGTGAGGCGGTGCGGCTGCGGGAGCTGACGCGGCGGATCCGCGAACGGGTGGCTCACTCGGTGCCGGACGTGGAGGTGGTGGGCGATCCGGAGCGGCGGCTGCCCGGGATCGTCACGTTCTCGTGTCTCTATGTCGACGGGGAGACGCTGCTGCACGAGCTGGACCGGAGCGGCTTCTCCGTCTCCTCCGGGTCGTCGTGCACGAGCAGCACGCTGACGCCCAGCCATGTGCTGAAGGCGATGGGGGTGCTGAGCGAGGGCAACGTGCGGGTGTCGCTGCCGCCGGGGACGCCCGGGGAGGACGTGGAGCGGTTCCTGTCGGTGCTGCCCGACCTGGTGGCGGGGGTGCGGGAGAAGCTGGGTGCGCCGGTGCCCGCGGCGGCGGCCGTACGGGCGGACGAGGTGGTCGTCGACTCGCTGGGCAAGCGCTGCCCGATCCCGGTCATCGAGCTGGCGAAGGTCATCGGGGACGTGCCGGTGGGCGGTACGGTCCGGGTCCTCTCCGACGACGAGGCGGCCCGCCTGGACATTCCGGCGTGGTGCGAGATGCGCGGGCAGGAGTACGTCGGTGAGGAGCCGGCGGACCACGGCTCGGCCTACGTGGTCCGCCGCACCGCGTGACTCAGGCGAGGTGCTGCTGGACCTCGGCGGCGGCCTCGTGGCCGTAGGCCTTGGTGAAGCGGTCCATGAAGTGGGCGCGGCGCAGCTGGTACTCCTGGGTGCCGACGGTCTCGATGACCAGGGTGGCGAGCATGCAGCCGACCTGCGCGGCCCGCTCCGGGGTGACACCCCAGGCGAGGCCGGAGAGGAAGCCGGCGCGGAAGGCGTCGCCGACGCCGGTGGGGTCGGCCTTGCGCTCCTCCTCCGGGCAGCCGACCTCGACCGGGTCCTCACCCTCCTGCTCGATGCGGACACCTCGTGAGCCCAGGGTGGTGACCCGCTTGCCGACCTTGCCGAGGATCTCCTCGTCGGTCCAGCCCGTCTTGGACTCGATGAGGCCCTTCTCGTACTCGTTCGAGAACAGGTACGTCGCGCCGTCCAGCAGTATCCGGATCTCCTCGCCGTCCATACGGGCGATCTGCTGGGAGAAGTCGGCGGCGAACGGGATGCCGCGCGTGCGGCACTCCTCGGTGTGGCGGAGCATCGCCTCCGGGTCGTCGGCGCCGATCAGCACCAGGTCCAGGCCGCCGACGCGGTCGGCGACGGTCTTCAGCTCGATCAGCCGGGCCTCGCTCATGGCGCCGGTGTAGAAGGAGCCGATCTGGTTGTGGTCGGTGTCGGTGGTGCACACGAAGCGAGCGGTGTGCAGCGTCTCCGAGATACGGACCGACTCGGTGTCCACGCCGTGCCGCTCCAGCCAGGCCCGGTACTCGTCGAAGTCGAAGCCCGCGGCGCCGACCAGGACGGGGCGGGTGCCGAGCTGGCCCATGCCGAAGGCGATGTTCGCGCCGACGCCACCGCGGCGGACGTCGAGGTTGTCCACCAGGAAGGAGAGGGAGACCGTGTGCAACTGGTCCGCGACCAGCTGGTCGGCGAAGCGGCCGGGGAAGGTCATGAGATGGTCGGTGGCGATGGAGCCGGTGACTGCGATGCGCACGGCGAGGACTCTCCTGCTGGACGGGAGGGCAGTTGACACTTCACGCTACCCGGTCGGCGCCGGGCCCAGGAGCGGGAAAACTACCCGATAGTAGATCTTTATTCGCCGCCCCGGGCGTGCCTACGGTGCCGTCATGACGAACATCAAGGTCTACGCGCCCGTTCCGGTCGAGGTCGACGGCGGTCTGGCGGTGCTGCGCGGTGACTGCGCCCGGATGGCCCCGCACTGGGCGGTACCGGAACGGGACTCGTCCGTTCCGGTGCCCCCTTCGCTCATCCACGGCGTGACCGTTCCCGTGGCCTCGGCGCGGCTGCTGGACGCCATGTCGGACTACGGCGACTGATTCGTCCGGTCCGGCTCAGGGAACCGCTCGCTCACCCGCCGCGTCTCATCGCCGTCCCCCGAGGAGGGGATGCGGGATACGACCCAGCAAGGAGCGATGCGGTGAACACCGAGCGACCCGACAACGACGACGCGGCCGCGGGCTTCGCCGGAGGAACCTCGGCGGACAAGGGGCTTCCAGAGCCCGGGGAGGCCGCCGCGCCGGAACGCGGAGCGGAGTCGGAACGCGGGAGCGCGCCGGACGGCGGGGGTGTGCCCGAGCCGGATGCCACGCCCGAGGTCACAGCGGCAGCCGAGGGCGAAGCCGCGCCCGAGCCGGGAGCGGACCCGGAACCGGGGGGCGCAGCCGCGCCGGAACAGGGAGCTGCGGTCGAGCGGGAAGCCGCGCCCGAACCCGGGAGCGCGTCCCGGCAGGAAGCCGAGTCCGGGGAAGAAGCCACGGCCGAGCGCCGAGCCGCATCCGAAGCGGAGCCTTCGGCGGAGCCGGTAGCCGCGCCCGAACCCGGGAGCGCGTCCCGGCAGGAAGCCGAGTCCGGGGAAGAAGCCACGGCCGAGCGCCGAGCCGCATCCGAAGCGGAGCCTTC
>NZ_JBIAVN010000001.1:719131-855155 GCF_042894285.1 Streptomyces sp. NPDC001544 | reverse complement strand
CTTCGGCGGAGCCGGTAGCCAAGTCGGAAGCGGCAGCCACGTCGGAAGAGGCGGCCGCGCCGGACGCTGCATCCGCGCCGGACACGGCGGCCGAGTCGGAAGCGGCGGCCGCGGCCGCGGGCGACGGTGCCGAGCCCCTGGCCGCGGACGTACCCGGGGTGCCCGGCAGCGAGGTTCCCCGGGACCATGCTCAGGCTGACGACGAACGGTCCGCCCGGCGCCGCTCCCCCGTGGCCGCTGCCGCCGTCGCCGCCGCCGTGCTGCTGATCGGCGGCGGTGGGGCGTACCTGACGGCCACGGCGAACGGCGCGTCGGACAGCGGTACGGGTTCCGCCTCCTCCGGCGGCACTCCCCCGCCGCTCGCGCTGGACGGCCGTTCGGAGGGCATCGCGCCCGGTGAGCCCAACCCGTACGGCATCACGTACAAGGCCGAGGGCACGCTGCCCGGCGGCCCCGGCTCCGCGCCCGTGTACCGGGCGGGCGGCGAGGTCGCCAAGGAGGACGTGGCCCGGCTGGCGAAGGCGCTGGGCCTGACCGGCACACCGGTGGCCGAGGGGCAGACCTGGCGGGTCGGGTCCACGAAGGACGGGTCGGGAACGGTCCTGCAGGTCGGCAAGGAGGCGCCGGGCAACTGGACGTACAGCCGCTACGCGACCGGCACCGACAACTGCAGGAAGGTCATCTCCTGCGCCCAGGACCCCGCCGACCCGGCCGTCGACCAGGTGAGCGAGGCGGCCGCGAGGAAGGCGGCGGCGCCGGTGCTGAAGGCGCTGGGCCAGGACGACGCCAAGATCGACGCGAGCCGGATCATGGGCGCCCGGCGGGTGGTGAACGCCGACCCGGTGGTGGGCGGACTGCCCACCTACGGGTGGACGACCGGTCTGACCGTCGGCGAGGGTGGCCAGGTGGTGGGCGGCCACGGTGAGCTGATGACGCCGGTGAAGGGGGACACGTACCCCGTCGTGGGCGCGAAGAAGACGCTGGACCTGATGAATGCGACGCCTGGGAACGGAAGCGGGAGCGGGGACGACCACCGGATGGGCATCGGCGGTTGCGCCAGCCCCGTCCCGCAGAAGGACCGGCTGGAGCAGCCGTGCGGCACCTCGCCGTCGGGGACGGCCGTGCCCGCGCCGGCCCGGGAGACGGTCACCGTGCGCAAGGCGGTGTTCGGGCTGGCGGCGCACTCCGTGGACGGCCGGCAGGCGCTGGTGCCGTCGTGGCTGTTCCAGGTGCGGGGTGCGGCGGACGCCTACACGGTGACGTATCCGGCCGTCGACCCGAAGTACCTGGCGTCGTCGAGCACCCCGTCCGACGGCACCCCGTCAGCCCCGTCGGCGTCGCCGGCCGAGCAGTCCGTGAAGGTCACGGGCTACAGCACCACCGATGACAGCACCAGCCTGACCGTGGCGTTCGAGGGCGGGGTGTGCGCCGACTACAAGGTCTCCGCGGCCGAGGACTCCGGCAAGGTGACCGTCACGGTGACCGAGACGCCGTGGAAGGACAAGGTCTGCATCCTGATCGCCAAGGTCTACCACCGGACCGTGCACCTGGACCAGCCGCTCGGCGACCGGAAGGTGGTCGGCTCGGACGGCCAGGAGGTCCCGATGGAGCGGCCGGGCGCTCGCCTGCCGAAGTCGTCGTAGGCCCGGAGATCGCGAACCGGCGGACACGCGAAGGCGGCGGCCCCGTAGCAGGGGACCGCCGCCTTCATGTCGTGCGCGTCGTACGCCGCTCGGCTCAGCTGAAGGAGTCGCCGCAGGCGCAGGAGCCCGTCGCGTTCGGGTTGTCGATCGTGAAGCCCTGCTTCTCGATCGTGTCCACGAAGTCGATGGTGGCACCGCCCAGGTACGGCGCGCTCATGCGGTCGGTGACGACCTTGACCCCGTCGAAGTCCTTCTCGACGTCACCGTCGAGCGAACGCTCGTCGAAGAAGAGCTGGTAACGCAGGCCGGAGCAGCCGCCGGGCTGGACGGCGACGCGGAGGGCGAGGTCGTCACGGCCTTCCTGGTCGAGCAGGGCCTTGACCTTCGCCGCGGCGGCGTCGGTCAGGACGATGCCGTCGGTGACGGTGCTGGTCTCGTCCGATACGGACATCTACATCTCTCCCGGGTTGTACGGAGACTGCTTGCCGACGGTTCCAACCGGCGGGGCCGCGGATTCATTCCGGGCCGAGCTGTTTGTCTTGTCGTTCCCTCCTCATGCTCGCACATGCGGTTCGCGGCGGAAAACGCCTCACCGGGATTCACGTCACATCGACGCGATGACCATCGTCAAAGTGACGTGAAGCGGGTTATGATAGATAACGTCAATTCGACGAAAAGTGGAAAAGTAGAAAGGGTGCGTGTCGTGACCACCGCCCAAACCCCGGAGCTCGACGTACAGCCGTCGCCGCTCGCCCTGCTGCTGCTCGGCCGTGAGGCCGACCCGAGGAGCGAGCGGGGAGTCGAGTGCCCCGGCGACCTGCCCTCGCCGTCCGACCCCGACCTGGTCGAGCGCGCCCGCGCGGCCAAGGAGAAGCTCGGCGACAAGGTCTTCGTGCTCGGCCACCACTACCAGCGCGACGAGGTCATCCAGTTCGCGGACGTCACGGGCGACTCCTTCAAGCTGGCCCGGGACGCGGCCGCCCGCCCGGAGGCCGAGTACATCGTCTTCTGCGGTGTGCACTTCATGGCCGAGTCCGCGGACATCCTGACGTCCGACGCCCAGAAGGTCGTCCTGCCGGACCTCGCCGCCGGCTGCTCCATGGCCGACATGGCGACCGCCGAGCAGGTCGCGGAGTGCTGGGACGTGCTCACGGAGGCCGGCGTCGCCGAGCAGGTCGTGCCCGTCTCGTACATGAACTCCTCCGCGGACATCAAGGCGTTCACGGGCAAGCACGGCGGCACCATCTGCACGTCGTCGAACGCGAAGCGGGCGCTCGACTGGGCCTTCGAGCAGGGGGAGCCCTCGGCAACAAAGGTCCTGTTCCTCCCCGACCAGCACCTCGGCCGCAACACGGCCGTCCGCGACATGGGCATGTCCCTGGACGACTGCGTGGTCTACAACCCGCACAAGCCGAACGGCGGCCTGACCGCCGACGAGCTGCGCTCCGCCAAGATGATCCTGTGGCGCGGCCACTGCTCGGTCCACGGCCGCTTCAGCCTCGACTCGGTCAACGACGTGCGCGAGCGCATTCCCGGGGTGAACGTCCTGGTCCACCCGGAGTGCAAGCACGAGGTCGTCGCCGCCGCGGACTACGTCGGCTCGACGGAGTACATCATCAAGGCCCTGGAGGCCGCCCCGGCCGGCTCCAAGTGGGCCATCGGCACGGAGCTCAACCTGGTCCGCCGCCTGGCCAACCGTTTCGCGCCGGAGGGGAAGGAGATCGTCTTCCTCGACAAGACGGTCTGCTTCTGCTCCACCATGAACCGCATCGACCTCCCCCACCTCGTCTGGACCCTGGAGTCCCTCGCCGAGGGCAACCTCGTCAACCGCATCCAGGTCGACAAGGAGACGGAGGCCTTCGCGAAGCTGGCGCTGGAGCGGATGCTGGCGCTGCCGTAGCCTCAGATGCCTCGTGGAGATGCCCCTTCTCATATGGAAGGGGCATCTTTTCGTACGTGCGTCATGACACCCGTCGGCTGGATCAGACGGCGACGAGCTCCAGGCCGAAGTAACCGTTACCCACGGGGTATGTCTTCGACCGGCGCCATCCCGAGGCCTCGAACAGGGCGTCGAACTCGGCCAGGTCGCGTTCCATGCCGTTCGTCGTCGTGAGCATGGCCATGTCCGACAGGGTGGCCAGGTCGGGCTTGCCGATCTCACCGACGACCATCTCGACGACCAGCGCGCGTCCCCCCTCGTGCACGGCGGACCGGCAGTTGCGCAGGATGGTCGTGCACTGGTCGTCGTCCCAGTCGTGCAAGATCGTCTTCACCAGGTAGAGGTCGGCCGGGGGAACCTCCACGAAGAAGTCGCCGCCCACCGCGGAGAAACGGCCGGCCAGGCCGCGCTTCTCGGCCTCGCCGCGGGCGGCCTCGACGACGTGCGGCAGGTCGAGGACCTGCCCGCTCAGCCGGGGGTCGGCCTCCAGCAGCGCCAGGACGAAGTCACCGTTCGAACCGCCGACGTCGACGACGGTGGACACACCTGCGGTGGACACGGCGGACACGGCGCCCTGCGTCACCAGGCCTGACAGGTCTCCCATCGCCTGGGCGAAGAGGGCCGCCTCCTCGGCGTTCTCCGGCTTCGCGTAGTACTCGAAGATCTCCATCCCCAGCGCCTTCTCGGTCTGGGTCTTGCCTTCCCGCACGGCCTCGGAGAAGGTCGCCCAGGACTGCCAGAGCGCCTGGCCGGTCTGAGCCAGCACCAGGGAGCGCATCGAGCCGGGGACCCCGGAACGCAGCAGGCGGCCCCGTCCGGTGAGACCGAAACGACGGTCCCCCTCGTAGCTCAGCAGGCCGATCGAGGAGGCCGCGCGCATCAGACGGTACGTGGCCTGCGGATGACTGCCCTCGCGCTCGGCCACCTCCTCGGCCGTCATGGCTCCGTCGGAGAGGTGGTCGGCAATGTGCAGCGCCGCTATGCCCCTCAGAACCTGGGCGCGGACCAGGCCGATCAGCAGGTCGAAGACAGCGGCGGCATCGGCCGCGGAATCGCTCGACGCAACGTCGGTGCCGAGATTGGTGTCAGACATGACAGCTAGAACCCTTCGGTACTCACCATGAGGCGGAAGCATGGAAGCAAGCGCGCTGTCTCTGTCTCCACGCGCTGCGACATCGTTGTCCGCATCGCTCACCTTAGGAAGACCGCGGCGGAGTGTGCTTGTACAACAGCGCCACTCTGATGGAACGTCGGCGCCAGGCAACGCGGGCCGTGGTGAGATCAGTCCGCGAGGATGCGGCGGTCGTCGGCAGGAGGAGGCGAGGCGTTGAGATGAACGACACGGAACACAGCGAACCTCAGCCCGACGGGCCGGCACCAGGAAGGAAGTTCTTCGTCGACACCACGGCCCCGACTACCGCGACTGCACCGACTACCGCGCGGAACGGCTTCGACGTCTTCCGGCGTGCGTGGGAGTCGCAAATCGGAGAGGCGCTCCCGCTGCCGCCCTGGGAGCCGGTCGGATCGGGTGAGTTCCGGGTCCGGGTCCGTGCGTCCAAGGTGCACGACACGGTGATCTCGGGCGTCTATGGCGAGTTGATGGCCGGCGGCACCCGGGGCGCCTCCCAGCACCCTGAGGACCGGATCCTGGTGCATGTGATGGGACGCGGCGAGTGGCGCTTCGTCGCTCCGCGCAACCGGGGCGAGACCGCCGTACCGGCTGGGCAGTTCATCGTGCGCCACAACGGCCCTCCGGCCCGCTTCGAGGTGGCACCGCATTCGACCGCGAAGGTACTGATCCTGCCGGCCACGCCGCTCAGTCCGCTGATCCGCGACCGGGCGACCGTAGGCCCGGCCGACTCGCCCGAACTACGACTGCTCATGGCGTACGCCCAGATAGTCGAGGCGACGCTCGACGACCTGACCCCCGCCGGTGCACGAGCCGCCCGCAACTCCCTGCTCGAACTGGTCAAAGGGGTGCTCATGCAGACGTTCGACGACACCGAACCCCTGCTGGCCCCCGCGTTGGCCCAGGCAGCCAGGGACATCGCGGACACCCGCCTCACCGACCCCGACCTCTCCCCCACGACTCTGGCCCGCGAACTCAAGGTCTCCGTACGAACGTTGCACCGGGCCTTCGCCGAGACCGACGACTCGGTGGCCGCGTACGTCCGCCGCAGACGCCTGGAGCAGTCCCGCCTCGAACTGACGGCGCCGGGCACCCGCCCGAGCGTCTCGGAACTAGCCGCACACTGGCAGTTCGCCGACAGCAGCCACTTCGTCCGCGCCTTCAAGAAGGAGTACGGCCAGACACCCGCCGAATACGCCCGATAGGCAGAAGTGACCGGCGAATCGGGGGCTACGTCAGCGATGGCCGCGCAGGTCGCCACGGCCGCGTCCTGACCGTCAGTGCTCCGGCAGCCGGGCGCCCCGGCATTCCGCGATCCGCAGGGCGTCCTGCAACGCCTCGGCGAGCCGTACTCCCGCGAAGCGCAACTCCCGTGTTGAGAAGGGACGAACAGCAACAGGAAAGGCGCGTCTCATGACATTTCGCCCCCAGGCACTGACCCCCTACCTGTCCGCCCGCCACTACTTCGGCGCCGAGCAACGACGTCATCGCGAGGTCGCGGGCCTGTCCCTCGTACAACTCGCGGGCATCGTGAACTCCAGCAAGAGCACGCTCGCAGTACGGGGCCCAGGCGTTGCCCGGCCTGCTGCAGACCGAGGCATACGCACGCGCCCTGTTGCGCTGTCAGCAGGACCTGACCGAAGAGCAGGTCGAGCAGCGTGTCACGGCCCGGATGTCGAGGCAGGAAAGGCAGCGCTCGGCCGAACCGCCGCTCCGGTGGGCGATCATCGACGAGTCCGTTCTCCGGCGCCCGGTAGGCGGACGGGAATGCATGTACGAGCAACTGGCCTTGCTACTCGACCAGGCGGATACTGCGGACAGTAAGGTGCAGGCCATGCCTTTCAGCGCGGGTCCGCACTCGCTGATGGGCGGAGCGTTGACCCTGCTGACACTGCCCGGCGGCTCAACGGTGGCTTACGAAGAGGGTATTGACGCAGGTCACCTCTACGAGGACTCGGAAGCGGCCGGGAAGTGGCGGCGGCAGTATGAAGTACTGCGTGCCAACGCTCTCTCGCTGCCCGAATCAGTGCAGCTGATCCATAAGGCGATGGAGGACTACGGAACATGCGACACAGCGCCGAACTGAGTTCCGCCCGTTGGCGCAAGAGCAGCTACAGCAACACCAACGGCGGCGAATGCGTCGAGGTCACCGACGACTTCCCCGGCATCGTCCCCGTCCGCGACAGCAAAACCCCCCACGGCCCCGTACTCGTCGTCCCAGCCCCCGCCTGGGACGCCTTCGTCAGCTCCCTCAAGCGATAGCGGAACCCGAAGGACCCGTCAGTCCCCCCTCGGCCGCACCAGCCCCGACTCGTAAGCGATCACCACGAGCTGCGCCCGGTCCCGCGCCCCCAGCTTGGCCATCGCCCGGTTCACGTGGGTCTTCACGGTCAGCGGACTGACCTCCAGCCGCTCGGCGATCTCGTCGTTGGAGTGACCGCCCGCGACCTGGACGAGTACCTCGCGTTCTCGTCCGGTCAGCGCCGCGAGGCGTTCCGCGCGAGCCGGGTCGGCGTCGTCCGCGTCGCCCTGGGCGAGGAAGCGGGCGATGAGGCCCTTGGTGGCCGTCGGGGAGAGCAGGGCGTCTCCCCCGGCGGCGACCCGGATGGCGTTCAGGAGTTCCTCCGGTTCCGAGCCCTTGCCGAGGAAGCCAGACGCTCCGGCCCGCAGTGCCTGCACCACGTAGTCGTCCACCTCGAAGGTCGTGAGGATGACCACGCGGACGTCGGCGAGCCGGGGGTCCGCGCTGATCAGCCGGGTGGCCGCCAGGCCGTCCGTGCCCGGCATGCGGATGTCCATGAGGACGACGTCGGCCCGAACCTCGGTCGCCAGCCGCACGGCTTCCGCGCCGTCCGACGCCTCCCCCACCACCTCCATGTCCGGCTCGGAGTCGACGAGCACCCGGAAGGCGCTGCGCAGCAGTGCCTGGTCGTCGGCGAGCAGGACACGGATGGTCATGCGGGGTCTCCCGATGCGGCGGCGGTGGGCGTCTTGATCGGCAGGATGGCATGGACGCGGAAACCGACGCCGTAGCGGGGGCCGGTGGTGAGGGTGCCGCGCAGGGCGGTGACGCGTTCACGCATGCCGAGCAGACCGTGGCCGCCGCCCGAGGCAACCGGCTCGTTCCCGTCGGGCCGGCCGTCGTCCAGCACCGTGACCTCGATGTTCGGGCCCACGCGGACCACGCTGACCTCGGCCTTGGCGTCGGGTCCCGCGTGTTTCTGCACGTTGGTGAGGGCCTCCTGGATGATCCGGTACGCGGCCAGGTCGACGGCGGCGGGCAGTTCGGTGCCCTGGTCGGCGCGGGCGACCTCGACCCGGAGGCCGGCGTTGCGGAAGGTGTCCGCGAGGTCTTCGAGGCCGCCCAGGCCGGGGGCGGGCTCGGTGGGGGCCTCCGGGTCGCCGGACTGGCGGAGCAGGCCGACGGTGGCGCGGAGTTCGTTCAGTGCGGAGCGGCTGGCCTCGCGGACGTGGGCGAGGGCTTCCTTGGCCTGGTCGGGGCGTTTGTCCATGACGTGGGCGACGACCCCGGCCTGGACGTTGACCAGGGCGATGTGGTGGGCGACGACATCGTGCAGGTCACGGGCTATGCGCAGGCGTTCCTCGGCGACCCGGCGGCGGGCCTCCTCCTCGCGGGTGCGCTCGGCCCGCTCGGCGCGTTCGCGGATGGCCTGTACGACCGCGCGCCGGCTGCGGACGGCGTCCCCGGCGGTGGCTCCGATGCCGGTCCAGGCGAGGATGGCGAGGTTCTCCTGCGCGTACCAGGGCAGCGGGCCGGCGAGCATGGCGGCGCCGGTCAGCACGGTCATGGTGAGCAGGCCGGCGCGCCAGGTGGTGGCGCGGTCGGTGGTCGAGGCGACGGTGTAGAGGGCGACGACGGCGGACATGGCGACCGGGGCGCGGGGGTCGCCGGTGACGCACTCGATCAGGGAGACGGTCCCGGTGACGGCGAGGACCGTCTTGGGGGCGCTGCGGCGCAGGACGAGTGCACCCGCCCCCACGGTGATGAGCAGCAGACTGAGCGGATCGGGGCGGTGCACGCCCCAGTCGACGCCGTTCTCGCCCTGCGGGGTCACGAAGGACCCGACCACCATGCACACCAGCACGCCCGCCGCCAGCGCCGCGTCCAGTGCGAGGGGGTGCGCCTGGAGGCGGCAACGGGCACGGTCGAGGGTGGTCACAGGTGCACAGTACGTTCCTGGGGGCTTTGTCCCCCAGCCCCCGTCAGCCCGGGATCAGACCGTCGTCGCTCAGCAGCTCCCTGACCTCCTCCAGCGTCGCGTCGGGCGACGGCAGGATGAGGTCGGAGGGGTCCAGGGAGTCGTCCGGGACGGGCTCGCCCAGGTCCCGGACCTTGGTCAGGAGGGCGTGGAGGGTGCGGCGGAAGCCGGGGCCGTCGCCGTTCTCCATCTCGGCCAGCAGCTCGTCGTCGAGCTTGTTCAGCTCGGTGAGGTGGTTGTCCGCCAGCCTCACCTGCCCCTCCCCCATGATCCGTACGATCATGTCGGCCATGTCGCCCTCCAGGCTGTGGCTCTCGGCGCTCGCGCTACTGCTTGTCGAAGCGCGGGGTGTCCTGCGGCTGCTGCTGGGACTGTCCCTGGCCGGCGCCGCCCTCGATCGCCTGCTGGGGCGAGCCTCCGGCGAGTTCGGCCTTCATACGCTGCAGTTCCAGCTCTACATCCGTACCACCGGAGATCCGGTCCAGCTCGGCCTGGAGGTCGTCCTTGGCCGTGCCGGTGGGGTCGTCGAGGGCGCCGGAGGCGAGGAGCTCGTCGATGGCGCCGGCCCGGGCCTGGAGCTGCTGCGTCTTGTCCTCGGCGCGCTGGATGGCCAGGCCGACGTCGCCCATCTCCTCGGAGATGCCGGTGAACGCCTCGCCGATCCTGGTCTGGGCCTGGGCGGCGGTGTAGGTGGCCTTGATGGTCTCCTTCTTCGTACGGAAGGCGTCGACCTTGGCCTGGAGCCGCTGGGCCGCGAGGGTGAGCTTCTCCTCCTCGCCCTGCAGGGTGGAGTGCTGCGTCTCGAGGTCCGTGACCTGCTGCTGGAGCGCGGCCCGGCGGGACAGGGCTTCGCGGGCCAGGTCCTCGCGGCCGAGCGCGAGGGCCTTGCGGCCCTGGTCCTCCAGCTTGGTCGACTGGGACTGGAGCTGGTTGAGCTGGAGTTCCAGACGCTTGCGCGAGGTGGCCACGTCGGCGACGCCGCGGCGGACCTTCTGCAGCAGCTCCAGCTGTTTCTGGTACGAGTAATCGAGGGTCTCGCGCGGGTCCTCGGCCCGGTCAAGGGCCTTGTTCGCCTTCGCGCGGAAGATCATCCCCATACGCTTCATGACACCGCTCATGGGCTTCGCGCGCCCCCTTCTGACGGACTCCAGCTCACAGATCCTGCTGCAAGACCCACAGTACGGGCCCTGCATCCATTACCGCACTGTTCGGGGACGGATGCGCTCATCCCCAAGGACGACTGCGGTCCGGTCCGCTCCGGCGTAGGGAGTAGGTGGGTCCCGGGGGTGCCCCGAGCGAACCGTCTGCAACGTCCCCTGTGTCCCCTTGGAGACGAATGGTGTTGCCGGATCGTTCCCAGCCGGGCTGGGGTCCATGCCCCCGAACCCCGTACCCTTGGGTTTTGTGTTCCGTAGCCGTGCCAAGGATGAGAAGGCCCCCGCCGACAAGGCGGTGCTGACCGACTCCAATCAGCCCCGTGACCCGCAGGCCAAGAAGGGCCGGCCCACGCCGAAGCGCAGTGAGGCCCAGGCCCAGCGCCGCAGCTTCGCCAGCACTCCGACGAACCGCAAGGACGCCGCCAAGCGCCAGCGTGAGGAGCGCCGCGCCCAGCTGGAGCGGCAGCGCCAGGCGCTGGCGAGCGGTGACGAGCGGTACCTGCCGGCCCGTGACAAGGGCCCGGTCCGCCGGTTCGCCCGCGACTGGGTCGACTCGCGGTTCAACATGGCGGAGTTCTTCCTGCCGCTGGCCGTGGTCATCCTCGTACTGAGCGTGGTCCAGGTGCCCGCGCTGCAGAGCATCGCGCTGCTGATGTGGCTGGTCGTGATCATCCTGATCGTGCTCGACTCGCTCCTCAGCGGCTTCCGGCTGCGGGGGCGGCTGGCCGAGCGCTTCCCGGACCAGAACAAGAAGGGCGCGGTGGCCTACGCCCTCATGCGCTCCCTGCAGATGCGTCGGCTCCGGCTGCCCAAGCCGCAGGTCAAGCGCGGAGAGCGGCCCTGAGCACGGACGCTTTCGAGGGGGGTGCGGCCGAGGCCTGGCTCAGCCGGCTGGGCGGGCTGCGGGATGTCGTACGGCAGGAGCTGGTCGCCCGGCAGCTCGACGAGCAGATAGCCGGGCGGTTCCCGGTCGGGCAGCGGCTGCGGGTGCTCGACGTCGGGATGGGCCAGGGCACGCAGGCGCTGCGGCTGGCCCGCGCCGGGCACAAGGTGACCGGTGTCGAGCAGGACGCGACGATGATCGCGGCGGCGCGTGAGGCGCTGTCCGGTCAGCCGGAGGGGATCCGCGAGCGGATGCGGATCGTCCAGGGCGACGGGCGGGACACCGGCGTGCACTTCCTGCCGGGCAGTTTCGACGTGGTGCTGTGCCACGGGGTGCTGATGTACGTCGAGGAGCCCGATCCCCTGGTGGCCGGGCTGGCCCGGATGCTGGCCCCGGGCGGGCTGCTGTCGCTGCTGGTGCGCAACGGTGACGCGCTGGCCATGCGGCCGGGGCTGTCCGGCGACTGGGCGGGCGCGCTGGCCGCGTTCGACACGACCGCCTACCGCAACCGGCTCGGGCTCGACGTGCGCGCCGACCGGCTCGGCACGCTGACGGCCACGCTCGCCGGGATCGGGGCGCCGCTGCACACCTGGTACGGCGTGCGGGTCTTCACGGACACCGCACCGGACGGTGCGGAACTCCCGGCCGACCTGGACACGCTGCTGGCCGCCGAGGAGCGGGCCGGCCGGACCGACCCGTACCGGGGAGTCGCGGCGCTGCTGCACCTGTGCGGGGTACGGGGCTGAGGATTGCCGCCGCGCCCGCCGCTCGGCCGGGGCGGCAGGCGCGTGCGCGGGCGTCAGGGGGCCGGGCCGGGAGTTTCCCGCCCCCGCCGCCCCTACCCGTCCCGTCCCGCCCCAGGGGCTTCGCCCTTTCGACCCCGTTCGGGTGAGTTCGGCGGGCCGGGTGATCAGTCCCTGGGGAGACTCGGGGCATGAATGCCTCGCGTGCCCGGATCGTCGGCGCCCTCTTGGCGCTCGCGCTTTGCACGGTGCTCGGCTCCGGCTGTTCCTCGCTGGAGCCGTCGGCCGGGAAGGAGGAGGCCGCCGCCGCGGTCGCCGGGCCGGGTGCCGACCTGCAGAGCGCGTATCTGAGGGTGATCAAGGACGTGCTGCCGTCGGTGGTGCAGATCCGGGCGAGCGGTTCCCTCGGCTCCGGCGTGGTGTACGACGGCGACGGACACATCGTCACCAACGCCCATGTCGTCGGCGACGACAAGACGTTCAGGGTGACCACCGCCAACAGCCAGGACCCGCTGACCGCGTCCCTGGTGTACTCCTACCCGGAGCAGGACCTCGCGGTCATCAAGCTGGACGGGGTTCCGGGCGGGCTGAAGGCCGCGCGGTTCGGGGACTCCGAGAAGGTGCAGGTCGGACAGATCGTCCTGGCCATGGGCTCGCCGCTCGGGCTGTCGTCCAGCGTGACGCAGGGCATCGTGTCGGCGACCGGACGGACCGTCAGCGAGGGGAGCGACGGCGGGGGCACGGGCGCCACCATCGGGAACATGGTGCAGACGTCGGCGGCCATCAACCCGGGCAACAGCGGCGGGGCGCTGGTCGATCTGAGCGGGCAGGTCATCGGCATTCCCACGCTCGCCGCCGCCGATCCCGACCTCGGGGGCAGCGCGGCGGCCGGAATCGGGTTCGCGATCCCCGCGTCCATGGTGCGCACCGTCGCCGACCAGATCGTCAGGAACGGCAGGGTGACGGACTCCGGCCGGGCCGCGCTCGGCGTCACCGGCCGGACCGTCCTCGACAGCTCGTTCCGGCCCGCGGGTGTGGCCGTGGTCGAGGTGCGGGGCGGGAGCGCGGCCGACCGGGCGGGTATCCGGCCCGGTGACGTCATCACCAGGCTGGGCGACACCGACATCACCACGATCACCTCGCTGTCCGAGGCACTGGCGGCGGACCGGCCGGGGCAGCGGATGCCGGTGGCCTTCGTCCGCGACGGCGGTCGGCGGACCGTGTACGTGACGCTGGGTGAGCAGTAGCAGAGAAGAGGGCGGGCGAGTACCTGCCGCGGTGCTCGCCCGCCGCGGTCAGGACTCCTCGGCGTGCAGGCTCATCGGGCCGTAGATCTCCGTGGTGTCCTCGAACAGCCGTACCTGGTCCGCGCCGCCCTCGAGCAGGGCCTTGTAGTGCTCACCGACCCAGGACTCGGCATCCCCCTGGGTGGTGAACTCCTCCGGCTGCACCGCGGGCTGGACCTCCGTCCCGTCGGCCTTCTCGAACCGCCACGTCCAAGCCACCATGTACGCCTCCCTGGTGCGACCACGTGCAGAGCGAAAGCCGGATCTTGGTCCGGCTTCTGCCACGAGCCTAACCGGACGCGCAAGACCTGCGGCGACAAGCGAAAATCAGGTCCGTGGAAGTGACTCTGCTCGGCACCGGTGCCCCCGCGGGCCTGCCCCGCCCCGACTGCCCCTGCGCGGCCTGCGCCACCGCGCTCGGGCCGGACGCGCGGGCCGCCACCGCGCTGCTCGTGGACGGGCTGCTGCTGCTCGACCTGACGCCCGGCGTGGCGTTCGCCGCGGCTCGGGCCGGGCATTCGCTGGGCGGGGTGCGGCAGGTGGTGCTGTCTCATCCGCACGACGGGCCGGCGATCGAGGTCCCGGACGGGCTGCCGCAACCCGTACGAGTGCCGGACGGCCGGGACTTGACGCTGCTGACGGGGCATCGGGTGCGGGCGCTGGCGATGGACGCGGGCGGCACCGGGTACGCGGTGACCGGGCCGGACGGGCAGCGGCTGCTGTACCTGCCGCCGGGCAGCGCGCCGGCCGGGCTGGAGAACGGGGCGGTGCACGGCGGGACGTACGACATGGTGCTGGCGGACGTGGTGGGACGGCCGGACGCGCTGGCCAAGCTGCGGGCGGTGGGCGCGGTGGGGCCGACCACGGACGTCGTCGCCGTTCACCTCGACCACGACGTACCGCCCGGCGCGGAGCTGCGGCGGCGGCTGGCCGCGGCGGGGGCGCGTGCGGTGCCGGACGGGGCGACGCTGGCGGTGGGCGCGTACGAGGACGTGCCGGACGTCCCCCGGCGGACGCTGGTGCTGGGCGGTGCCCGGTCGGGGAAGTCGGTGGAGGCCGAGCGGCGCCTCGAGGCCTTCCCCGACGTGCTGTACGTGGCGACCGGCGGTTCCCGCAACGGGGACACCGAGTGGGCGGCGCGTGTGGCGGCGCACCGGGAGCGGCGGCCTGGTTCCTGGCGCACGGCGGAGACCTGCGATCTGGTGCCGTTGCTCGGGGAGGACGGGCCGCCGTTGCTGATCGACTGTCTGTCGCTGTGGCTGACGGACGCGATGGACTCCGTCGGGGCGTGGGACGACGCGGAGTGGGCGTCCGGTGGGGAGCGCGCGCTGCGGGAGCGGGTGCGGGAGCTGACCGCGGCGGTGCGCGGGGCGCGGCGGACCGTGGTCGCGGTGTCGAACGAGGTCGGGTCGGGGATCGTGCCGGCGACCTCCTCCGGCCGGCGGTACCGGGACGAGCTGGGACGGCTGAACGCGGCGTTCGCGAGCGAGTGCGAGCAGGTGGTGCTGGTGGTGGCCGGGCAGGCGCTGGTGCTGCGGGGTTAGGACGTGTTGCGGAACGGGCCCGGCAGCCAGCGACTCGTCACTTCTGGTGCGGCCGAGGCGAGCCGGCGGGCGTCCTGGAACCCGGCGGGCAACTCGTCCTCCCACGGATCGATCCCGCGGCGCTCCGGCTCCTCGAACCACCGGTCCCGCTGCGACTCGGGGAGGCGCCGCCCGCACCAGGGACAGAAGCCGATCGTGATGCTCGACGTGCCGCCGTCATGGACGATCAGCCCGTACTCCTGGAACCTGGCGCTGAAGTCGACCAGCGCGTCCGGGCAGTCGAAGGGGTCGTCGTGCTCGTCGCAGCGCAGGTCCACGTGGTAGGTCATGGTCTCGCAGCAGTGAGTGGTCATGACCTCGGCCTCACGGTGATCGGCACGGAGACGTCGTCGGGGCGGCCGGCCGGAGTGGCCGGCCGCTCGCGCCCCCAGGCGGCCAGCGGCCGGAGGGCGTCGTCGAGGCGTATCCCGTCCTCGGTCAGCGAGTACTCGACGCGGGGCGGGACCTCGTCGTAGGAGACGCGGTGCACGACGCCGTCCGCTTCCAGCTCACGCAGGTGAGAGGCCAGCACCTTCTCGGTGATCCCGGGAAGCAGCCGGCGCAGCTCGCCGAAGCGACGGCAGGGGTGCTCGTGGAGCGCCCAGAGGATCAGCACCTTCCACTTGCCTCCGATCACCTCCATCGCGGCGTCGATCCCGCACACGTGTCGCTCCGGTGCGCTCCGGCCGGTTCAGCGTCGTCATGCCCCGCCCTCCTGACGTGCTCGCTCACCCCGGGGTAACCACCCACAACCAAGTGCGTACTTGATCACCTCCGGCCCTGTGACCAGCCTAGTCGGCATGGCACACAACCCTGTTGAGAAGACTCCCGTCACCATGCTGGGCCTCGGCGCGATGGGCGCCGCACTGGCTCGCGCCTGGCTTGCCGCCGGCCACCCGCTCACCGTCTGGAACCGCACCCCGGCCCGCGCGGCGGCACTCGCCGCCGAGGGCGCGAGGGTGGCGGAGACCGCCGCCGAGGCGGTCGCGGCGCACTCCCTGATCGTCGTCTGCCTGCTGGACGACACCTCGGTCGAGGAGGTGCTGGCCGGCACCGACCTGGCCGGCCGGGACCTGGTCAACCTGACCACCAGCACCCCTGCCCAGGCCCGAGTCCGCGCCGAGTGGGCACGCGAGCGCGGCGCCCGCTACCTGGATGGCGGGATCATGGCCGTACCTCCGATGATCGGCGTCCCGGAAGCCGGCGGTTACGTCTTCTACAGCGGCTCTCGGGAGCTGTTCGAGCGGCACCGGGAGACCCTGGTGGTACCGGCCGGCACCACCTACGTCGGCGAGGACGCGGGCTTCGCGGCCCTGCACGACGTGGCCCTGCTCAGCGCCATGTACGGAATGTTCGCCGGTGCCGCGCACGCCTTCGCCCTGATCCGCAGAGAGGACATCGACCCCGCCTCGCTCGCCCCGCTGCTGGCCGACTGGCTCGTCGCGATGGCCCCGTCGGTCCACCAGACCGCCGACCGACTGCGCAGTGGCGACTACACCGAGGGCGTCGTCTCCCACCTCGCCATGCAGGTGGCCGGCACGCCGACCTTCCTGAGCACCGCCGAGCAGCAGGGCGTCAGTCCGGAACTGCTCAGTCCCTACTTCGAGCTGATGCGCCGCCGCCTGGCCGAAGGCGGCGGCGACGAGGACCTGACGGGAGTGATCGACCTGCTGGTGCGCTGAGGGCGCCGCGGGTTCTGCGGTCCGGTTCTACGGTCTGTCCTTGCGGGCGACGAGGCGGTAGGCGTTGGAGAAGCGGGTGCGGCGGAGCACGGGGGCGAGGGTGTGGTCGAGGGCGGAGGCCGCCGCGGCCAGGGGGGTGGCCGCCGCTCCGAGTACGGGGTGGGCGCGGGCCAGGGCCAGGTGGAGCGCGGCTGACAGGTCGTAGGGGATGTGGGGGGCGCTGCGGTCCGTGACGAGGATCGTGCAGCCCTGGGCCTGGAGTTCCGTGCGGAGGTTGCCGAGGGGCACCAGGTGCAGGTGGCGCGGTTGTCCGTGGGGCAACCACCATCTGCCGAGCAGGGCGGCGAACACGCTGTGCGGATCGGGGACCTCGACGACGAGGTGGCCGCCGGGACGCAGGACGGTGAGGGCGGCGCGGAGTTCGGCTCGGGGGTCGGGGGCGCTCGCCAGGTGGTGGAACATGGTGACCACGTCGTAGCGGGAGCGCAGGCGGGCCGGGTTCCCGGGGGTGGACAGGTAGCCGCGGTGGGCCTCCTCGACCCGTCCCGCCAGCAGGGCCTGCTCGACCCGGGCCGTCGGGTCCAGGCCGTCGAAGCTGGTGTACGGGAAGAACTCCTTCGCCGCCTCGGGGAAACGGGCGTGGCCCGTGCCCACGTCCAGCCAGCTCTCCGGGTCGGGCAGGGCCGACAGCGCGTGGGCGGCGGCGCGGTGCCGACGGCGGACCGCGCGGGCGCTCAGGACGCGTTCGGTGAACTCCTCCAGGTGTCTTCGGTAGGCGTCGCGGTGGTGGAGGGCGATCCCCTCCGCCGTGAGCCGGGGGTTCTGGAAGACGTGGCGGCAGTCGCGGCACTCGTCGACGACGAACGTGCCCGGCCGGTGCCGCAGCGGGTCGGGGGCGCGCAGCCGGGTGCGCAGTCGCCGCGAGCCGCACCAGGGGCAGTCCGCGCGCCGTGGTTCCAGGAAGGGGTCCGTGGCCTGCGGTCCGGCCTGGGGGGTCGTCCGCGGGGTGTGGGGCGAGGGCTGCATGGGCGGCTCCCTGTGCGACATTCCGCTGCAAAGCGGAACGTATGGGATGCCGATCTTGGGTGCAAAGACATCGCGCGGGTGTGGTGGCGATGTGGCGCGGAACCGTTCGATCGCTGCCGGTACTGTTCGGCGAATGAGCTCGCTTAATCTCGACGACTTCACCGATCTGATCGAGCGTCCGGACGGGGGCGTGCGCCGTGACGCCGAGGCCCGCCGGGAAAGCCGGATCGTGCCGCCCGGGTCCCTGGGCCGCCTCGACGACCTGGGCGAGTGGCTGGCCGCCGCACAGGGTGCCGTACCGGTCCGGCCGGTCGAACGGCCGCGGGTCGTGCTCTTCGCCGGTGACCACGGCATCGCCGCGCTGGGCGTCTCCGCCCGGCCCGCGGGCAGTGCCGACCGGCTGGTCCGCGCCGTCCTGGAGGGCGCGAGCCCGGCGTCGGTGCTGGCCCGCAGGCTCGGGGTGCCGGTGCGGGTGGTGGACATGGCGCTGGACTGCGATCCCGGGTCGCTGCCGGCGGAGGTCGTACGGCACCGGGTGCGGCGCGGCAGCGGACGCATCGACGTCGAGGACGCGCTGACCCTGGAGGAGGCCGAGGCCGCCTTCCGCGCGGGTGTCGCCGTGGCCGACGAGGAGGCCGACTCCGGTACCGATCTGGTGGCACTCGGCGATGTGAGCGTCGGCGGGACCACGGCGGCCTCGGTGCTGGTGGCCGCGCTGTGCGGGACGGACGCCTCGGTGGTGACCGGGCGCGGCGGCGAGCCGATCGACGACCTGGCCTGGATGCGCAAGTGCGCCGCCATCCGGGACGCGCTGCGGCGGGCGCGGCCGGTGCTCGGCGACCAGTTGCAGCTGCTGGCGACGGTGGGCGGTGCCGATCTCGCGGCGATGACCGGGTTCCTGCTGCAGGCCGCGGTGCGCAAGCTGCCGGTGATCCTGGACGGGGTGGTGGCGGCCGCGAGCGCGCTGGTCGCGCAGCGGGTCGCCTTCCGGGCGCCGGACTGGTGGCTGGCCGGGCACGACAGCGGGGAGCCCGGGCAGGCGAAGGCGTTGGACCGGATGGCGCTGGAGCCGCTGCTGGAGCAGGGGCTGACCGTCGGGGAGGGGGCGGGGGCGCTGCTCGCCCTGCCGCTGGTCCAGGCGGCGGCCGCGCTGGCGGCGGAGCTTCCCGCGCGGGAGCCCGAGGAGAAGCCGGAGGAGAAGGAGCCCGAGGAGGTCGAGGCGAAGGAGTCCGACGAGCCCGGAGCCGGGCAGGTCGAGGCCGGACAGGCCGGGACCGGACAGGTCGAGGCCGGGCCCGAGCAGGCGGAGTGACCGGCGGGAGGGTGGCCCGACCGGAAAAGACATGGTTCGCCGTGGCGGCACCCATATGATCCTCCATCATGGGAGATGCCCGAATTGCCGCGGACCGGCAGGCCACCCCGGACCGACCTGGTGAGAACGGGCGGCGGTCCACCGGGGCGTCCCGGCGGGCCGCCGCCCTCGCCGTCTGGTATCTGCGCGCGGTCGCCTTCGTCAACTTCCTCAGCGCCGTCTGGGTCTCCCTGGGCCAGGACGTGCGGCGGCACAACCAGGAGAACCTGTTCACGCCGTACCTGCTGACGGCCGGCTTCGCCTCGGGCGTGTTCACCACCTTCCTGGCGATCACCATGCGCCGCCGCAAGCGGGCCGCGTGGATCCTGAACCTGGTGCTCAGCGGCCTGTTCCTGGCCCTGTTCGCGTTCGCCATGGCGTTCCCGGAGATCCAGCGGTACGCGCAGAACTGGATCTCCCTGTTCCTGTCGGCCGCCTTCGTCGGCGCGCTGCTGGTGGGCCGCCGGGAGTTCTACGCCAAGGGCGACCGGTCCAACCCCAAGCTGGCCGTCACGGTCGCGGTCGGGGGCGGGGTCGTCGCCTCGGTGCTGGCCGCGCTGCTGGTCACGGTCACCAACCAGGCCCCGGACGCGGGGCGTTCGACGTTCGCCGAGCGCTGGCACTACGGCACGCTGCGCCTGATCTCGGTCGCCGCCGACGAGGCGCGGTTCCCGGGGATCACCTCCCCGAACTGGGTCAACGTCGTCATCAACGTGATGAGCACCCTCCTCGTCCTGGCCGTGCTCTACGCCGCCTTCCGCTCGCGGCGTGCCGTGGACCCGCTCACCGAGGACGACGAGAAGCGGCTGCGGGCACTGCTGGACCGGCACGGCGAGCGGGACTCGCTCGGCTACTTCGCGCTGCGCCGGGAGAAGAGCGTGGTGTGGTCGCCGACCGGTAAGGCGGCGGTGGCCTACCGGGTGGTGGGCGGGGTCTCCCTGGCCTCCGGGGATCCGATCGGCGACCCGGAGGCCTGGCCGGGCGCGATCGTGCCGTGGCTGGCCCAGGCGCGTGAGCACGGCTGGATCCCGGCCGTGATGGGGGCCGGCGAGGAGGCGGGCACCGTGTACGCGCGGCACGGTCTCGACGCGCTGGAGCTCGGCGACGAGGCGATCGTGGAGGTCGCCGACTTCACCCTGGAGGGGCGGGCCATGCGGACCGTCCGGCAGGCGTACAACCGGGTGCGGCGGGCCGGGTACACGGTGCGTATCCGGCGGCACGAGGACATCCCGGCCGACGGCATGGCGTACCTGCTGCAGCGGGCGGACGACTGGCGCGACGGGGCGACCGAGCGCGGGTTCAGCATGGCGCTGGGGCGGCTCGGCGACCCCGGTGACGGGCAGTGCGTGATGCTCGAGTGCGCGGACGCGCGGGGCGAGTTGCGGGCGATGCTGTCCTTCGTCCCGTGGGGGCCGCACGGCCTGTCCCTGGACCTCATGCGGCGCGACCGGGACTCGGACAACGGACTGATGGAGTTCATGGTCATCGAACTCCTGCGCCGGGCCGCCGAGATCGGGATCACCCAGGTCTCACTCAACTTCGCCATGTTCCGATCCGTCTTTGAACGTGGCGCACGCCTCGGCGCCGGGCCGGTGCTGAGGCTGTGGCGGTCGCTGCTCAGCTTCTTCTCCCGCTGGTGGCAGATCGAGTCGCTGTACCGCGCCAACGCGAAGTACCGGCCCATCTGGGAGCCCCGGTTCCTGCTCTTCGAGAAGAGCGCGGACCTGCTGCGCATCGGCCTCGCGTCGGCGCGGGCGGAGGGGTTCCTGGGGGGCCTGTCGTCGGATTCCCGTCGTCCGCCCGAAGGGCGGGCCCGGCGGCGCCTGGCGCGTGTGATCGCAAGGCGCCGGAGCGCCCTCGTGGCGGAGCCACGTGGGCGGTTCGGCAACGCCGCGAGCGCGCGTGCCAGGCGCCGCCGGGCAGGCGGGAATCCGACGACAGGCCCCACGGCGCCGGGTTTGCCCAAGTGGTTACACCGGAAGCACTTGGAGGGCCGCAGATGAACCCGCTCGCCCGTCGGCTCGCCCGCTGGGCCCGCGTCGAATGGGGGCTGCTGTACGCCACCGTGCGCGGGCCGCTGCTGAAGGGGCGCCTGCGGGCGGTTCCGATGACGGTCGGGGCGGTGTGCCTGACGGCGGCGGTGCAGCTGGTGCAGAACCAGCCCTGGGGCTGTCGGCCGATACAGGCCGTGGGGGCCGTGCGGGCGGCGGACCCCGTGTGGCTGGCGCTGCTGCGCACTCCGCTCTCCTTGTTCGTGCCGGCGCCGGACCTGCCGGTGTGGGGCGCGCTCGTCCAGATCCTGTGCGTGTTCGGCCTCGCCGAGATCTGTCTGGGCCGGCGGCTGACGCTGGCCATCGCGTACGTGGCCACCCTCGCCGGCACGCTGTACGCGCGCGTCGGCATCGCGCTGGGCCCGCACCACCTGCTGGGCCTGCCCCCCACCGACGCCCAGGTCGTGGACACCGGCCCGTCGGCGGCCGTGGTGGGCGTCGCCGTGTACCTGGGGTGGCGCTACGGCGCGTACGTCACGGCGGGCGGCGTGGCCGCCGCGATGCTGGCGGAGGTCCTGGTGAAGGAGAACCTGGCGGGCAAGGAACACCTGGCGGCCCTGGCGGGCGTGGGACTGCTGTGCGCGGCGGAGACCCTGCGGGAGGGTCAGCGCCGGTCGGGCACCCTCGACGGCGTCGGGTCCGGCCTGCCGCCGATCCAGTCCTGGAAGGCGAGACCCGGGCGCAGCCAGCGCCGGTCGTGGTGATAGTCCCGCAGTACCGAGCGGGCACGCGCCCGCGGTCGGCGGTGGTACAGGCGGCGGGCCCAGTAGGAGCCGGGCCGGGCCAGGCGTACCGCGCCGACCAGGGCGACGACCGGGACGATCACGCCGAAGACGGCGGTGCGGAGCTTGCCCTTGGTCAGGGCGACGAGGGAGAGAAGGAAGTTTCCGGCCACGGTGGAGATGACGGTGCCGCGGTCCTGGAGTTCGCCCTGACTGAGGTCGTTGACGCCGAACGGGGAGAAGCCGACGAGGATCAGGCCGACGAGGGCGGCGGTGAGGACGACGACCTCGACACTCTTGCGGCCGTCCTCGGACCAGTAGACGTCATGGAGGTGCAGGATCAGCGCGAACTCGTCGAGGACGAGTCCCGCGCCGACGCCGAAGACGACGGCGAAGAGCCCTTCACCGAAGGTGTGCCGCTCGCTGGCGGCCAGCCCGAAACCGCCGACGACGGTGAGGACGACCCCGGGGACCACATGGTGGATGTGCAGCCCGCCCGCCCCCGTGACATTGCCGAACGGCCCCTTGCCCGCCCGGATCAGGCGGGTGATCACGCGGGTGACCACGAAGGTCAGGACGAAGGCGCCGAGGGCGAGGAGCAGCGGGAGCTTGCCCGGCTCGATGATGTTCCGGTACCACCAATGTCCCATATGCGCACTTTAGCCCCGGGGGCGTGCCCGGCCGCGGGAGCGGCCGTACCGGCCCGTCCGAGTGCCGGGTAGCCTGCGCCGGTGCTCAAGACCCCCTGGCCGGACGGCCTGCGCTTCGCCTTCGGCACCCTCACCGTGCTCCCGGTCCGGGTGACCCGCTGGGACCGGGAGGCGGCGCGCGGCGGCATGGTGTGCGCCCCGCTGGCCGGCCTGGTGGTCGGCGTGTGCGCGGCCGCGCTCGGTGTGCTGCTGCTCCTCCTCGGCGCGGGCCCGCTGCTCGCCGCCGTCGCCACCGCCGCCGTACCCGCCGCGCTCACCCGGGGCCTGCATCTCGACGGGCTGGCCGACACCGCGGACGGGCTGGGCAGCGGCAAGCCCGCCGAGGACGCGCTGCGGATCATGAAGCAGTCGGACATCGGGCCGTTCGGCGTGCTCACGCTGGTCTTCGTGCTCCTGGCCCAGGTGGCCGCGCTCGCCCAGGCCTACGGCGGCTCGTGGGCGCGGGGTGCGCTCGCCGCCGTCGTCTCGGCCACGGCGGCCCGGCTGGCGCTGACCCTCGCCGCCCGCCACGGGGTGCCGGCGGCCCGGCCGGAGGGGCTCGGGGCCGCGGTCGCCGGGGTGGTGCCGACCGGTGGCGCCCTGGCCGTCGCGGCCGGTGTCGTCACGCTGGCCGGAACGGCGGGCGCCCTCCTCGACGGCTACGGCATCGCCCGCGCCGCGCTCGCCGTGACAGGCGCCGTCGCGGTCGCCGAACTCCTGCTCCGGCACTGCACACGCCGCTTGGGCGGAGTCACCGGCGACGTGTTCGGGGCACTGGCGGAGACCGCGGCGACAACGGCGCTCGTCGTCCTCGCCCTGGGCCGCTGATCGACGGTCAGTTCCCGGCCGCGCCCCCGGCCGAGGGCGGACCGCCCGCGAGGCGATGCCGTCGACGCCCGTGTGGTAAACCCGGGGGGACCGGGCCGTGTACACCCCGCAGGAATGAGCGAACGCGACGACGCGCGTAGGCTCGTCCCGGGTGTTCGCCGACAGGGTGAAGGCCCCGGTCGCAACGCGCCTCCCCAGCTCGGTGCCAGGGCGGTCGCTCCCCGGGCCCGGTCGACCCACCCGCATCGGCCACAGAACTTACATATCGGAAGCGAGATTTCACCACCGTGACTGCTCTCACTCTCAGCACCGCCGCGGTGCCCGGCCTGCGGGCCGACGCGATCGTGATCGGTGTCGCCAAGGGCACTGCGCCCAAGTCTGCGGACCTCGTCGTCGCGCCGGGCGCCGAGGCCGTGGACAAGGCGTACGACGGCAGGCTCGCCGACGTCCTGGACACCCTCGGTGCCTCGGGTGCCGAGGGCGAGCTGACGAAGCTGCCCGCCCCGGCCGGCTTCAAGACGCCGCTCGTCGTGGCGGTGGGCCTGGGGGCGGCGCCGGACAAGGACGACTGGTACGACGCCGAGACCCTGCGCCGGGCCGCCGGTGTGGCCGCGCGCGCCCTCGGCGGTGCGAAGAAGGCCGCCTTCGCGCTGCCCGTCGGCGACGCCGGCGACATCGGCGCGATCGCGGAGGGCGTGCTGCTCGGCGCGTACTCCTTCGACGCCTACAAGGACAACGGCAAGGCCGACCGGTCGTCGAAGGCGAAGAACGGCAAGGGCCCCCTCGCCGAGGCCACGCTGCTCGGCGGCAAGCCGCGGGACGCGGCCCACAAGGGCGCCGTGGCGCGTGCCGCCGCCGTCGCCGAGGAGCTCAACCGGGCCCGCGACCTGATCAACATGCCGCCGAACGACCTCACCCCCGAGGCGTTCGCCCAGGTCGCCGTGGCGGCGGCCAAGGAGCACGGCCTCAAGGTGCAGGTGCTCGACGAGAAGGCCCTGACCAAGGGCGGCTACGGCGGCATCCTCGGCGTCGGCGGCGGCTCGGCGGCCGCGCCGCGCCTGGTGAAGCTGTCGTACACGTCCTCGAAGGCGAAGAAGCACCTGGCCCTCGTCGGCAAGGGCATCACGTACGACTCGGGCGGCATCTCGCTCAAGCCCGCCGGTCACAACGAGACGATGAAGTGCGACATGAGCGGCGCCGCCGCCGTGTTCGCCGCCGTCGTCGCCGCCGCCCGGCTGGGCCTGGAGGTCAACGTCACCGGCTGGCTGGCGCTCGCCGAGAACATGCCGTCGGGCACCGCGGTCCGCCCCGGTGACGTGCTGCGCATGTACAGCGGCAAGACCGTCGAGGTCCTCAACACCGACGCCGAGGGCCGCCTGGTCCTCGCGGACGCCCTGTGGGCGGCCTCGTTGGAGAAGCCCGACGCGATCGTCGACGTGGCGACGCTGACCGGTGCGATGGTGCTGGCGCTGGGCAGCCGCACCTTCGGCGTCATGGCCAACGACGACGCGTTCCGCACGGCGATCGTCGAGGCCGCCGAGGAGGTCGGCGAGGCGTCCTGGCCGATGCCGCTGCCGGAGCACCTGCGCAAGGGCATGGACTCCCCCACCGCCGACATCGCCAACATGGGCGAGCGGATGGGCGGCGGCCTGGTCGCCGGTCTGTTCCTGCGCGAGTTCGTCGGCGAGGGCATCACCTGGGCCCACCTCGACATCGCCGGCCCGGCCTTCAACGAGCAGGGGCCCTTCGGGTACACGCCCAAGGGCGGTACGGGCTCGGGTGTGCGCACGCTGGTGCGGCTTGCCGAGCTGACGGCTTCCGGCGACCTCGGCTGAGTTCGCTTCACAGCTCGGTTCGTCCGCGGTACGGCGGCTGCGTCGCGTGGGAGCTGGTCGCGCCCACGCGGCGGAGCCGCGTGTCGACACAGCCCCGCGCCCCTGGGTGGGCCACCTTGAGCCCCCTGCACATCTGAACGTGGGGCGTCTCACACACCGGCCCCGCGTCTCGGACAGGACTGACAAGTGCGAAGATGGGGCTCGGCAGGACAGGGCCCCCACCACAGGGCCGAAGAAGAGCGGCCGGACACCAGCCGCCGACCGGTCACCGACGACCGGCGTGGCGCACATGCATGGAGGACGTGACGTGGCGAACGACGCCAGCACCGTTTTCGACCTAGTGATCCTCGGCGGTGGTAGCGGTGGTTACGCCGCGGCCCTGCGCGGAGCGCAGCTGGGCCTGGACGTCGCCCTGATCGAGAAGGACAAGGTCGGCGGCACCTGCCTGCACCGGGGCTGCATCCCCACCAAGGCCCTGCTGCACGCGGGCGAGATCGCCGACCAGGCCCGCGAGAGCGAGCAGTTCGGCGTCAAGGCCACCCTCGAGGGCATCGACATCGCCGGGGTGCACAAGTACAAGGACGGCGTGATCTCCGGCCTGTACAAGGGCCTCCAGGGCCTCGTCGCCTCCCGCAAGGTGACCTACATCGAGGGTGAGGGCCGGCTGTCCTCCCCGACCTCCGTCGACGTGAACGGTCAGCGCGTCCAGGGCCGGCACGTCCTGCTGGCGACCGGCTCCGTGCCGAAGTCGCTGCCGGGCCTGGAGATCGACGGCGACCGCATCATCTCCTCCGACCACGCCCTCGTCCTGGACCGCGTGCCGAAGTCCGCGATCATCCTGGGCGGCGGTGTCATCGGCGTCGAGTTCGCCTCGGCGTGGAAGTCCTTCGGCTCGGACGTCACGGTCATCGAGGGCCTGAAGCACCTCGTCCCGGTCGAGGACGAGAACTCCTCCAAGCTCCTCGAGCGCGCGTTCCGCAAGCGCGGCATCAAGTTCAACCTGGGCACCTTCTTCCAGAAGGCCGAGTACACCCAGGACGGCGTCAAGGTCACCCTCGCCGACGGCAAGGAGTTCGAGGCGGAGATCCTCCTCGTCGCCGTCGGCCGCGGCCCGGTCTCGCAGGGCCTGGGCTACGAGGAGCAGGGTGTCGCCATGGACCGCGGCTACGTCCTGGTCGACGAGTACATGCGGACGAACGTCCCGACCATCTCCGCCGTCGGCGACCTGGTCCCGACGCTCCAGCTCGCGCACGTCGGCTTCGCCGAGGGCATCCTGGTGGCGGAGCGTCTGGCCGGTCTGAAGACCGTCCCGATCGACTACGACGGTGTCCCGCGGGTGACCTACTGCCACCCCGAGGTCGCCTCCGTCGGCATCACCGAGGCCAAGGCCAAGGAGATCTACGGCGCGGACAAGGTCGTCGCTCTGAAGTACAACCTGGCGGGCAACGGCCGGAGCAAGATCCTGAACACCTCGGGCGAGATCAAGCTCGTCCAGGTGAAGGACGGTGCCGTGGTCGGCGTCCACATGGTCGGCGACCGCATGGGCGAGCAGGTCGGCGAGGCCCAGCTGATCTACAACTGGGAGGCGCTGCCGGCCGAGGTGGCCCAGCTCATCCACGCCCACCCGACGCAGAACGAGGCGCTCGGCGAGGCCCACCTGGCCCTGGCCGGCAAGCCCCTCCACTCCCACGACTGAGCCTTCGGTCAACGGGCGCGCGACAACTCGCGACGACACAGACTTCCGCAATTCGTTAGGAGCAACCGAAACCATGGCGGTTTCCGTAACCCTTCCGGCGCTCGGTGAGAGCGTCACCGAGGGCACTGTCACCCGCTGGCTGAAGGCCGAGGGCGAACGCGTCGAGGCCGACGAGCCGCTGCTCGAGGTCTCGACCGACAAGGTCGACACCGAGATCCCCTCGCCCGCCGCCGGTGTGCTGGCCTCCATCAAGGTCGCCGAGGACGAGACCGTCGAGGTCGGCGCCGAGCTGGCCGTCATCGACGACGGCACCGGCGCCCCCGCTGCCGCTCCGGCCCCGGCCGCCGAGTCCGCCCCGGTCGCCGAGCCGGCGCCGACCCCCACGGCCGCCCCGGCCGCGCAGACCCCGGCCGCCCCCTCGACCGAGCAGGCCGCCCCGGCTCCGGCTCCGACCGCCGAGGCCACCGCCGGTACCTCCGGCGCCGAGGGCACGGACGTGGTCCTGCCCGCGCTCGGTGAGTCGGTCACCGAGGGCACCGTCACCCGCTGGCTGAAGGAGGTCGGCGAGTCCGTCGAGGCCGACGAGCCGCTGCTCGAGGTCTCCACGGACAAGGTCGACACCGAGATCCCGGCGCCCACCTCCGGTGTGCTGCTGGAGATCGTGGTCGGTGAGGACGAGACCGCCGAGGTCGGCGCCAAGCTCGCCGTCATCGGTGCCCCGGGTGCTGCCCCGGCCGCCGCTCCGGCTCCGGCCGCCCCGGCCCCGGCGCCCGCCGCCGAGGCCCCGGCGCCCGCTCCCGCCGCTCCGGCGCCCGCGCCCGCTCCGGCCGCCCCGGCCCCGCAGGCGCCCACGGCTCCGGCCCCGCAGCAGGAGACCACCCCGGCCCCCGAGCCGGTGCCCTCCGCTCCGGCGCCCGCTCCCGCCCCGGCTCCGGCTCCGGCTCCGGTGACCCCGGCCACCGCGCCCACCGCGCCGACCGCCACCCAGGCGACCGACGAGGGCGCCTACGTGACCCCGCTGGTGCGCAAGCTCGCCGCCGAGAACGGCGTCGACCTGGCCACCGTCAAGGGCACGGGCGTCGGCGGCCGCATCCGCAAGCAGGACGTCATCACCGCCGCCGAGGCCGCGAAGGCCGCCGCCGCTGCCCCGGCTCCGGCCGCTGCCGCCGCTCCGGCCAAGAAGGCCCCGGCGCTCGAGGCCTCCCCGCTGCGCGGTCAGACCGTGAAGATGCCGCGGATCCGCAAGGTCATCGGCGACAACATGGTCAAGGCCCTGCACGAGCAGGCCCAGTTGTCCTCGGTCGTCGAGGTCGACGTCACCCGCCTGATGAAGCTGCGCGCCAAGGCGAAGGACTCCTTCGCGGCCCGCGAGGGCGTCAAGCTCTCCCCGATGCCGTTCTTCGTCAAGGCCGCGGCGCAGGCGCTGAAGGCCCACCCGGTCATCAACGCCAAGATCAACGAGGCCGAGGGCACGATCACCTACTTCGACTCCGAGAACGTCGGAATCGCGGTGGACTCCGAGAAGGGCCTGATGACCCCGGTCATCAAGCACGCGGGCGACCTCAACATCGCCGGCATCGCCAAGGCCACGGCGGAGCTGGCGGGCAAGGTCCGCGCCAACAAGATCACCCCGGACGAGCTGTCCGGCGCGACCTTCACCATCTCCAACACCGGCTCCCGTGGCGCGCTGTTCGACACGATCATCGTGCCGCCGGGCCAGGTGGCGATCCTCGGCATCGGTGCCACGGTCAAGCGTCCGGCCGTCATCGAGACCGAGGAGGGCACGGTCATCGGTGTCCGCGACATGACGTACCTGACCCTCTCCTACGACCACCGCCTGGTGGACGGCGCCGACGCCGCCCGCTACCTGACGGCGGTCAAGGCGATCCTGGAGGCGGGCGAGTTCGAGGTCGAGCTCGGCCTCTGACTCTCCTGATCAGGCAGTGCGGCACCCCGTCCGGGTCTTCCCGGGCGGGGTGTTCGTGTTTGTCGGGGTGCTCACCGTGTAAGGCTCGTCTCACCTGCGCAAAAGCGCCCCCATGCGCCCCACCCGCGGAGCGAACCGGCCGTATTGTCTAAACGTCAGCCCTCCCTAAGGAGCCCCCATGACCGCGCCCGTCGTCCACTCGCTGCGCGAGCAGATCCGCGAGCACATCGTGGAGGGGATCGTCAGCGGGCGCTGGCAGCCGGGCGAGCGGATCGTCGAGCGGCGGATCGCCACCGAGCTGGAGGTCAGCCAGACCCCCGTACGGGAGGCCCTGCGGGAACTGGAATCGCTGCGCCTGATCGAGTCCGCGCCGAACAAGGGCGTACGGGTGCGCAATCTGACCGCGGCCGACCTGGAGGAGAGCTACCCGGTCCGGGCCGGGCTGGAGGCCATAGCGGCGGAACTGGCGGCCGGCCGGCTCGCCGAGGACTGCTCCGCCCTGGAGCCGCATGTCATCGCGCTCTACGACGCCGACCGCGACGCCGACGGCACGGGCCAGGTCCGCCACACGGTGGGCTTCCACCGCGAGTTGGTCCGCGCGGCGGGCAACTCGGTACTGCTGCACACCTGGGAGGGCCTCGGCATCGAGGTGTTCACCGCCCTCTCCATCCGCTGGCTGGGCACGGTCCAGCAGTCGTACGCGGAGGAGCACGAGGAGCTGGTGCAGGCCTTCAAGCGCCGGGACCCGCGGATCGCGGAGCTGGTGAAGGCCCACGTGCTGGGCTGTGCTCCGCGCGCCTGAACCGCAGTCGGGCATCGCTTGGACCGCAGTCGAGCATCCCTGCGCTCACCTGCGAAAACGCCATCCGGCGGCGACACTCGGTGCCCCCGTGGAAGGCACCCCGTGCCGACTTTCTCGTAATCAAGAGGTTTTGCCACTCAACCCTTTGATCGATCATCGATCAGGGAGTTACAGTCCTCGACGGGCTTCCACCCCCGAAGTCCTTTAGCCCTGTCCTGCCAAAGACCAAGGGCACCCCCGAACCCTTCACCGATGAGGGAACCCCCTTCGACTGAGGAAGGCGGCGACATGACCGACCCCCACGCCATCCAGCCGAGCGCGCTCGACCAGCTCCCGGACCGCGACCCGGAGGAGACCGCCGAGTGGCAGGCCTCCCTGGACGCCGTGGCCAGGGAGGCCGGGCCGCACCGCGCCGCGTACCTGATGCGGCGCACGCTGGAGCGTGCCGAGGCGGGCGGTGTCGCGCTGCCGAAGCTCCTCGAGACCGACTACGTCAACACCATCCCGACCGCGGCCGAACCGGCCGTCCCCGGTGACGAGGCGATGGAGTCCCGGATCACCGCATGGAACCGCTGGAACGCGGCCGCCATGGTGACCCGGGGCAGCAAGCACGGCGTCGGCGGCCACATCGCCACCTTCGCCTCGGCGGCCTGGCTGTACGAGACCGGCTTCAACCACTTCTTCAAGGGCAAGGAGTCCGGCGACGCCGCCGGCTCGGGCGACCAGCTCTACATCCAGGGCCACGCCTCCCCCGGTATCTACGCCCGCGCCTTCCTCGACGGCCGGCTGACCGAGCAGCACCTGGACAACTTCCGTCAGGAGGCCGGCGGCAACGGCCTCCCGTCGTACCCGCACCCGCGACGCCTGCCCTGGCTGTGGGAGTTCCCGACGGTGAGCATGGGCCTCGGCCCGCTCTCCGCCATCTACCAGGCCCGCTTCAACCGCTATCTGACGGCGCGCGGCATCAAGGACGTCTCCTCGTCCCACGTCTGGGCCTTCCTCGGCGACGGCGAGATGGACGAGCCGGAGTCCACGGCGGCGCTCGCGCTGGCCTCCCGTGAGGGCCTCGACAACCTCACCTTCGTCATCAACTGCAACCTGCAGCGCCTCGACGGTCCGGTCCGCGCCAACTTCAAGATCGTGCAGGAGCTGGAGGCCCAGTTCCGCGGCGCCGGCTGGAACGTGATCAAGACCCTGTGGGGCTCGGCGTGGGACGAGCTGCTCCAGCTCGACACCACGGGCGCGCTCGTACGACGGCTGCGCGAGGTGCCGGACGCCCAGGTGCAGACGTACCAGACGCGGGACGCGGCCTACATCCGCGAGGACTTCTTCGGCAAGGACCCGGCGCTCGTCGAGATGGCGAAGCTGCTGAGCGACGACAAGATCCTCGAGTGCTTCCACCTCTCGCGCGGCGGTCACGAGGCCCGCAAGGTCTACGCCGCGTACAAGGCGGCCGTCGAGCACAAGGGCGCGCCGACCGTGATCCTGGCCCAGACGGTCAAGGGCCACACCCTCGGTGAGGGCTTCGCGTCGAAGAACGCCAACCACCAGATGAAGAAGCTGACGGTGGACGAGTTCAAGGCGATGCGCGACCTGCTCGACCTGCCGATCAAGGACAGCGACTTCACCGACGGAGTGGTCCCCTACGGCCACCCCGGCGCCGACTCCCCCGAGGTCCGCTACCTCCAGGAGCGCCGCGCGGCCCTCGGCGGTCCGGCCCCGGCCCGCCGCGTCCACCCGCTCGCGCCGCTGCCCGCCCCCGCGGAGAAGGCCTTCGCCTCCTTCGACAAGGGCTCCGGCTCCCAGAACGTGGCCACCACCATGGCCTTCGTCCGCCTGGTCAAGGACCTGGTCCGCGACAAGGAGACCGGTAAGCGCTGGGTGCCGATCGTCCCCGACGAGGCGCGCACCTTCGGCATGGAGAGCCTCTTCCCGTCCCTCGGCATCTACTCGCCGAAGGGCCAGACGTACGAGCCGGTCGACCGCGACCAGCTGATGTACTACAAGGAGGCCCAGAACGGCCAGATCCTCAACGAGGGGATCACCGAGGCCGGTTCGATGGCCGACTTCATCGCCGCTTCCACGTCGTACGCGACGCACGGCGAGGCGATGATCCCGTTCTACATCTTCTACTCGATGTTCGGCTGGCAGCGCACCGCCGACCAGATGTGGCAGCTCGGCGACCAGCTCGGCCGCGGCTTCCTCGTCGGCGCGACCGCGGGCCGCACCACGCTGACCGGCGAGGGCCTGCAGCACGCCGACGGCCACTCCCCGGTGATCGCGGCGACGAACCCGGCGGCGCTGACGTACGACCCGGCGTTCGCGTACGAGGTCGCGGCGATCGTGAAGGACGGTCTGCGCCGGATGTACGGCGAGGCGGCCCCGGGCGAGGACCCGAACGTCTTCTACTACCTGACCGTCTACAACGAGCCCCTGCCGCAGCCGGCCAAGCCGTCGGTCCCCGGCGTCGACGAGGGCATCGTCAAGGGCCTGTACCGCTTCAACACGGCGGAGTCGGCGGGCATCACCCCCGCCGCCAACGCCCCGCGCATCCAGCTGCTGGGCTCCGGCACGGCGATCCACTGGACGCTGAAGGCGCAGGCGCTGCTCGCCGAGGACTGGGGCGTGGCCGCCGACGTCTGGTCGGCCACCTCCTGGACGGAGCTGCGCCGCGACGCCCTGGAGGCCGACGCGGCCCTGCTGCGCGGCGAGGAGCGGGTGCCGTACGTCCGCCAGGCGCTGCAGGGCGCCGAGGGCCCGGTGCTCGCGGTCTCCGACTACATGCGCCAGGTCCCCGACCAGATCGCGCAGTG
The DNA here is from genome assembly GCF_042894285.1 of Streptomyces sp. NPDC001544. Taxonomy (NCBI): domain Bacteria; kingdom Bacillati; phylum Actinomycetota; class Actinomycetes; order Kitasatosporales; family Streptomycetaceae; genus Streptomyces; species Streptomyces sp. NPDC001544. Next base: position 823,150 of record NZ_JBIAVN010000001.1, on the reverse strand, counting down.
GGTCGACCAGGACTGGTCCTCGCTGGGCGCCGACGGCTTCGGCCTCTCGGACACCCGTGAGGCGGCCCGCCGCCACTTCGGCGTCGACGCGGAGTCGATCGTCGTCGCGGCCCTCGCCCAGCTCGCGAAGCGCGGCGAGGTCAAGGCGACGGCGGTGAAGGAAGCGCGGGAGAAGTACGGCCTGTAGGTCGTCGCTGGACGGGAGGGGCACGGCGTGGTCGCCGTGCCCCTCCCGCTGTCAGTGCTCCCCGGCATGATGAACGCATGCGCGCCGCCCGCCTGATCAAGATGGTGCTCCTGCTCCAGTCCCGCCCCGCCATGACCGCCGCCGAACTCGCGCGTGAGCTGGAGGTGTCGGAGCGGACGGTCACACGGGACGCGCAGGCGCTGTCGGAGGCGGGGGTGCCGGTGTACGCCGACCGGGGCCGGGCCGGGGGCTACCGGCTGATCGGCGGCTACCGGACCCGGCTGACGGGCCTGGCCCGGACCGAGGCGGAGGCGCTGTTCCTGTCCGGCGTACCGGGGGCGCTCAGACAGATGGGCCTGGAGGACGTGGCCTCGGCGGCCCGGCTGAAGGTGTCGGCGGCCCTGCTGCCCTCCCTGCGGGACGCGCCGCGCACGGCGGCCCAGCGCTTCCACCTGGACGCGCCGGCCTGGTTCCGCGAGCCGGAGACACCGGCGCTGCTGCCCGTGTTCGCCGAGGCGGTGTGGGACGACCGCCGTGTGACGGCGCGCTACCGGCGGGACGGCACGGAGGTGGAGCGGACGCTGGAGCCGTACGGGCTGGTGCTGAAGGCGGGCGTCTGGTACCTGTGCGCGCGGGTCCCCGAGGCCGGCGCCTTCCGCACGTACCGCATGGACCGCTTCACCGCCGCCGAGCCCTCGCGGACCCGTTTCGACCGGGACGAGGACTTCGACCTGCCCGGTCACTGGGCCGAACACGCGGAGAGGTTCGCCCGCTCCATCCTGCGGACCGAGGTGACGGTCCGGCTGTCCGCGGAGGGGATGCGGAGGCTGCCGTACGCGGTCGACCCGGTGTCCGTGCGGGACGCCGTACGGGCGGCGGGCGCCGCGGACGGCGACGGACGGGTGACCCTGACCCTGCGGGTGGAGTCCGAGGGGGTGGCGCACGCCCAGCTCACCGCGCTCGGCCCGGAGGCGGAGGTGCTGGCGCCCGAGGCACTGCGGGCGCGTTTCGCGCTGGACGCGAGGCGGCTGGCCGCGCTGTACTCCTGTCCGTAGCGATCCACCGCACTCCGCGTGCGTCCCCGTGCCGGAGGGCCGATGCTGGAGCCGTGATGGACGAGATGGAGTTCTGGGAGCTGGTGGACGCCACCCGTGACGCCGCCGAGGGCGACCCCGAGGAGCAGGCGGACCTGCTGGTGGACCGGCTCCTGACGCTGGACCCGGAGATGGTCCTGGACTTCGCCCGTCACTTCGAGGCGCGCTACAACCGCGCGTACACGTGGGACCTGTGGGGCGCCGCCTGGGTGCTCCTCGACGGGGCCAGCGACGACGCCTTCGACTTCTTCCGCTGCTGGCTGATCGGCCAGGGCCGCGCGGTCTACGAGGGCGCGGTGCACGCCCCGGACTCGCTGGCCGAGCTGCTGGACGACTTCGACGAGGAGATCGACGGCGACGGCGAGGAACTGGGCTACGCGGCGGACGAGGCGTACGAGCAGCTCACCGGCACGGTGGCACCGGACCTGGGCATCGCCCCGGCACCGGCGGAGCCGGTGGGCACACCGCTGGACTTCGAGGACGAGGGGGCGCTCGCCGAGCGCTACCCCCGTCTGTGGGCCCGCTTCAGGGAATGAGCCTCACACGTCGGCGCGGCGGCGGCCGGTGCTGTCCGACGGGATGTACGCCTGCGCCTGCTCGGCCCGCACCGCGTGGTGCATCGGCGCCTTGTTGGCCTGGTCGAGCGCGGAGGCGGTGACGGCGGCCGGCCCGAGGACGACCGTGGCGACGGCGCAGACGACGGTCCAGGCACTCTTCTTCGTCTCGGTGCTCATCTTGATCCCCACCTTCTGTCAGTGCGTGCCCCTGACGCTAGGGCGGCCCGCTCAGGGGGATCGGTGAGCCGGCTGGGAGGAACCTGTGAGGGCGTCTCGGACGGACGCGAGGGCTGTCACCACGCTGCGGGTCCAGGAGTACTGGGCCTGTGCGCGGGCCAGTTGGTCGTCGGCGGCGGGATGGCCGAACGCGCCGGTGGTGTTCTGCTGGGCCAGGAGGAAGGTGAGGGCGTCCCGGGTGATGCGGTGCTGCCACCATCCGGTTCGGCCGAGGGTGCGGAGGGTGGCCGCGAGCCGGCCCAGATGGTAGGTCTCCATGGCTTCGCGCAGGGCGATGGCGGCCTCCGGAGGGTAAACGCACCGCTCGTGGGGCGTGGGCTGCCGGGGAACGGCCGGGGCGGTCGACGGGCTGAGAAGGCCGAGGCCGACCAGCCGTTGGACACCGTCGGCGGCATCGGCGGGGACGGTGGGCAGCGAGCCGATGGCGTCGGCCGTGGCCTTGAGGAAGTCGTCCAGGGACGGGCAGCGGGTTCCGGCCGCGCGCAGGGCCAGGGCGAACTCTCCGGCGACTTCCATGCCCTGTTCCTGCCACAGAGCATGGGGCGCGTCGGCGAGAAGTGCCGCGTAGTGCCGGAGGGCCGGTCCGGCGAGGTGGGGCTCCCGGATCGCGGCGGCCCCGATGGCGGCCGCCGCGACTCCGGCAAGGCCGACGCGCGGCTCCTGTTCCAGGCTCTGCTCGCACAGCCACACCACGGCGCGCCGCAGCGGCTTCTCCAGGGGGACTTGTGCGGCCGGCGGGTGCGGGCGTGGCGTGCCGAGCCGCCCCGGGGTCCGCCTGAGCAGGCCGGCGAGGGCGGTGACGATGGTGGTGTGGTAGCCCTCCGCCCAGTGCCGGAAGTCCTCGTCCCCTTGGTCCATACGGGGGTGGACGACGCCGTCGGGACCGTTGACCCGTCCGTTTTCTTCCTGAACGGACGTGAGGAAGGCCCAGGCCCGGTCCGCTGCTTCGGAGTCCTCGACACCGAGGCAGTAAAGGCAGCACAGGAGCTCTCCGACCAGGTCGGCGTTCGCGCGGGCTTCGGCCAGGACGAGAAGCGCTTCGAGGATTTCCACGGCTGTGCCGGTGCTGTGGCCGCGGGGCCATACGGGCTCGCGTCGGCCGAAGTCGGTGGCGTAGAAAACGGTGTGGGTGAGGGCGTAGACGTCGCGGTCGGCCAGTTTGAGGACGTTCGGGTTCTGGCAGAGGAGAGTGAACGGCAGAACCGTGTCCATGGCCGGCAGGTCGTGTTCGATACCGCACAGATAAAGGGTGTGGAGCAGGTCCAGTTGGCGGTACGGGATCCGCTCGAACGCCGCCGCGTATCCACCTTGCGCGGCCTGCTGGATGATGCGCCGGAATTCCGGGTCCTCATGGCCGCACAGCCGCAGTGCGGCGTACGTTCCCGCGTACAGCAGCAGAGCCTTCTCGTCGCGTGCCACCATCTCGCGGTACGAGGGCCTGCCGGCGAGGTCCGCGACCTGCTGGAGGATGGCGGCGTAGTCACCGTCGAGGGGTGCGTGGTCGAGTCGGGCGCGCAACCCGACGAGGAACGCCGTCTCGATCAGGGCCTTACGGGTGAACAGGACGGTGTCCGGCCGGTCGTGCCGTGGGACGAGCATGGCCCGGCGCGCAGCGAGCCAGGCGACAGCCCGGTCCTCCACCGCGCGCCTTCGAGATGACCGGACGCCGGGTTGTTGTGTTTCCGTCATCGATCCTCCCGGCAGTCACCTTGATGTGCGATTCAGCGGATCAGTTGTCCGCGGACGAGACGGAGTCCGCTACTTCGTTGGCGACGACCAGGACGTAGCGTTCCCAGGCCAGCACGTAACCGGCCACCTCCTCGAGTTGGCTGACCTGGCCGACCACGCGCTCCAGGGGAACACTGAGATCGACCAGACCGCTGGTTCTGAGGAATTCCAGCGCTTTGCGCGCATCTACCGATGGTGGACAGGACATGGCGAACCTCCTGTGGGAGAGACCAGCATTTCCCGTTCACTATCCGCTCGTTCACCATGACAGCGAAATATGCGAGAAGTAACTCATACAGTCACAATTAACGGCCGGTTTGCTGGAATTCCTGACGGATCTCAAGGACGCCGCAACTTCCCGGCCGGCCGGGAGCTCTGCGAGGATCTCGCGGTGACCAGCATTGATGACACCGCCCGGCGCAGGCTCGTCCGTCGTGGTCTCGCCCTGGAGTACGTCACCCTCGGCTGGAACGTGATCGGCATCGGGGTGCTGGCCGTCGCCGCACTCTCGGCGAGGTCCGTGGCGCTGGCGGGGTTCGGGCTGGACTCCCTGATCGAGATCGGTGCTTCCACCGTCGTGATCTGGGAGCTGTCCGGCAGCGGCGAGGACCGCCGGCGCCGCGCACTGAAGCTGATCGGGGTCGGCTTCGCGCTGCTGGCGGTGTACCTGCTGGGGCAGTCCACCTGGGTCCTGGCCAGTGGTTTTCGGCCCCGCCACTCCTCCTTGGGGATCGGCTGGACGGCGGTGACGGCCGCGGTGATGTTCGCGCTCGCCGCCGGCAAGGCACGCACCGGTGCCGCCCTGGGCAACCCGGTGCTGGAGACCGAGGGCCGGGTCACCCTGATCGACGGCCTGCTGGCCGCCGCCGTGCTGCTCGGCCTGGTGCTGAATTCTCTCGCCGGCCTGTGGTGGGCCGACCCGGCCGCCGGGTTCGTGCTGGTCTCCTACGCTCTGCGCGAGGTCAAGGAGATCTTCTTCGGCCCGCCGGACGAGCGATGACCGCCGGCCGTGGGACCGGGTCCGCGCGGGGACGCGGTGGCGCGGCGCAGTTCGACGCGGGCGTCGAGGCCGGTGCCGGGGCGCAGTTCGACGCGGGCGTCGAGGCCGGTGCCGGGTGCGGGGTGGAGGGTGACGGTGCCGCCGGAGGCGTCGACGAGGTGGCGGACGATGGGCAGGCCCAGGCCGGTGCCGTCGTGGTGGGTGCCGGAGGCGCGCCAGAAGCGGTCGAAGGCACGGGCCCGGTCGGCTTCGTTCATGCCGGGGCCCTGGTCGATGACGTCGAGTCGGGTACCGGGGGTGCGGTGGAGGGTGATGGTGGTGCTGGGCGGGGAGACGCGCAGGGCGTTGGCGAGGAGGTTGTCGATGACCTGTTCCAGGGCGCCGGGGATCGCCCACACGCGGCCTACGGGAGCGCCTGTGATGTCGAGGGCGAGCAGGGCACGACGGGGCAGGGCACGCATCAGGGTGTCTCCGAACAGTGGACGGGGCTTGCGAGTTCGGCGGTCCGTGGAACCGGACCGCCGGGATGGCAACGACCCCAGGAACCCGCTGTCGAGAGACAGCCCAGCAAACGGAGAGCGGAGGACCAGCAGATTGCCAATCTTGCGCTCACGGGCGGGCAGGACGCCGCGGCCGTAGCGCCGCCGATGCCGGAGGCGTCCGTTCCGCCCGCGATGTGTGCTGTGCCACCTGGCGGAACCATCCTCCCGGTCCAGGACGTTTCCCCGGGTACACGCAACGTGGCCGGATCCGGGAGCGTCCGACGCGTGCAACTGATCACTGGGCCCGTCCCACCCGTACTAGGGGGTCCGAGAGAAAGGCGGCTCCGTGGACTTGCTCGACCTCATGCTGGTGCTGGTCATCCTGGCCTACGCGGCGTCCGGTTACCGGCGTGGGCTGGTGGCCGGCTGCGTCTCGCTGGCCGGGTTCGTGGGCGGCGCGGTCGTGGGGGTGTGGGTGCTGCCGTGGATCATGGACCTCGTCACGCGGGGGACCCCGGCGGCGACCACCGCCGCGGTGCTGACGGTGCTGGTCCCGGGCGTGGTGGGACACGAGCTGGCCGGGCGGCTGGCCCTCAGGCTGCGGCGGGAACTGGACGAGGGGCCGCTGCGGGTCGCCGACGGGATAGGCGGGGCGGCGGCCAACTCGGTCGCCGTGCTGATCGTGGCGTGGGTGGCCGCGAGCGTGCTGGGCGCCTCCTCGTCCCAGATGGTGACGACGGCGATACGGGACTCGGCGTTGCTGGGCGCGGTGCAGGACTCGATGCCGGACACCACGCCGACCTGGTTCTCCCGGGCGACGTCCGCCCTCACGGAGGCGGGTTTCCCGCAGGTCTTCAACCCGTTCGAGAACGAGTCGACGGCCGAGGTCGCCAAGCCCTCCGGCGACAGCGTCACGGCCAGCGCCACCAGAGCCGCCAAGCTGAGCACGGTGAAGATCGAGGGATCCTCCGGCACCCAGGGGCGCGAGGGCAGCGGGTTCGTGTACGCGCGGGAGCACGTGATGACGAACGCCCATGTGGTGGCCGGCATCGCCGACCCGACCGTACGCATCGGGGGCGTCGGGCAGTCGTACGAGGCGCGCGTGGTGCTCTTCGACCCGGACCGGGACGTGGCGGTGCTGTACGTGCCGGGTCTCAGCGCCCCCGTGCTCCGCTTCGACGACAACGCCTCGCGCGGGGACTCGGCGGTCGTCGCGGGCTATCCGCAGGACGGCGACCTGAATCTGCAGGCGGCCACGGTGGCGAACCGGGTGAGGGCGACCGGCCAGAACATCTACAGCAACGGCACGGTCACCCGGGAGATCTACTCCATACGGTCGACGGTCCGGCCCGGCAACTCCGGCGGCCCGCTGCTGACCACGGACGGCCGGGTGTTCGGCGTGGTCTTCGCCCGTTCCACCGCGAACGACGAGACCGGTTACGTGCTGACGGCGGACGAGGTGGCCTCCGACGCCGCCCGCGGCAGCGAGGCGACGACGCCGGTGGACGTCGGGAGCCTGGTCAGCTCCTGACCCGAGGGGGCGTCGGCCGGGGCGTCAGAGGGACCGGCCCATGAACACGTCGTCCACGTACTCGCCGTCCAGCAGGAACTCCTCCGGCAGCACGCCCTCGACGACGAAGCCCTCGGACTCGTACAGCTTGCGGGCGGGGGTGTTGTGGCCGAGGACGCGCAGCGTGATGCGGCGGGCGCCGCGCCGGCGGGACTCCTCGAAGGCGGCGCGGATCAGGGCGCGGGCGACGCCCCGGCCGCGGGCCTCCTCGGCGACGGCGAGGCCCTGGATCTGGCGTACGTGCGCGTTGCAGGCGAGCGGGGTGGGGAAGCCGAGGCGGAGGTAGCCCGCGACATGGCCGTCGAGTTCGGCGACCAGCGTGTCCTCGACGGTGTGCCGCTCGCTGAAGAACGGCGGGTACGGGGGCCGCGGCTCGGGCATCACCGCGTGCAGGTGCGACCAGGTGGTGACGTCGATCTGGGTCAGCGCCCCGTCGTCTTCGGGTCTGGCGGTGCGTATGGACGGTTCCGGCATGCCGGTCACCCTACGGCGGGGCGGAGGGGATCCTCACGGGGTTTTCACGGGCGCGCGGGGCAGGATGGGCGCCATGCAACGTTCACGCATCGCGGTGACCGGCGCCTCCGGTCTGATCGGCAGCGCTCTGGTGCGGTCCCTGACCGCCGACGGGCACGAGGTGGTGCGGCTGGTCCGCCGTGCGGCCCGGGGCGAGGGCGAGGTCCGCTGGGACCCGGAGGGACAGTACGTGGACGCGGCCGGGCTCATCGGCTGTGACGCGGTGGTCAACCTGGCCGGCGCGGGGGTGGGCGACCGCCGCTGGACGCCGGAGTACAAGCGGCGGATCCGGGAGAGCCGGGTGCTGGGCACGGCGGCCCTGGCTCAGGCCGTCGCCTCGCTCGACGAGCCGCCGCGGGTCCTGGTCAACGGCAGTGCGATCGGCATCTACGGGGACACCGGGGACCGGGTGGCCGACGAGGACACCCCGCCCGGGGACGGTTTCCTGCCGTCACTGTGCGTGGACTGGGAGGAGGCCACCGCGCCCGCCCAGGAGGCCGGGGTGCGGACGGTGTTCGCGCGGACCGGGCTGGTGGTGGCCCGCGGGGGCGGCGCCTGGGGGCGGTTGTTCCCGTTGTTCAAGGCGGGGCTGGGCGGCCGGCTGGGCGACGGGCGGCAGTACTGGTCGTACATCGCGCTGCACGACGAGGTGGCCGCGCTGCGCCATCTCATCGCCGGCGAGGGGCTGTCGGGGGCGTTCAACCTCACCGCCCCGCAGCCGCTGACCAACCGGGAGATCACGGAGGCCATGGGGCGCGTGCTGCACCGGCCGACCGCGTTCGCGGTCCCGGCGCCGGTGCTCAGGGCGGCGCTGGGCGAGATGGCGGGTGACGTGCTGGGCAGCCAACGGGTGGTGCCCAAGCGGCTGCTGGAGTCGGGGTTCACTTTCGCGTTCCCAGGGATCGAGGACGCGATCCGGGCGGCCTGATGAACTCTTGTGACCAGATGCGACCGCCGTGCGACCGTGCCCTGTTCATGCGCGACTGTCGTTGACCGATCACGGCCCTACGCTCGAGCTGAACTCGGGTATCCCTGGAGCCGGTTGAGGGCATGACGCCTGCACCGGACGCACAACCTCGAGGAGGGGCCTCGTGCTTGAGCCCGTGTACCAGGTGGACGTCGTCATCGTGGGAGCCGGGATCGCCGGTCTCTCGGCGGCTCATCGGCTAATCCGCGCAGGAGTGACGACCGCGGTCCTGGAGGCGGCCCCTTATGTGGGCGGCCGTATGTCGACGGAGAAGGTCGACGGCTTCCGGCTCGACCGGATCGGCCAGCTCCTGTCCACGTCGTATCCGGAGCTACGCCTGACACCCGGGCTCGACGCCCTGGTGCTGCGCCCCTTCGCACCCGGTGTGCTGCTGCACCGGGACGGCCGCCGGCAGCGCGCGGGTACGCCGCCGGCCGGAGGGAGCGCCAAGGGCGCACTCCATGCCGTACGCGCCCTGGCAAGCGCCCCCAGGAGCCCGGCCGCCGTGTCACCCGTGCGGAAGTCCGGCGCCCCGGTGGGCGGGGCCGTCGACCAGGCCCGGCTGCAGGCGTCCCTGGCCCGGATCGCCGGCACGCCCGTCGAACGCGTCCTGGCCCGCCCCGAACTCCCCGCCGCCCAGGCCCTCGCCGCCCGCGGGGTACCCGCCCGCACTGTCGACGGCTTCCTGCGCCCCCTGCTCGCCGCCCTGCTGTGCGACCCGGCGCTGACCACCTCCAGCCGGTGCGCCGACCTCGCGCTGCGCGCCTTCGCGAGCGGCCGGCTGTGCGTACCGGAAGGCGGCGCCGAGGTGCTGCCGGAACTGCTGGCACGGTCCCTGCCGCCCGGCACCGTGCACACCGGGGTCCGGGCCACCTCCGTCGCCACCACCACCGTCGCCACCGCCGAACACGGCGAGTTCCGCTGCCGCGCGGTCCTGCTGGCGACCGACGCGCGCGCCGCGGCCGAGCTGCTGCCCGGGCTGCGCGTGCCGGACTTCCACCCGGTGACGGTGGTCCACCACACCACGGACGAGCCGCCCACCACGGGGGCCTCACTGCTCCTCGAGGCCGACCGGGGCGGTCCGGTCGCGCACACCGCGGTGATGAGCGACGTCGACCCGAGCCGGGCACCCGCGGGCCGGGCGCTGGTCTCCTCGACCGTGCTCGGCACTCCCCCGGAGGGCGTGGACACCGCGGTACGCATGCACCTGTCCCGGTTGTACAGTGCCTCGACCACCCGCTGGGAGACCCTGGCCGTGCACCACACCACCGAGGCCGTCCCGGCGATGCGCCCGCCGCACGACCTGAGGCGGCCGGTGCGGCTGATGGCGGGCCTGTACGTGTGCGGCGACCACCGCGACACCAGTACCGTCCAGGGCGCCCTGCACTCGGCCCACCGGGCCGCCGCCGCGGTCCTGGCGGACCTGGGGGCGGCGGGCTCGATGCACCGCGCGGACCCGCCGGCGAGGCTGCCCCGGGCGGCCTGAGCCGGGGGCCGGGGCTGTGTCGACGTGCGGCTCCGCCGCGGGGTCAGGGGCTCACCCGAGGGCCGCGACCTTGTCGCGGTAGCCCCTCACCGGTGCCGCGTCCTTGTAGGGCTCCAGCCGGCGTTCGAAGTCCCTGACGTACTCGACCGCCCGGACCGAGCGCATCTCCGCCGCCTGTCCCGCCGCCTCCGCGCCCAGGGCGCAGGCCTGGTCGAGTTCGCCCAGGCCGAGGCGCGCGGAGGCGAGAACGACCCGGCAGAACAGGCGGCTGCGGGCGTACGTGGGGGCGCGCAGTTGCAGGGAGCGCTCCGCGTGCTGGGCGGCGGCGCGGAACTGCTGCAGGTCCCGGTGGCAGTGCCCGAACTCGTCGGCGAGCTGCGCCTCGTCGAAGAAGCGCGCCCAGTACGGCACCTCGTCCCCGGGCCGGGCCGCCTCCAGGGCGCGCTCGGCCCGCACCAGCGCCCCGGTGCACGCCCGCACCTCGCCCAGTACACCGTGCGCGCGGGCCTCGGCCGCGTACAGCAGCGCCTGCACCACGGGAGGCGCCCCGGTGCCCACCCCCTGCTGCGCCACCCGGGCGAGCTGGACGGCCTCCCGGCCGTGCCCGAGGTAGACGGCCTGGCGGCTCATGGTGACCAGGACGTAGGAGCCGTACGCCCGGTCCCCGGCCGCCTGGGCCAGCCGCAGCGCCTGTACGAAGTAGCGCTGGGCGAGCCCGTGAGCGGCGATGTCGTACGAGGTCCAGCCCGCGAGCCGGGTCAGGTCGGCGGCGGCGGCGAACAGCCGGCGGCCGGTCTGCTCCCCGTAGGTGCCGCGCAGCATCGGCTCGCACTCGTGCTCCAGGTAGCGCACCAGGGCCTGGCGGGCGTGGCCGCCGCCGTAGGCGTCGTCGAGGGTGCGGAAGAGCTCACCGACGGAACGGAGCGCGGCGATGTCGCCGGCGGTGACCTTCTGGCCGGGGCCGCGCTCGGCCTGGCCGCGCGGGCGGGGCACCACCGGGCGGCCGTGCGCGGGCACCCGGGCGGGCGGTTCACCGCGGGCCACCCGGTCGTCGGGCCTGCCGATCAGCCAGTCCCGGCTGGGCACCACGAGACCGGCCGGGGTGAAGGCGATCTTGCGCAGTTCGGCGTGGCTGCCGGAGTCCTTGCGCCACAGCCCACTGACGATGTCGACGGCCTCCTCGGGGCCGGCCGCGAACTCCAGGCCCGCGTAGACGGGCGCGCAGGCGTCCAGACCGAGGTCCTGGGCGGTCAGGCGGCGGCCGAGACGCCGGGTGAAGACCTCGGCGATCAACGCGGGGGTGGTGCCCCGCGGCTGCTGGCCGCGCAGCCACCGGGTGACCGATGTCTTGTCGTATCTGAGGTCCAGCCCGTGTTCGAGACCGAGCTGGTCCACGCGACGGGCAAGCCCGGCATTGGAGAACCCCGCTTCTGCGATGAGCGCGGCGAGCTGGCGGTTGGGGGTGCGCTGCGCGGGTCGTTCCGTCATCTGCGGTGCGGTCTCCTGCCTTTCGGACCCAAGCAGCCTGGCCGCTTGTGCCCGGATTGCCTGTGAGCAGCCCTTATGGCCTCGTGAACGGCGCGAATGTAGCGGAGAGTAAGCACCCGATCGCACAATTCGGCAGGCATTCATCCGATCGTGTGAGGATTGCCCGCACGGCTGACGCACGACGGCCGGACGTACAGTGGCTTGGGCGCGTTCGTGCCTTACGAGCTTCTAGGGAGGCGCTTGCCGTGAGTGAGTTGCGGTTCGTCCGCATGGGATTCGGTGCCGAGGCCGTGGACTACCAGGTGGCCTGGGACGAGCAACGCCGGGTGCACGCGGCGCGGTTCGCCGACGAGGTTCCCGACACCGTACTGCTCCTCGAACACCCCCCGGTCTACACGGCGGGCCGCCGCACGGAGGACAGCGAGCGCCCCCTCGACGGCACCCCTGTCATCGACGTGGACCGCGGCGGCAAGATCACCTGGCACGGCCCGGGCCAGCTCGTGGGCTACCCGATCCAGAAGCTGCCGCGTCCGGTCGACGTGGTCGCGCACGTCCGGCGCCTGGAGGAGGCGCTGATCCGCACCTGCGCGGAGTTCGGCCTGGAGACGACCCGGGTCGAGGGCCGCAGCGGGGTGTGGGTCCTCGGCGACCCGGTCGAGCGGCGGCCGGCGCTCGGCGGACTCTCGCTGGACTTCGACCCGCGCCTCACGGACGAGGAGTTCGACCCCCGGCTGAACGGCCCGGAGTACGCGCCCTCCAACGCCGGCCAGCGGCGCGAGGACCGCAAGATCGCGGCGATCGGCATCCGGGTGGCGAAGGGCGTCACGATGCACGGCTTCTCGTTCAACGTGAACCCGGACAACAAGTGGTTCGACAAGATCATCCCGTGCGGCATCCGGGACGCCGGGGTCGCCTCCCTCGCCGGTGAGCTGGGCCGCGACGTGACGATCGAGGAGGTGCTGCCGGTGGTCGAGCGGCACCTGAGGGACGTACTGGAGCATGCGGACCTGAAGCCGCGGGAGATCGAGAAGGCTCCGGCGTAGCGCACGGGCGCGGCCCCGGCCTTCGCCGCCCCCGCCGCGCCTCCCCGTCCCACGCCCCAGGGGGCCCCGCCCCCTGCACCCCCGCTCCTCGAACGCCGGAGGGGCTGAATTACCACGGGCGTACCCTGGTGTACGCCAAAGAATCGAAGCTACAGGGAGCCGGTCGTGTCCGCAGTCGCACCCGACGGACGCAAGATGCTGCGCCTGGAGGTCCGCAACAGCCAGACCCCCATCGAGCGCAAGCCCGAGTGGATCAAGACCCGGGCGAAAATGGGTCCCGAATACACGAAGATGCAGAACCTCGTCAAGAGCGAGGGCCTGCACACGGTCTGCCAGGAAGCCGGCTGCCCGAACATCTACGAGTGCTGGGAGGACCGCGAGGCGACCTTCCTCATCGGCGGCGACCAGTGCACCCGGCGCTGCGACTTCTGCCAGATCGACACCGGCAAGCCCGAGGCGCTGGACCGCGACGAGCCGCGCCGGGTCGGCGAGTCCGTGGTCACCATGGACCTGAACTACGCCACCATCACCGGCGTCGCCCGTGACGACCTGGAGGACGGCGGAGCCTGGCTGTACGCGGAGACCGTGCGCCAGATCCACGCGCAGACCGCCGACCGCGAGGGCGGCCGGACGAAGGTGGAGCTCCTGGCCCCCGACTTCAACGCGGTCCCCGAGCAGCTGGCCGAGGTCTTCTCCGCCCGCCCCGAGGTCTTCGCGCACAACGTCGAGACCGTCCCCCGGATCTTCAAGCGGATCCGCCCCGGCTTCCGCTACGAGCGCTCGCTGAAGGTCATCACCGAGGCCCGCGACTTCGGCCTGGTCACCAAGTCCAACCTGATCCTCGGCATGGGCGAGACCCGCGAGGAGGTCAGCGAGGCGCTCAAGCAGCTGCACGAGGCCGGCTGCGAACTGGTCACCATCACGCAGTACCTGCGTCCGAGTGTGCGCCACCACCCGGTGGAGCGCTGGGTGAAGCCGCACGAGTTCGTGGAGCTGCAGCAGGAGGCCGAGCAGATCGGCTTCTCCGGTGTGATGTCCGGTCCGCTGGTCCGCTCCTCGTACCGGGCGGGGCGCCTCTACCGGATGGCCGTGGAACAGCGTCATTCAGGGGCGACTGTGTGAATTCACGCACAAGCTACTACTGACCAGTAGCGGCCGATTTCGCGCGGCCCCGACCGTCCCCGCAGATGGGGACGCCCGTCGGGGCCGCGTCGCCGTTCCGGTCCCCTCAAGCGAGGCTTCATTGGTGTTTGACCGGTCGGTCACACCCTGGTAACACCAAACAGTGACGCTGGACTCACGCCACGTACACCCGCACTCGCAGCCTTTCCGAGGGGGACCTCCACCATGCAGGCCGCGCCCGTTCGCGCCAACGCCATCCCGTCCTTCACCGACGCGCTCCGTGCCGTCGAGTCCCTGCTCATGAGCGGCGGCCAGCGCACCGCCCGCCGCAACGCCTGGACCTCGGTCCTGGAGGACCGCCGCCGCGCCAAGGACAGGGTCGAGGCCCAGCACTTCCTGGACCAGGCGCTCGCCCCGCACCAGCCCCTGGACCGCACCCCCTGAACGCACCGCGGGGACACCACCGTCGTGGGCGCTCCCGGAGCCACGTAGACTGCGTGGCATGGCGAGGAAGGAAACCGCAGCAGACGCTGCGAATGCCGGGCGACTGAAGCAGATCGCCCTTACCTACAAGATGACCCGCAAGGCCGACAGCAAGATCGGTCTTGTACTCGCAGCCGTCGGCATCGGCATCCTCGGTGTCTTCCTCGCGATCGGCTTCTTGATCGGTCACCCTGTCTACCTGGGCATCCTGGGCCTGCTGCTCGCCTTCCTCGGGACGGCGATCGTGTTCGGCCGCCGGGCCGAGCGGGCCGCCTTCGGCCAGATGGAGGGTCAGCCGGGCGCCGCCGCGGCCGTGCTCGACAATGTCGGCCGGGGCTGGACCACCACCCCCGCGGTGGCGATGAACCGCAGCCAGGACGTGGTGCACCGCGCGGTCGGCAAGGCCGGCATCGTGCTGGTGGCCGAGGGCAACCCGAACCGGGTGAAGAGCCTGCTGGCCGCCGAGAAGAAGAAGATGAACCGCGTCGTCGCGGATGTCCCGGTGCACGACATCATCGTCGGCACGGGCGACGGCCAGGTCGAGCTGAAGAAGCTGCGCACCACGATGCTGAAGCTTCCGCGCGTCCTGTCCGGCCCCCAGGTCACCGCGACCAACGACCGGCTGCGGGCCATGGGCGACCTGATGAGCAACATGCCGCTGCCGAAGGGTCCGATGCCCAAGGGCATGCGCATGCCGCGCGGCGGCGGCCCGAAGGCCCGCTGACCCCCTCCGTACGAGAAAGGGGGGCGCCCGGTGTGAACCGGGCGCCCCCCTTCGTCGTGATGACGCAGGATCTTCGGCGCGACGACGCAGGATCTGCGCGCGACGACGCTAGATCCGCACCTCCACCGTCCTGGCCAGCCGGTCGTGGAGTCCGCGTCCGTCGCGGTCCCAGATCAGGGCGGGGACGGCGAGACACAGCAGGATCGTGCGGACCAGGGAGCGCAGCGGCTGGACGCGGCCGGTGTCCACGGCCACCACCCGGATGCCGAAGAGACGCTTGCCGGGGGTGAAGCCGACCGTGCCGACGGTCAGGATGCTCAGGACGAGGAAGACGAGCAGGGCCCAGTTGCTGGTGGCCGGACTGTAGCCATGGGTGATCAGGCCGTATGCGATCAGGACGCACATGCCCCAGTCGACCGCCAGCGCTCCCAGCCGCCGTCCCGGACGGGCGATCGAGCCCGGCCCCTCCTCCGGCAGACCGAGCTGCTCGCCCCGGTACCCGAAGTCGGCCCCGGCGTCCTCCATGGCCGCGCGCGGTCCGGAGAGCCACGATCCGATGGCCTGCCTGTTGTCCACCTTCGCCTGTCTGTCCTCCACCCGTCCACGGTACTGCGCCCCCATATGCCCCTGGGACGGCGGGGTGCGTCGGGGCTAGGGTTGAACCGGCACCGGTTAACTTCTGCGAAACAAATGGGTCACGCCCGAGAAATCACCCGTCCCTAGGGTCGAGGTCAGCGTGTGCCACCGCACTGGCCGCACTTACGAACTACCACCCCGGCACGGGAACGGCCGGGAGTAGGAGGAGTTGGATGTTCCAGAACGCCGACGAGGCCAAGAAGTTCATCGCGGACGAGGACGTCAAGTTCATCGACGTCCGGTTCTGCGACCTGCCGGGCGTCATGCAGCACTTCACGGTGCCCGTCGAGGCGTTCGACCCGGACGACGAGCTCGCCTTCGACGGATCCTCGATCCGTGGTTTCCAGGCCATTCACGAGTCCGACATGGCGCTGCGCGCGGACCTGTCGACCGCCCGGGTCGACCCGTTCCGCCGTGACAAGACGCTCAACATCAACTTCTTCATCCACGACCCGATCACGGGTGAGCAGTACTCCCGTGACCCGCGCAACGTGGCGAAGAAGGCCGAGGCGTACCTCGCCTCCACCGGTATCGCGGACACCGCGTACTTCGGCCCCGAGGCCGAGTTCTACGTCTTCGACTCCGTCCGCTTCGCGACCAGCGCGAACGAGTCCTTCTACCACATCGACTCCGAGGCGGGTGCCTGGAACACCGGCGCCCTCGAGGACAACCGTGGTTACAAGGTCCGCTACAAGGGTGGCTACTTCCCGGTCCCGCCGGTCGACCACTTCGCCGACCTGCGCGCCGAGATCTCCCTGGAGCTGGGCAAGGCCGGCCTCCAGGTCGAGCGCCAGCACCACGAGGTCGGCACCGCCGGCCAGGCCGAGATCAACTACAAGTTCAACACGCTGCTCGCCGCCGCCGACGACCTCCAGCTCTTCAAGTACATCGTGAAGAACGTCGCCTGGCGCAACGGCAAGACCGCGACCTTCATGCCGAAGCCGATCTTCGGCGACAACGGCTCGGGCATGCACGTGCACCAGTCGCTGTGGAGCGGCGGGGACCCGCTGTTCTACGACGAGCAGGGCTACGCCGGCCTGTCGGACACCGCCCGCTACTACATCGGCGGCATCCTCAAGCACGCCCCGTCGCTGCTGGCCTTCACCAACCCGACGGTGAACTCCTACCACCGCCTGGTGCCGGGCTTCGAGGCGCCGATCAACCTGGTGTACTCGCAGCGCAACCGCTCCGCGGCCATGCGTATCCCGATCACCGGCTCGAACCCGAAGGCCAAGCGCGTCGAGTTCCGCGCGCCCGACTCCTCCGGCAACCCGTACCTGGCCTTCTCGGCACTGCTGCTCGCGGGCCTGGACGGCATCAAGAACAAGATCGAGCCGGCCGAGCCGATCGACAAGGACCTCTACGAGCTGGCTCCCGAGGAGCACGCGAACGTCGCGCAGGTCCCGACCTCGCTCCCGGCCGTCCTCGACTCCCTCGAGCGCGACCACGAGTTCCTGCTCGCCGGTGACGTCTTCACGTCCGACCTGATCGAGACGTGGATCGACTTCAAGCGCGCGAACGAGATCGCTCCGCTGCAGCTGCGTCCGCACCCGCACGAGTTCGAGCTCTACTTCGACGTGTGATCCCGCCGGGCACGTGAAGTGAGGGCCGCTCCCCGCGCTGCGCGGGGAGCGGCCCTCGCCGTTACGGCAGCCGTACCGGCTCTCAGTTGACCACGACCACCACGACGCCGCCGTTGCCGAAGCCGAAGCCGTTGTTGAAGCCGAAGCCGCAACGGTTGAAGCCCCAGTCGAAGCAGCCGAAGTTGGTGTGGGCCTTGGGCGGGACGGCTGCAGAGGCCGTGCCTGCCGCGCCGATCGTGGCGCCGCCGGCCATCAGAACGCCGATCGCGGAAGCCGCGAAGAGACGCCTCGCGCGTTGTGCTTTCATCAGTGAACCTCCTCCCATCCCCTCGTGCGGTATGCGGGGGCACGAGACGGATGGCCGCGGCCGCTGGGTGGGATCCCGGCGCGGTCGTAGGGTTGCCGCCTGGATACAGAAGCAGGGCTGGTCACAGCCCGCATCGCGGCTCTCACTCTCGATGCTAGCCGCCCGGCGACCACCCGGCATCCCGTGCAACCTTCCGCCCTTCCCAGGCCTCCTATATCGGGGGACCATCCCTCCTGACCCTGCCGGAACGAGAGAGGTTGAACGGGGATGACGGAGCAGGACGACTGGGAACGGGAATTCGATCACAGGTGGGCGAACTCGGCCGAGCACAAGGAGCCGTCCGCCCGGGCGCGGATGCTCGCCGCCCGCTGGAAGGAGAACCCGCCGGACCCGGCGCCGTTCCGCGCCGACCCGGACCCGGTGCGGCCGCGCCGCTCCTCGTGGATATCGACGGTCGTGGTGCTGGGCTGTGTGGCCGCGGTGATCGCCCTGCTCGGTTACGCACAGATACGGGCCTACCGCTGACCTCCGCCCCGAGCGGCGCACAGCACCGCACGGGGACCTTTTGCTGCTCCTAGGGCCGTTCGGAACCGCCTCATGGGAATCCGCAGGTGCACACTGGACAGCGGGACGAGTGCCTGACTGCGGGGTGATGCAAGATGCAGAGCCGCTTCCGGAGCGACCGGCGGTTGACCGCCCGCATGGGGGTCACGCTGTTCCTGCTCGGGTTGTTGTACGTGGGGTTCGTCGCCGCGTTGCTCGTGCTGCTGAAGTCCTGGCTGCTGGTCGTGGTGGTCGCCGCCGCGCTGCTCGGGGCGCAGTACTGGTTCTCCGACCGGATCGCGCTGTTCGCGATGCACGGGCGGGTCGTGGAGCGGGAGGAGTATCCCGAGCTGCACGCGGTGATCGACCGTCTGTGCGCCATCGCGGACATGCCGAAGCCGGTCGTGGCCGTGTCCAACATGGACATGCCGAACGCGTTCGCGACCGGGCGGAACGCCGACAACGCCGTGGTCTGCGTGACCACCGGGCTGCTCAGACGGCTGGAGCCGGCGGAGCTCGAGGGCGTACTCGCGCACGAGCTGTCGCATGTGGCGCACAAGGACGTCGCCGTGATCACGGTGGCCTCGTTCCTCGGTGTGATCGCGGGCCTGATCGTGCGGTTCGCGTTCTACTCGGGGCTGTTCGGAGGCCGCAGGGACCAGAACACCGCCGCCGTGCTCGCCGCCGTCATGGCGGTCTCGGCGGCCGTGTACGCGATCAGCTTCCTGCTCATCCGGGCCCTGTCCCGCTACCGGGAGCTGGCCGCGGACCGCGCCGCGGCCCTGCTGACGGGCCGGCCGTCGGCGCTGGCCTCAGCGCTCACCAAGGTGTCCGGCGACATCGCCCGTATCCCGACGGAGGACCTGCGCACCGCCCAGGCCTTCAACGCCTTCTACTTCAGCCCCGCGCTGGGCAGGGAGCCCGGGCTGTCCCGGCTCTTCTCCACCCACCCCAGCCTGGAGCAGCGGCTGGAGCAACTGGCCCGGATCTCCGGCGAACTCGGCGAGGCGGCGCAGCCGGGCAGGGCGGGCTGAGCATGGGACTCCTGGACATCCTCCTCGGCCGTACGAAGCCCGTCGCGCCCGACCTCGACCAGTTGTTCGCGCTGCCCTCGGCGGCCGTGACCCTCGAGGCGGCGGCCGGGTTCACGCCGACCGGGGACGGCGCGGTGTGCTTCGCGACGGTCGAGGGCGCGGCCTTCGAGCAGACGCACCGGGAGGTCCAGGCACTCCTCGACGCGGACACGGACCGCACCGGGCCTCCGGTGGAGCTGCGCCAGGACGACTACGGCTACTCCTGGCTGGTGTCCCGGCGCAGCCCCGACCAGCTGCCCCAGCTGGTCAACGACCTGCACGCGGTGAACAGCTCCATGGAGGTCAACGGCTTCGGCCCCCAGCTGCTGTGCTCCCTGGCGGACTTCCAGGACGACTCGGGACGCCGGCTGGCGCTGGTGTACCTGTACAAGAGGGGCACCTTCTACCCGTTCGCCCCGCTGCCCGGCACGGTCCAGCGCCGCGACAACCCGCTGGAGCTGCGGGTGAAGGCGGCCCTCGCGAACGACCTGCGCATCGAGCAGGACCTGAACCGCTGGTTCCCGGTGTGGGGCGCCCCCGGCCTGTGACCGGGGGCGCCCGCCGGGTCTAACGGGCCTTCTTCTCGCGTTCCTGGCGACGGGCCTCGAAGGGGCGTTCGCGGCGGTAGCGGCGCTCCCACTTGGCCTGTCGGTCGCGGCGTTCGCGGTACGCCTGGTACGACGCGGGTGTGCCCGCCGGGTCCGCTCCGGTGGACGGGGATCCTTCCCGCCCGTACTGCACGTAGAGGAAGAGGAGGGCGGCCGCGGCGAGCCACCAGGTGTGGTTTCCGAATCCCAGGACGACCAGGACGACCGCCCCGGACATGACGATGGTGCCCATCTCAGGCCTTTCGTTTCCGTGGGTTCGCATCCAGCGTAAGGAGGCGATCACTCGGTGTGCACCCCGTTTTCCGTGAGTGAATGAGCCCATGAGTGATCCCTTAACCCTCGACTCCCTCACCCCCTTCACGCACGCGTACGACGGAGAACGGCTCGCCGGGGTACACGGCGGCGGGCCCGGGCGGGCCGCCGTGGTGCTGCTGCACGGCGCGGGCGCCGGCAGCGAGGAACGGTCGCGGCCGCTGCTCGCGGAGTTCGTCGGCCGGGGCTGCCGCGGACTCGCCTTCGACTTCTCGGGGCACGGCAACAGCACCGGATCACTACGGGACTTGAGTCTGCGGCGGCGCTTCGAGCAGGCGGTCGCGGTGATCGACGCGCGGGTGCCCGCGGCGGAGCCGCTGGTGCTGGTCGGGTTCAGCATGAGCGGCCAGACGGTGGCCGACCTCGTCCGGCACTACCGGGACCGGGTGGTCGCCCTGGGGCTGTGCGCCCCGGCGGTGTACGCGCCGGAGGCGTGGGACGTGCCCTTCGGTGAGGGGGACGGCCGGTTCAGCGGGATCATCCGCACCCCGGACGGCTGGCGCCGGTCCCCCGCGCTGGCGGCATTCGGGGCCTACGCGGGCCGGGCGGTCCTCGCGGTACCGGGCAGGGACGCGGTCATCCCGCCGGAGGTGACGGAGGCCGTCCAGGAGTCCCTGGCCGCGCACGCCCAGTACACCCGCTTCGAACTCCCGGACGCCGAGCACCAGTTGGGCCTGTGGTTCCGGGACCACGCGGACTCCCGCCGGGACTTCGCGGACGCCCTGCTGGCGGGCCTCGGCGACGGCGGCCCGACCGTTGTCAGTGGGGTCGGCGAGGATGGACTCCACGGGCACACGGACTGCGGGTGGAGGTCGGGATGAGCGGCGGACGGCCACGGCACATCGGCGGGGCGGAACGGCGGGGCCGGCTGGCGCTGCGGCACCGGCTGGCCGGTACGGAGCGGGCGGGGAGCCCCGAGGAGGTCGCCGCCTCACTGGTGGCGCTGCACGGCACGGACCCCGCGACGGTGTACCTGGCGGTGGGCGCGCGGCTGGCCGAGGCGGCGAAGACCGTGCCGGAGACGGAGCGGGCGCTGTACGAGGACCGCACGCTGGTGCGGATGCACGGCATGCGGCACACGGTGTTCGTGTTCCCCACCGAGCTGGCGGCCGTGGTGCACGCCTCGACGGGACTGGACGTGGCCGCCCGCACCCGCGCGACACTGCTCAAGGACATGGCGAAGGGCGGGGGACCGGACGCGGCCTGGCTGGCGGAGGTCGAGGCGGCGACACTGGCCGCGCTGGCCGGCCGCGGGCAGGCCACGGCGGCGGAACTGGCCCGGGACGAGCCGCGGCTGCGGGAGCAGTTCGTGTACGGGGCGGGCAAGAGCTACGAGGCGGTGCAGACGGTCTCCGGCCGCCTCCTGCGCCTTCTCGGCGTGGAGGGCAAGGTGGTCCGCGGGCGGCCGCTCGGCTCGTGGACGTCGAGCCAGTTCCGCTGGGCGGTGGCTCCCGAACACCCTGAACTGGACCCCGCCGAGGCCCGCGTCGACCTGCTGCGCCGCTGGCTCGCCGCGTGCGGTCCGGCCACCGAGGCCGACCTGAAGTGGTGGACGGGCTGGCGGGTGACGGACGTACGGGCGGCGCTGCGGGCGATCGGGGCGGAGGAGGTGTCGCTGGACGAGGGCCCGGGGTACGTCGTCCCGGGTGACGCGGGCCCCGTCGCCGGTCCTGACGCACCCTGGGCCGCCCTGCTCCCCGGGCTGGACCCGACGGCGATGGGCTGGCAGCAGCGGGACTGGTACCTCGCGCCCGGGTTGCGGCCACCGCTGTTCGACGGCAGCGGGAACGTGGGGCCCACCGTGTGGTGGGACGGGCGGGTGGTCGGGGGGTGGGCTCAGCGGCCCTCCGGTGAGATCGTCTGGCGGATCCTGGACCCGGCCGTCCCGCGCGAGGCGGAGGCCGCGGTGGCGGAACAGGCGGAACGGCTGGTGGGATGGCTGGGTGACGCCAGGGTGACTCCGCGGTTCCGGACGCCGTTGGAGCGGGAGCTGTCGGGTTGAGGGTCCGTGCGGGCCGAAGCAGGTGTCCGGGGGCGGCAGCCCCCGGACACCCGCGCTACAGCTCAGCGCGAGTACCGCATCAGCGCCCGCACCATGTGGCACGTCGTGGCCGACGGCGGGTGGATGCCGATGCGCTCCGCCGTGCTCCGGATCGTCTCGTCGCGGGCCTGGTTCGGCACGTAGACGCCGGAGTCGAGCAGGGCGATGGCGAGGCGCATGGCCTTGAGACGGCGGTTGTGGGTGACGTACCACTCCCGGGGGCGCCCCGGCGGCAGCGGGCGCTTCGCCACGGGCGAGGGGCTGGAGTGGACGGACTTCGGCTTCGGCTTCAGTGCGGCAGCGGGCACGGGCATCCTCCTGTCGCGGTCGGGGCGCTCCGCCGGGGGTCCGGCGATTCCCTCGAACACTGCTACCAGTCTACCGACCCCCACTGACATTCAGGGAGTCCGCCGAGGGCATCAAATGCCCAGGTGAGCAGCGGAACTGGCACTGCGTCACACCCGCTCCGGAAGGGGGTCGTGGGGCACCAGAAAATTCGAACACACCCCCTGGGTGACCGACGCCGGACCCGCCTGTCCGGCGTGCCCGGCGGCCCCGGCTACGGTGAGCCCATGGAAATCTGGATCAACCCCGCCTGCTCCAAGTGCCGCAGTGCCATCAGCCTGCTCGACGCCGAGGGCGCCGAGTACACCGTCCGCCGCTACCTGGAGGACGTACCGAGCGAGGACGAGATCAGGGGCGTACTGGAGCGTCTCGGGCTCGAACCGTGGGACATCACCCGCACCCAGGAGGAGGCGGCCAAGGAGCTCGGGCTGAAGGAGTGGCCGCGGGACGACTCCGCGCGCGACCGCTGGATCACCGCGCTCGCCGAGCACCCGAAGCTCATCCAGCGTCCCATCATCACGGCGGACGACGGCACCGCGGTGGTGGGCCGCACGGACGAGGCCGTACAGGACGCCCTCCGCAGGAAGTGACCCGCCCCTGTGACGTCCCTGTGACGCAGGACACCCCAGAAGACTCGCGCAACCACTGAGTAACCTCGTTCGGTATCTCGTACATAGCGGCGTACGCTCCCCTACCTCTTCAGGAGGCGCGCATGACGCGTAGGAGAAAGCTCGGTACGAAGAAGAAGATCGCTCTGCTGGTCAGCGCCGCGGCGGTGGCGGGAGGCGGGGCCTTCGCCATGGCGTCCACCTCGAACGCCGCGCAGAGTCCGCAGCAGGCCAAGACCCTGTCGTCGGCAGCGGACTCGACCGTCTGCCAGGGGCTGGCCACGGCCCTCGGGAACAACCAGAAGTTCATCGACGGTCAGAAGGCGAACCCGGACGCCCAGTCGCAGGCCAGGATCGCCAACCGCCAGGCGGTCATCGACCAGATCAAGGTGCAGCAGAAGGCGTCCGGATGCGTCGTTGGGGAGTCGGCTCAGGGCTCCCAGGCGACGCAGCCGGTGCAGTCCGCCCAACCGGCGCAGTCCGGCCAGCCCGCGCAGTCCGCACAGCCCTCCCAGACGGCCGCCGCCGGCGGCGACGCGGGAAACGCCGGCAGTGGCACTGCCGGCGCCTCCGGCCAGCAGGTCTGCAAGGGCTCCACCGTCACGCTCTCCGGCGAGGGCGGTGCCCCGGCGGCCTCCAGCAACCAGTTCCCGGCGGGGACCACGCTGAAGGTCACCAACCTGGACAACAACAAGTCCACGACGGTGAAGGTCACCTCGGTGTCCGGCAGTTGTGTGCTGCTGAACAACACGGCCTTCGAACAGGTCCGGGAGCCCGGCAAGTTCCTGATCCGCCGTGCCGTCATCGAGAAGGTGGGGTGAGGCTCAGGCCGACAGGAACCGACTGAGGTGACCGGCCAGGCCGGCGGGCGCGGCCTGCGGCAGTGCATGGTGCGAAACCCCCTCGAGCACCACCGTCTCCGCCTGCGGCAGCACCGCGCCGACCCGGTCCGCCACCTGGTAGGTGTCATGTGTCCTGCTGCTCTCGGCCAGGAGCAGCAGGACCGGCATGTCCAGAGCGCGCAGGTCGTCCGGCGCCGGACGCGGTCGGGTCACCGGCCTCACGGAGGGGAAGCCGGCGGCCGCCTCCTGGAGGCGGAGCCAGTCGGGGTCCAGGACCGCTCCCCCGGTCTCCCACTCCAGGAAGGCCCGGGCCCGGCGGGGTGAGGGCCCGAGCAGCATCGGCAGGGCGTGGAGCAGGTACGCCGCCTTGAACCCGGCGAAGCACTGGGTCGGGTCCAGGAGGAACAGGCGGCGTACCCGGCCGGGGGCGCGCAGCGCGTAGTGCAGCGCGATCCAGGCGCCGTACGAATGCGCGCCGAGATCCGTCTCCGGCACGCCGAGGCCGTCGAGCAGCGCATCGAGCCAGGCCGTCAGGTCGGCGACCGTACGGGGGTGACGGTCGGTGGCCGGCACGCTGCGGCCGGGGAAGCCGATCAGGTCGGCGGCGAGGACCCGGTGGGTGCGGGCCAGGTCGGCGGCCTGCGCGTACCAGGAGGCCGAGGTCGCGCCACCGCCGCCCGGCAGGAGGAGCAGCGGGGGCGCCTCGCGCGGGCCGCAGGCGTTGACGTGTGTCTCGCCGAACGGGGTGGCCACGGTCACCTCCTCCCGCTCCCCCGGCCATTTCGCCATGACCTTGTCGTACGCAACCCGGAACGCATCGGTGTCGAAGCCGGCCATACGGACCCCCTAATATCTCGTTGGGCGAGATACTCGCCGAACGAGACGAGATGATAGCCGCACCTTGGGAGGACTCCGCATGCCGACCGTCGAACCGGGGCCCGAGCTGGAGATCGTCCACCTGCTGCGCGCGGTGACGGTCGAACTGGGGCTGCACAGCGCGCGGTTCGCCGACCGCAACGGCATGCACCCGACGGACGTACGCGCCCTGATCGCCCTCATGGACGCGCGCCGGGCCGGTGACGAGATGACCGCCGGGCGGCTCGGCGCGGGACTGGGGCTCAACTCGGCGGGGACCACGGCGCTGCTGGACCGGCTGGAGCGGGCGGGGCAGGTTCGGCGGGTGCGCGGCGAGCGGGACCGGCGGAAGGTCGTCGTCGAGGTGGACGAGCGCGCCGTCGAGCTGGGGTGGGCGTTCTTCGGGCCGCTGATCGAGCGGTCGGTGGAACTGCTGCGTGGCTACGACGAACGTCAGCTGGCCGCGATCCGGGGCTTCCTCGGCGGGGTCCGCGACGCGGTCAGCGGTGAGGAGTGACCCGCAGTACCCCGTTCGGCCCTGCTCACAACGTGAGTCCGGACACAGAACGACCAGGTAACACGGGGTTCACAGTCGGGCAATGGCCGGGAAACCGCCCGTTGACAGGCTGCCCGGGCATCGACGGCGGCGCCCCAGTGCCGTAGCGCCGCAGCACCCGCACGTGCGCGCCCAGACACACCCCGGAGGATGTGGCCCGTGAGCTTCAAGGCTGAGTACATCTGGATCGACGGCACCGAGCCGACGGCCAAGCTGCGTTCCAAGACGAAGATCCTCGGGGACTCCGCAAAGGGCCAGGAACTGCCGATCTGGGGCTTCGACGGGTCCTCCACCAACCAGGCCGAGGGCCACGCCTCGGACTGTGTGCTCAAGCCGGTCTTCTCCTGCCCGGACCCCATCCGCGGCGGCGACGACATCCTCGTGCTCTGCGAGGTCCAGAACATCGACTTCACCCCGCACGCCTCCAACACGCGCGCCGCGCTGGCCGAGGTCGCCGAGCGGTTCGCCGCGCAGGAGCCGATCTTCGGTATCGAGCAGGAGTACACCTTCTTCGACGGCTCCCGCCCGCTGGGCTTTCCCGAGGGCGGCTTCCCCGCCCCCCAGGGCGGCTACTACTGCGGTGTCGGCGCCGACGAGATCTTCGGCCGTGAGATCGTCGAGGCCCACCTGGACAACTGCCTGAAGGCGGGCCTGGGCATCTCCGGCATCAACGCCGAGGTCATGCCGGGCCAGTGGGAGTTCCAGGTCGGTCCGCTCTCCCCGCTCGAGGTCGCCGACCAGCTGTGGGTGGCCCGCTGGCTGCTCTACCGCACCGCCGAGGACTTCGGCATCTCCGCCACCCTCGACCCCAAGCCGGTCAAGGGCGACTGGAACGGCGCCGGCGCGCACACCAACTTCTCCACGAAGGCGATGCGCGAGGGCTACGAGGCAATCATCACCGCGTGCGAGTCGCTGGGCGAGGGCTCCAAGCCGCTCGACCACGTCAAGAACTACGGCGCCGGCATCGACGACCGTCTGACCGGCCTGCACGAGACCGCCCCGTGGAACGAGTACAGCTACGGCGTCTCCAACCGCGGCGCCTCGGTCCGCATCCCGTGGCAGGTCGAGAAGGACGGCAAGGGCTACATCGAGGACCGCCGCCCCAACGCCAACGTCGACCCGTACGTGGTCACCCGACTGATCGTCGACACCTGCTGCACCGCGCTGGAGAAGGCCGGCCAGGCCTGACCGCGGTCTCACCCGAGGGGCGCCCGCCGTCATGGCGGGCGCCTTTTCGTGCGTCCGCCGGTCCGAGGGGTGAGAGAGGGCTCCTGCGACGGGCGCAGGTCTGCTTCAATAAGGACATGGCCAGCTTCCAGAAGTACACCGCGACGGGTCGCCATGACCTCGAGCCCTTCTGGCCTTCCCGTCAGCACCACGACTTCGACCGGGTGTGTTGCCGCGCGGTGAACGCGCGGGCCCTCTAAAGCCGTACACCCCGGCCTTCGGCCAGCGCGAAACGACGTACGTCCTCCCCGACGGTTTCCTCGCGCGAAAGAGCTGACCTCTCATGGCGACCACTCGTTCCCTCACCACCGCCCCCGCCACCGCCTCCGCCCCGACGTCCCACGCCTCCCGGCACCGGCTGCGTGCCGTCGACCGGGACGAGGTGGTGGACGTCGCGGAGTTCCTCCCGCCGGGCGCCACCTGGCTGCCCGCCCCGCAGCACACCCTGCCGACCCTGCCGGGCCAGCCGCCGATGATCGGCTACCTGGTGCTGGTCCCGGCCGACCAGCAGCCGCCGTTCCTGCCCGTCGCGGTGCCCGACCAGCCCGGCACGACGGTCGGCACCGGCGCCGACCCGCTGGTGCGGATCGACGCCGTACAGCGGACCGCCAGCGTGGACGGGCGCGAACTCGACCTCACCTACCTGGAGTTCGAGCTGCTCGCCCACCTGGTGGCACACCCGCACCGGGTGCACACCCGCGACCAGCTCGTCACGACCGTCTGGGGCTACGGCCATGTGGGCGATGGCCGTACGGTCGACGTGCACATCGCCCGGCTCCGCCGCAAGCTCGGCGCAGCGCACCGCGGGACCATCCAGACGGTGCGCCGGGTCGGCTACAAGTACACCCCGCCGACCGCTCGTTGACGATCTGCTGACGGCAGAGCGCCGTTCCGTTCCACGGCCTGGGCGGGCAGAGTCACCGGTATGAGGCTTCTGATGCTGGGTGGTACGGAGTTCGCGGGACGGGCCGTGGTGGAGGCGGCGCTCGGGCGGCGCTGGGACGTCACCGTCCTCAACCGGGGGCGGCACGATCCCCTCCCCGGGGTGAAGGCGTTGCGCGGCGACCGCACCGCGCCCGACGGGCTCGCCGCCCTGGCCGAGGGCGAGTGGGACGTCGTCGTCGACACCTGGTCGCACGCGCCGCGCGCGGTGCGGGACACGGCGCGGCTGCTGCGGGGCCGCGCCGAGCGGTACGTGTACGTGTCGAGCTGCTCGGTGTACGCGTGGGCCCCGCCCGCCGGGTACACCGAGGACGCGCCCCTGGTCGAGGGCGCCGCGGCCGACGCCGAGCAGACCGAGTACCCGCAGGACAAACTGGGCGGCGAGCTGGCCGCGCTGGACGCCTTCGGCGCGGACCGCTCGCTGTTCGTACGGGCGGGGCTGATCCTCGGGCCGTACGAGAACATCGGCCGGCTGCCCTGGTGGCTGTCCCGGATCGCGCGGGGCGGGCCCGTGCTGGCACCCGGCCCGCGGGAGCTGCCCCTGCAGTACGTCGACGTCCGCGACCTCGCCGAGTGGATCCTCGACGCGGCGGAGTCGGGGCTGAGCGGGCCGTACAACCTGATGAGCCCGCAGGGCCACGCCACCATGGGCGAGTTGCTCGACGCGTGCGTGACCGTGACCGGCACGGGAACCGGCACCGAACTGCGCTGGACCGACCCGCGCGTGGTGCTCGACGCGGGCATCCAGCCGTGGACCCAGTTGCCCGTGTGGACGCCACCGGGCACCGACATGCACGACGCCATGCACGGCGCGGACGTCTCGCGCGCCGTCGGGGCGGGCCTGCGCTGCCGGCCCGTGACCGAGACCGTGACCGACACCTGGAACTGGCTGCGGTCCATCGGCGGCACCGCACCGCAACGCCCGGACCGTCCGCCGCTGGGCCTCGACCCGGAAGTGGAGGCGAAGGTGCTCGCGGCGACCGGAGGTGTACCTGGCCCCACCCCCTGACCGGGGGCTTCGGGCCAGTGACCCGTGCTCCCCCGCCGGGAGAGACTGACGGTATGAACACCACCACGAAGAGCGACACGCTCGCGACACGCACGCGGGCGGTCTTACTGGCCGGCGTACGGGGTCTCGCCCTCTCCTTGTCGGTGCTGCCGGTCGCGGTCCTGTGCTTCACGCTGGCCCTGGTCTCGATGGCGCTGATCCCGATCGGTATCGGCCTCTTCACGACACCGGCGATCCTGGGCGCCGTACGGAGGTTCGCGGACGTGCGGCGCAGACTCGCGGCCGAGTGGTGCGGGATCGGCATCCCGTCGGCATACCGGCCGATACCCGCGGACGCCAAGCCCTGGACACGCACCTACGCCATGCTGCGCGACCCGGCGGTCTGGCGGGACCTGCGGTGGCTGCAGGTCGACATGACGGCGGGGTTCGTCACGGCGCTGCTGCCGGGGCTGCTCCTCCTCTACCCGCTGGAGGGGTTCCTGGTCGCCGGCCTGTGGGGGTCGCTCTCCGGGCTCGACGGGTACTGGTACGGCTTCGTGCACGTCACCGACCAGGGCTCCGCGTTCGGCGCCGGCGCCCTGGCCGCCGCACTGCTCCTCCTCACTCCCCTGGCCCCGCGGTCGCTGACCGTCCACTTCAAGCTCACCCGTGCCGTACTCGGCGCCAGCCAGGCCGAACTGGCCGAGCGGGTGCGGGTGTTGACGGAGACCCGGCGGGACGCCGTCGACACCTCCGCCGCCGAACTGCGCCGGATCGAGCGGGACCTGCACGACGGGGCGCAGGCCCGGCTGGTCGCCATGGGGATGGATCTGGGCACCGTCGAGATGCTCCTCGACAAGGACCCGGAGAAGGCCAGGCAACTCCTCGCGCAGGCCCGCCAGTCCTCCGCCGAAGCCCTCACCGAGCTGCGCGACCTGGTCCGCGGCATCCACCCGCCGGTGCTGGCCGAGCGCGGACTCGGCGACGCCGTACGGGCGTTGGCGCTGCGGCTGCCGCTGGCCACCGAAGTGAGCGTGGAGTTGACCGGCCGGGCGGACGCCCCGGTCGAGTCGGCCGCGTACTTCGCGGTGAGCGAGCTGCTCACCAACGCGGTCAAGCACTCCGGCGCCGACCGGATCTGGGTCGACGTCCACCACGCGGAGGGCATGCTGCGGATCACGGTGACCGACAACGGCAAGGGCGGGGCGGTGGCCGGGGCCGGTTCCGGGCTCACGGGGATCGAACGCCGACTGGGTACATTCGACGGTGTCCTGGCCGTCAGCTCTCCCCCGGGCGGCCCCACCATGGTCACCATGGAGATTCCGTGCGCGTTGTCCTAGCCGAAGACCTGTTCCTGCTGCGTGACGGGCTGGTCCGGCTGCTGGAGGCCTACGACTTCGAGATCGTGGCCGCCGTGGAGTCCGGTCCCGAACTGTCCCGAGCCTTGGCGGAGTTGAAGCCGGATGTCGCCGTGGTCGACGTCCGGCTGCCGCCCACCCACACCGACGAGGGCCTGCAGTGCGCGCTGCGGGCCCGCCAGGACCGGCCGGGTCTGCCCGTGCTGGTCCTCTCGCAGCACGTGGAGCAGCTCTACGCGCGGGAACTCCTGGCCGACGGCAGCGGCGGGGTGGGCTATCTGCTCAAGGACCGGGTATTCGACGCGGAGCAGTTCGTGGACGCCGTACGGCGGGTGGCGGCGGGCGGCACGGCGATGGACCCGCAGGTGATCCAGCAGCTCCTGTCCCGGCGGGCGGCCGACGACCAGCCGATGAGCCGGCTGACGCCGCGGGAGCGGGAGGTGCTGGAGCTGATGGCGCAGGGCCGGTCCAACACGGCGATCGCCGCGCAGCTCGTGGTGACGGAACGGGCGATCGCCAAACACACCGCCAACATCTTCACGAAACTGGGACTTGAGGTGTCGGACGATGACAACCGGCGCGTCCTGGCCGTGCTGGCGTATCTGGACCGGGATCGCTGACCGGCCGCCACTTTCTGCAACTTCCGCTGGTCAGAGGTGGGTTGGCGTAGCCGGTGCAGAGATTTTCTGATGAATTCGTGAGACGGCTGAACACCTCTGGGGCGGCGCTCGTATGGAATGGCGCCGCTTCACTCCTGTCGGGCGCCTCGATGCTGCCCCGCAAGGAAGTCAGAGGAGTTCCATGGGACGCAACACACGCAAACGCCGTACGCCGTTGGCTACCAAGGCCATCGCTGCATCGGCAGCCCTAGCGCTCGGCGGGGGCGGGCTGATCTGGGCGAATTTCTATGCTTCGGCGCATGAGTCGAACGACTCGGCGCAGAACCAGGTCAAGTCGGCCGCCGCGCAGCAGGTCGCAACGATCGCCTGCCCGGACGTGGGCCAGAAGCTGACGAACGTACCGGCCAACGCCCAGAAGGGCGTGGCAGTGGAGCTGGCGAACCTCGACAAGCAGGTCACCGAGGCCTACGCCAGACTCGCCTCCACGCGCCAGGCGCAGGCCGGCGACGCCAGCTTCGTCCAGAACGCGATCGTCGGCCCCCTGAAGGAGAAGCGGGCCGCGACGATCGACCGGATCAGGATCGACGTCCAGCGCGTCGGCGGCAAGTTCGACACGTCGCTGGCCCAGCTCGCCGCCTGCACGACGATGACCGCCAACCAGACCACTGCCGGCGGCACCGGCGGTCAGCAGCAGGGCGGCCAGCAGCAGAACGGTGGCCAGCAGCAGGGCGGCCAGCAGCAGAACGGCGGTCAGCAGCAGGGCGGCCAGCAGCAGGGCGGCCAGCAGCAGGGCAACAACGGCCAGGCCGGCAACGGCCCGACGGCAGCCGACTTCGTGGACATCACGAAGGTCCCCGCGAACGTCCAGGGCAAGCCGCAGAACGGCGGCAACGCCTCCAAGGGCACCTTCACCACCAAGTGCGGTGTGAACGCCAACAAGAACCACAACACCGACAACGTGATCGTGGCGCCCGGCGTGGCCAACGGCGCGCACCACCTGCACGACTACGTCGGCAACCAGAAGGTCAACGCCTTCTCCAGCAACCAGACGTTCCTGCAGGGCGGCACCAGCTGCCAGAACAAGAACGACCTGTCGTCGTACTACTGGCCGGTGGTCCGTATCCAGGACGGTACGCAGGACTTCGACCAGAACAAGGACGGCGGTGGCAAGGAAGGCAACGTCGGCAAGATCCTGACCCCCGTCCAGGCGCAGATCAAGTACGTCGGCAACCCGCAGAGCAAGGTCGTCGCGATGCCGCAGTTCCTGCGCATCATCACCGGTGACGCCAAGACCACCACCAACGGCCTGGCGAACGCCAACGCGCACTGGAGCTGCACCGGCTTCGAGAACAAGGTCCAGCTGACGACGCAGTACCCCATCTGCCCGAAGGGCAGCCAGGTGGTCCGCACGTTCGCCTTCCAGAACTGCTGGGACGGCAAGAACATCGACAGCGCCAACCACCGCACGCACGTGGCCTTCGCCGACCCGGCGAGCGGCGCCTGCGGCAACGGCTTCAAGGCGATCCCGCAGCTGACGATGCGCCTGGTCTACAACATCAACCCGCCGACCGTGCAGAACGGCGTCGTGAAGAACGCCTACGCGGTGGACGGCTTCCCGGACCAGCTGCACAAGGCGGCCACCGACCACGACGACTTCATCAGCGTCACGACCGGCGGCCTGGCGAACAAGATCGCCAACTGCATCAACAGCGGTCAGCAGTGCCAGTGACCCACTGAGGTGGGCCGGTGAAGAAGGCCGGTGGCGGGTCCCTCCCGCCACCGGCCTTCGCCGTGTGCGCACCTGCCGTCAGCTGTCGTGGGATCCGTGCGCCTTGTGGTTCGTGCCGATCTCCACGTCGCCGCCCAGCTTCTTGCGCAGCGCCTTGACCACCCCGTCGTCGCCGACGGCGACCCACTTGCGGCCCACGAGGTAGTAACCGCCGTAGTCCTTGGCATCGTTGATCCACTCGCGCTGGCCGCGGTCGGTGGCGAAGGTGGCGAGGATGAACCGGCCGGCCTTGTTCTTGCAGATGGCCTGGCGGAGCTCGTCGGCGTCCGTCTGGATGTCGGGCGAGCACTTCACTTCGGCGGCCAGGCTCTCCAGGCTGCCGGTGGCCGTGGTCGGCACCGCGTCCTCGGCCTTGGTGTCGCCGGAGCCGCAGCCCGCCAGCACCAGTACGGCGGCGGCCCCCGTCAGGGCGAGCATCGGTCGGGTGAGCCTCATCTGTTTCCTCCGGTCCCGTCGGGCGAGAAGCATGCCGCAGAGAGCCCCGGCGAGGGGCCCCGCCCTTCGATACGGGCCCCGTGCGCGATGCACTCAAATCGGTGTGATCGCTGGCACGTCTGTGCGAAGGTGTGCGGGTGAACCAAGACTGGGAAGATCGCGTGACCGCCGCCTGGGCGACCTTCGACGAGTATCCGGAGGAGCGAGCGGCCGAGTTCCGCGCCGTGATCGACAAGCTCGTCGCGGAGCTGCCCGAGGGCAGCCCGCTCGGCCCGTTCGAGCAGGCCTGCGCCTGGGACTCCACCGGCCACTCGGACAAGGCGGCACCGCTGTACCGGGAGGCGCTCGCCCTGGGCCTCAGCGAGGCCAGCGGCTACAAGGGACGCCGGGCCAAGATCCAGCTGTCCAGCTCCCTGCGGAACATCGGCCGGGCGGAGGAGGGCGTCGAGCTGCTCACGCCCGAACTGGACGCCCCCTCGGACGAACTGGACGACGCGGTACGGGCCTGCCTCGCCCTGTGCCTGTCCAGCCTCGGCCGGGACCGCGAGGGCCTGTCCCTCGTCCTCGGCGCCCTGGCCCCGCACCTGCCCCGCTACCAGCGGTCGATGGCCAACTACGCGCGGGCCCTGGTCGAGACCGGGGACTGAACCACCCGATCCGGGGGGCACGATCACCCGGTTGGCGGGGTGACCATCCCCTACCTCACTCGTTTTCCGGACGTGCAGTCACAGGATGTAGCCCAGGAACACGCACCCGTCTCCTCCCCGGCCGCCGGTCCGGTCGTCGACGTCGAGCAGGCCGAGGCCGCCCTCGTCGAGCACTACCCCCGGCTGGTCCGGCTCGCCTACCTGGTGCTGCCGCCCGGCCCCGGGCGGGGCAGGCGCGTCCTGACCGCGCATGCGCTGACCCAGCGCGCCCTGCCCCGGGGCCGGAGGTCGTCGTCGGTGATCCCCGCCCAGTCGACCGGCCGTGACGGTGACCTGGGGTACGCCTTCGTCCGCCTCCAGGTGGTGCGTACGGCCCTGGAGGCGGGCTCGCCGCAGTGGCGCAGGGTGTGGCCCACCCGTGTCCAGCTCCCGCCGCTGCTGCCCCAGGTGTGGGGTCTGCGCCTCTTCCCGCGCTCCGGCGGCGCCGACGAACTCGCCCTCGACCAGCAGTTGGCCACCCTGTCCGGACCGGCCCGCGCCGCGTACGTGCTGCGCGGCCTGGAGAACCTCCCCGACACCGACGTACACGCGCTGCTGACCGCGGCCGGCGTGGCCGACCCGGACGCGGCGCTGCGCGAGGCCGACGACATCCCGGCCCGGCACGCACTGCTCACCTCCCCCGAGTTCGACCCCTGCTCGCTGCAGGCCCGGCCCACCGACCTGATGCGGCGCAGACAGCAGGGCAAGGCGGCGCTCGCCGCGGCGGCCGCGCTCGCGGTGTGCGGCGCGCTGGTCCTGCTGCCGGGCGGCGGCTGGGGTCCCGACGGCGCCGCCGCCCCCGCGTACGCGCGCAACCCGGCGGCCGAGGCCGCTCTGAACCCGGCACGGCTGGTCCGGGTCTCCCCCACCGCCTGGCGGACCGCCGCCCGGACCGACTTCTCGGTGTGGCCGGCGCGCGGCTCTCTCACCAAGGACACCGCGCTGCTGCGCCGCGCCCTCGCCGTCTGGGCCCGTCCCGGTGGGACGGTCCAGGTCTCGGCGACCCCCGGCACCCAGACCGGCGGCCCGGCCGGCCCGCCCCAACTGCTGTACGCGGGTGCGGTCGACGACGCCCGCGTGGTGCTGCTGTACGACGGTCTGCGCATCGCCCGCTACGCCGAGCCGAAGGACGGCACGGCGGGCGCCGCGCTCGACTTCGCCCGGGTCGACGGGGCACGCAAGGCCGAGGCCGGCGCGCTCGTGCTGAGCCGGTCGGACGAGAACGTCCGTTACCTGACCGCCCCTTGGGTTCAGAAGGCTGCCGAGCGGGATCTGATGAAGCCCGGCGCCGGGGCCATGGACCTCAACCTGGCCGACGGGGTCACCTCACCGCTGGCCAGCCCGGCCCTGCGGTCGGGGGGGTGCACCTCCTGGAACGTGCTGCAGCTGACCGACGACTCCGGCACCCACCTGGTCACCGACCTCGGCGAGCTGGTCCCGGCCCGGCTCACCTCCGGGCGGCCCGGCAAGTCCGGTGAGGCGTCCGGGGCGCAGGCGCTGCGCACCTGGGCGCCGTTCGCCTGTTCGCTGGCCGCCCAGCGCTCCGCCGGGGTGCGCAGCGTCAACGCCTGGTCCTTCGCCGACCAGCCGCTGCCCGACGCGAGCGGCACGGGCAGCTGGGTGTGCACCCGGGCCGAGACCTGGCGCGGCGACGGCACGCTGGTCCTGGCGCAGTTCCAGACACCGCGCGCGCGGTACGGGGCGGTCGCGGCCAAGGGCACGGACGTCACGGCGTGCGGTCCGCGTGACCCGCATGTGCTGGCCGGGGTGCTGTGGAAGTCCGGCGCGGGGGCCTGGTACCTGCTGACCGCCGGGAGTGGGGACACCGCGTCGATCCGTACGACCGGCGGAGTCACCGCGACCACCGAGGGCAACCTGCTCGCCGTACGGGCGAAGCGCGGAGCGCGGGTGGAGCTGAAGGGCACCCTGAAGGACGGCACCACGGTCAACGGCCTGCACTGACGCGGTGCCTTCGTCGCTGGACATGTGAACAACAACGGCCGATTTCGATCGGTAAGGTGTTCGCATGACTACCGGGGTTCGCCGCAGAATGGGCGTCGAGGAGCGGCGGCAGCAGCTGATCGGCGTCGCCCTCGAACTGTTCAGCCGACGCTCGCCGGACGATGTCTCCATCGACGAGATAGCGTCGGCGGCGGGCATCTCGCGCCCGCTGGTCTACCACTACTTCCCCGGCAAACTCAGCTTGTACGAAGCGGCGTTGAGGCGTGCCGCGGAAGATCTGGCGAGCCGGTTCGCGGAGCCGCGCGAGGGTCCGCTGGGGGCTCGGCTGCTGCGCGTGATGCGCCGCTACTTCGATTTCGTCGACGAGCACGGGCCCGGTTTCTCGGCGCTGATGCGGGGCGGCCCGGCTGCCTCCGTGGGCGGAGCCCACACGATGAGCCACGTTTCGGCCACCCACGCGCTAGTCGACTCCGTACGGCAGGCTGCGTATGACCAGATTCTTGTCCACCTGGGCGTCACCGAGCCGCCCGCGCGGCTGGAACTGGTCATCCGCTCCTGGATCTCGCTCGCCGAGTCGACGGCCCTGATCTGGCTGGACGGCCGGCGCATCCCGCGCGCCGAGCTGGAGGTCCAGCTCGTGCACGACTTCGCCGCGCTGGCCGCCGTGAGCGCCGCCTACGACGAGGAGATGTCGGCCATCCTGGGCGGCATACTGAAGGAGGAGCCGGCGGACGGCCTTTTCAGCGACCTGGTGACCCGGCTGACCGCTCTCGGCTCCTGAACCGTCAGCGCTCGAACTTCCGGTAGGAGGCGTCGAGTTCGCGCACCTCGGCGGAGGCGTGCAGGACGAACCCGTCGTCCGCCACGTGCTCGCGCAGCAGTTCGAGGACGGTCTCGGTCAGTTTCGCCTTGGTCTCTTCGGTCCGGCCGGCCAGCAGGCCGATCGTGACGTGGACGATGGCGTGCTGCTCGTCCTCGGGGTCCTCGTAGCCGAACGCCGTGAACGCGCTCGGACGGAACTGCGACTTGCAGGCCTCCGGCTTGGCGGCCGCGATCTCGACCGTCGCGGTGTGCAGGGCGTGGGCGAAACCGGCGCGGTCGAAGGCCGGGGCCATCACGGCGGAGTAGTCGACGGTGATCTGCGGCATGGGTGCGCACTCCTGTTCTAGGACAACGAGGTCACCCTAATCCGCCCGCTCCGCCAGCCGTAGGGCCAGCATCGCGATGTCGTCCTCCCGGTCGTGGCCGAAGCAGTCCAGCAGGGTGTCGCACAGGGCGCCCACACCGGCGGGGGCACCGGCGGCGGCCTTGCGGAGGTGGGCCAGGGAGACCGCGAGGTCCGTGCCGCGGGTCTCGATCAGACCGTCGGTGACCATCAGCAGCCGGTCGGCGGGCCGCAGCACCAGTTCGGTGGCCGGCGGCCGTTCCAGCCCGAGGCCGAGCAGCGGCCCGGCCGCCCGCACGTACTCGGCCCGGTTCCCGTCCCGGACGACGAGCGGCGGGATGTGACCCGCGTTGGCCACCCGTACCCGCCCGCTGTCCGGGTCGACCAGCACCAGGCACACGGTGGCCGTGACGTCCGGGTGGTGGTGCTGGAGCATCCGGTCGAGCCGTGCGGCCAGCAGGCGCGGGTCGCTGTCCTCGACGCAATAGGCGCGCAGCGCGTGCCGGATCTCCACCATGACGGTGGCCGCCTCCAGCGAGTGCCCGGCGACGTCCCCGACCGCGGTGAGCACCCCGGCGTCGGTGCGCAGCGCGGCGTAGAAGTCCCCGCCGATCTCGGTCTGCCGGGAAGCGGGCACATAGCGGACGACGATCTCGAGGCCGGGCAGCCGCAGTTTCTCCGGCGGGGGCAGGAAGCTGCGCTGCAGGGTGAGCGCGACATGGCGCTCCACCTGGTACATCAGCAGCGGCTCGGCGGCCAGGGCGGCGTTCTGCGCGAGCCGGGCGAGCAGTGCCTCGTCCGCCGGGTCGGCGCCGGGCGCGCGGGACACCGGTGTGGCGAGGCAGACCGGCGTCCGGTTCGAACGGGTCTGGGCCACCACGAGCCGGGCGTCGTCCTCGGCGCCGGGCCGGAAGAACCCGGCCGGCCACAGCGGCGCGGGCACGACGGTGGTGTGCGTCCCGGTCCGCCCCTCGGCGAGCCGGGTCACCAGCCGGGCCACGGCCGTGTGCGCGGTCGCGTCGGGCAGGGCCAGGACGCTGCGGTCGCGGGACGTCCCCCGGTACAGCTCGCCGTCGGAGCCGACCACGAAGGCCACCGCCGGGGTACCGGTCAGCCGGGCCGCGCCCTCGGCCGCCGCCTCGGCCAGTTCCCGTGCGCAGCGCGCCGCCTGCACGGCGACGGTGGCCTCGGACAGCAGTGTCATCCGGCGCACCAGCGACTCGGCGCCGGTGTGCCGGCGGGCCCCGCGCACCGCGGCCCGGACGACGGCCTGGATCTCCTCCGGTTCGGCCGGCATCGTCAGATAGGCGTCCCCGCCGGCGTTCAGCCCGCGGCAGCGGTCGCCGGGGGCCAGCGCGGCGGCGGAGAAGTGGACCACGGGCAGCGCGGCCATGGGCGGCTGCGCCTTGACCCGGCGGCACAGCTCGTAGCCGGTCATGTCGGGCAGCCCGACGTCGACCAGGGCCACGTCGGGCAGGGCGCCCTCGCGCAGCCGTACGTCGAGTTCCACCAGGGCCTCGCCCGCGCTGGCCACCGGCACGACCCGGTGACCGGCCCGGCGCAGCACCGCGCCCATGGCGTACCGGCTGGCCGCCACGTCGTCGACGACCAGCACCGTGGTGCCGGTGTACCTGCCGCTGCCGTCCATCTCTCCCGGGCCCTAGGTCGGGGGCGGACCCCGCCGAACGCGGTCCGCCCCGCCCACGCTAGTGCGGGTCCCTCAGCTCCGGGTGAAGACGGCCACGGTACGACCCGGAACGGCGAACGTGCCCGATTCCGCCGCGTAGACCGCCGACTTGACGATAGGGTCCGCGCCCGAGGCCTGTACGGGATGCAGGCGGTAGTGCTGCCCGGCGAGCGCGGTGATGCGCTGCTCCTGTTTCCCCGGCGTCGCGTTGAACACCACGACGAGGTCCCCGAGCCGCATGGTGATCACCCCGGGCGTCTCGTGGCTGCCGGACAGCGGGAAGGACAGCCGGGACTGCACCCGGTCGGCCGTGCCGAGGGAGAAGGCCCGTTCCGTCGTACGGATCCGCAGCAGGTCGCGGTACGCGGCAAAGGCGCCCTCGATCTGCGGGCAGCCGACCTTCACCGTGCTCAACAGGGGTTTGGCGTAGGGCCACTTCGACCGGTTGTCGGCCGCCATGGGCAGGCCCCGGCCGAAGCCGTTGCCGTCCGCGCAGTTCCAGTGGACGGCGTTGAACCAGTCGCCGCTGTCGAAGGAGTTGCGGTCCAGCGACTTCGAGCGCAGCAGGTCGGTGCCGGCCTGGGAGAGCGCCGGGCCCTGCGAGAGGGTGGCGGTGGCCATCGCCAGCACCTGCATACGGGCCCGGTCGGACGCGGAGGTGTCCTTGGGGAGCTTGTAGGTGAGGGCGTCGAACAGCGGCTCGTTGTCGTGCGCGTCGACATAGGCGAGCGCGTCGCCCGGGGCCTTGGCGTACCCGGCGGGCGCTCCGTTGTAGTCGATCTCCGCGCCGGTGACCTGCCTGCCCCCGGAGTCCGTGAAGCGGTAGGCGGCGAGGTTGCCGGTCAGGCCCACCTTGATCAGGTCCTGGTAGTGCAGGAGGCGAGCCTTCTGCTCCTCCGGAGTGCCGTTCGCGGCCGATGAGTTGGGGTCGGTGTACAGCCCGGTCGCGAAGCCCTGGACGCCGGGGTCGGAGTCGAAGGGGCTGCCGCCCCGCACCGCGTCACGGGCGCGGTCGGAGAAGGTCGCGACACCGGTGCCGGCCATGTTCTGCTGCGTGGCCTGCACGAACCGGGCATCGTCGGCGACCTCGCCGAAATTCCAGCCCTCGCCGTACAGGATGATCTTCTTGCCGTCGACGCCGTCCTTGTCGACGGTCAGCGCGTCGAGGGCCTTGCGGACGGCGAGGATGTTGGCCTTCGGGTGGTGGCCCATCAGGTCGAAGCGGAACCCGTCGACCTTGTACTGCTTGGCCCAGGTGACGATCGAGTCCACCACCAGCTTGCCCATCATCGCGTTCTCCGGCGCGGTGTTCGCACAGCAGGTGCTGGTGGCCACCGAGCCGTCGGCGAGCAGGCGCTGGTAGTAGCCGGGCACGATCCTGTCGAGCACGCTGCTGTCCGCCTGGCCGCTCGCCGCCGTGTGGTTGTAGACGACGTCCATGACGACCCTGAGGCCGTCCTGGTTGAGCGCTTGCACCATCCTGCGGAACTGGACCGTGCGGGCGGTGCCGTCCGGGGCGGTGGCGTACGAGCCTTCGGGGACCGTGTAGTGGTAGGGGTCGTAGCCCCAGTTGTAGGCGTCCTTCGCGGCGGTTGCGGCGACGCACTCCTGCTGTCTGTCGGAGTCGGCCGGGTAGGAGGCCAGGTCGCAGTCCGGGGTCGCCTGGTCGGCCTTCCTCTCGGGGATGGTGGCGATGTCGAAGGCGGGCAGCAGGTGGACGTACGAAATTCCCGACTTCGCGAGCGCGCGCAGGTGCCTCGAACCGTCGCTGTCCTTGTCGGTGAACGCTAGGTAGGTGCCCTGGTCCTTCGCCGGGACGGTCCTGTCGGCGACCGAGAAGTCCCGGATGTGCAGTTCCTGGATCTGCGCGTCCTTCAGCGGTACGGCCTTGGGCTTGCGCAGGGCCGACCAGCCGCTCGGGGCCAGGGACTTGTCGTCCAGGTCGACGACCAGGCTGCGCCGGGAGTCCGCGGTGAGGGCGACCGAGTACGGGTCGGTGACCTCGTTGGTGACCATCCTGCGGACGCTGGACGCCCAGACCTTGACGACGTACCGGTAGGGCTTGCCCTTCCAGGACGCCGGGCCGGTGACGGACCAGACGCCGGTGGCCGCGTCGCGGTGCATCCTCACGGTGGTGCCGTCGAGGTCCAGCGACACCTTCTGCGCGGTGGGCGCCCAGACGGCGAGGGTCGGCCTCCCGTCACGGAACACCGGCCCGAGCTCCGCCTTGGTCGCGCCCGGGTACAGGTCGTCGAGCACGCCCGCGATCTGCACGCCGGTCGCGGCAAGGACGGCACCGCCTGCGGCGCGTTGCGAGGCCACGAGCTGCCCGCCGAGCGCCTCGCGCACCCGGCCCCGGTCGCGCGGGTCGACGGACCAGGCCGTGTAGTCCTTCAGGTGCGGGAACCGCGCCTTCTGCGCATCGGTGAGCGTGGTCTTCGACAGCCGCAGCCAGCGTTCGTCGTCGCTGGTCAGGGTTCCGTCCTTGACGGTGATCGAGCCGTCCCGGGAGTACAGCAACTGGGTGGAGGCGGCGCCGTCGACGCCGTTCCAGGCAACGGTGTCCCGGTCGATCCAGACCGCCTTGGAGGTGGTCAGGTCGAGGGCGGCGGCACTGCCGGAGGGCTGCGGCAGCAGGTACTTCTCCTGACCGTTCAACAGCCACACCTCGTAGCCGTTCGCCTTGAGGTCCAGGGACTGGTCGGCCGGGAGATCCTTGTCGTCGCCCTTGTGGATGATGTAACTGAGGCTGGTGGCACCCTCGGTGAGCGGTACCTCGAAGACCGCGCCATAGGTGTCGGTCTTCACCGGCTTCAGCGGGTTCGACCAGTCGGTGGGGTGCGCGGCACCCGTCCAGACGTGCAGGCCCCAGCCGTCGTAGTTCCCGTCGGCGCGGTGGTAGTGGACGACCGCCTTGGTCCTGTCCTGGGCCGGGTGGTCCGGCCTCTCGGTCAGTACGTCCGTCTTCCCCTGCTCGACCCACACCTCACCCGTTCTGGTGACGTCGATGGACCGGTCGGCGGAGACGTCCTTGTCGCCGTCCTTGTCGACGATCAGGAAGCCGACGTTCGAGGCGCCGGGCTTGAGCCTGACGTAGGCGAAGGCGCCGTAGGCGTCCCGGCCGGTGAAGGGGTGGCCGGCGGGCCAGGTGGTGGACTCGCCGTCGGCGATGTCGCCCCAGGCGTACAGACCCCAGTCGCCGTAGTCGCCGTCGGTGCGCTTGTAGTGGACGATCGCGTAGTCGCGGGGGGAGGCCGTGGGGACCTCGGACGGGGGCGGGGTGCCGGTGGTGCTGCCGGCGGTGGCGCTCGCGGTGTGCCCGGCGGAGTCGACGACGACCGCCTTGTAGCGCAGGGCGGTCCCGGCGGGTACGTCCTTCTCGATGGTCTGGGTGACCTTGTACGGGGCGTGGTCGGCGGAGCCGAGGGTGCGCCACCGGCCGTTTCCGACCTGGGCGGCGAAGACGACGCGGTCGAGCTGCCCCCCGGTGACGTCGGCGGAGAGCTCGACGGTGCCCGTGGCACCGGTGTCCGGGGCCCTGAGGGTGATGGCGGGCTTGGCGGCGGGCTCGGCGAGGGGGCCGGCGGCCTTGTAGACGACGGCCGAACCGGCGGGGACGGTGACGGTGAGCCTGTGGTCGCCGTCGGACTCCAGGGTGTCCTTCGCCCCGTACACGCCCCGGTACGACATGTCGGCCGAGCCGGTCGGGAAGGTGGCCGTCCTCGCCTCGCCCGCGTTGTTGAGGGCGACGACATACTCCTGGCCCGTCCGCGCGTCCGTACGGGTGAAGGCGTAGATCCCGGCGCCGTCGGCCGCGTACCGTTCGGTCTGGACCCCGTCCGTCAGCGCCGGGTCGGCCTTGCGCAGCCTGGAGAGGGCGGCGATCTCCCGGTAGAGCGGGGCGCCGGTGTCGTAGGAGTCGCTGGCGTGGGTGCGGTCGGTGCCGATCTCGTCGTCGTCGAGGTAGTCGGCGACCTTGGAGGCGAACATGGTCTGGCGGGCGTCCTTGTCGCCGCCGGAGCCGGTGAAGCCCTGCTCGTCGCCGTAGTAGACGACCGGGTTGCCGCGGCTGAGGAACATCAGCTCGTTGGCCAGCTTGTCCTTGGCCAGCAGTTCGGCGTCGGACGCCTTGGGGTTGTCCTGGTGCAGGAAGTACCCGATGCGCCCCATGTCGTGGTTGCCGAGGAAGGTGACCTGCTCATAGGCGTTGGCCTTGTCGGTCGTGTACTTGTAGTCGTCGCCGAAGACCGACGCCAGCTTCCGGGCGCTGCCGCCCTGGGAGGCGTAGGAGCGGGCCGCGTCCTGGAAGGGGAAGTCGAGCGTGGCGTCGAGGCGCCCCTGGGTGACGTACGGCGACGTGACCGAGGTGTCGGCGGAGTAGACCTCGCCGAACATGAAGAAGTTCTTCCGGCCGTGTGCGGCGGCGTACCTGTCGAGCGCCGTCGCCCACCGGGTCCAGAACTCCATGTTCACGTGTTTGACGGTGTCGATCCGGAATCCGTCGATGCCGAAGTCCTTCACCCACCGCTGGTAGATCTTCTCCATGCCGTGGACGACCT
Organism: Streptomyces sp. NPDC001544; assembly: GCF_042894285.1. Lineage (NCBI taxonomy): Bacteria > Bacillati > Actinomycetota > Actinomycetes > Kitasatosporales > Streptomycetaceae > Streptomyces > Streptomyces sp. NPDC001544. The sequence continues at coordinate 780,742 of NZ_JBIAVN010000001.1, read as the reverse complement.
CGGGACGCTCGGTCCACAGGTCGTCGAGGCCGGAGAAGTCGCCGTAGGTGGCGGACTCGCCGGCGTAGGTGGAGTCGCCCCGGTTGTGGTACATCGTCGGATCGTTGAGCCAGGCCGGGACCTTGCTGTCATCGGTGACCCGCGGGTTGCGCGGGAAGGAGCCGGCGTCCACGGCCGGGAACCTCCTGCGGCCGTCCGCGTAGTCGGCGTCGTCGAACGGCCGCCCGTCCTTCGTCAGATACGGAAAGGCACCCTTGGACAGGTAGTCGTACGACTTCTCCGCATAGTCGACGACGTCGGCGGTGTGGTTGGTGATGACGTCGAAGAAGACCTTCATGCCCTTGGCGTGCGCCTTGGAGATGAGGGTCCGCAGGTCCTTGTCGGTGCCGAAGTGCGGGTCCACCTTGGTGAAGTCGGTGATCCAGTAGCCGTGGTAGCCGGCGGAGGCGTTGCTGCCCGTGCCCTGCACGGGACGGTTCTTGAAGATCGGCGCCATCCAGATGGCCGTGGTGCCGAGCCCCTTGATGTAGTCGAGCCGCTTGGTCAGGCCCTTGAGGTCGCCGCCCTGGTAGAAGCCCTTGTCGGTGGGGTCGTAACCGGTGCTGAGGCGTGAGCCGGTCAGGCCGCCCCTGTCGTTGGACGCGTCCCCGTTGGCGAAACGATCCGGCATGACGAAGTAGAACTGCTCACGCGTGTCGTCGTGCCGGGCGGGCTGGGTGGCGAGGACCGCGTCGGAGGGCGGTGGCGGCGGGCCGGCGGCGTGAGCCGCCGGCGGCTGGAGCAGGGCGGCCGCGAGGGCGGCGGCGGTGACCGCCGCGGCTCGTCTCGCTGTGCGCGTACGGCACCGCCGGGGCGCCGGCCATCTCGGTATCACAGGCGGTAACTCCTTGCGATTACGGCTCTCTTGGGCCCGGCCCCGACGCCGTGGACGCGGCTGCTCACCGGGCGACCGCGTGACCGTACCGCTGACGAAAGACTTACAGCAAGAGACCTGAAAGCAACAGAAAGAGTTTTCACTCGGGTTGCAGGATGCGCCGAACGGGTTAAAAGTGGCTTATGTGACGCATGTCGGCCCGTAATGAACGAAGGACCGCCCTCGGCGACTTCCGCCCGCACCAGGACGCACCATGGCCAGACTCCCCCGGCGACACATCCTGCACCTGACCGGCGTATCCGCCGTGACCGCCGTGGTACTCGCGCTGCCCACGACCACGGTGGCGTCGGCACCTCCCTCACCTGGGTCTTCGTCGGAACCTTCACCCGGGCCGGCGACGCCTGGCGACTCACCACCAGATCAGTCGCCGCCGGCGACACCGCCTTCCCCGGACGACACGCCCGGGTCACCGAACCCGGACGACACGCCCGGGTCACCGAACCCGGACGATACGCCGAGTCCGGGCAGTACACCGGGAGATGGCGAGTCGCCCACTCCCCCCGAAAACGACACACCGGCCCCCCAGGCTCCGAAGCAACAGAAGGAAGAGCTTGACGAGACAACGAAGGACCTGGAGCAGAAGAAGGCGGAAGTCCCGGGGGAACTGGCGCCGAGCGTCGAGCAACTGACCGCCACCCTGCACGCGGTGGACGCCCCGGGGACTCCGCCCCAGGACCGCGACGCGGTCATCCAGAGCGCACGGTCGGTGAGTTCCGCCCTGGCGTTGATCAGCGATCCGGGGACGCCGCCCGCGGTGCGGGCGCGGTTGACCCAGCTCGTACAACAGGTGGCCACCACCCTGGACGCGGCGGACAGCCCGAGGATACGACCCGAAATGCGGCGCACGTATTTCTATGCCGCTCAGATGTCGGCGAACGCCTATCGCATGATCGGCGACCCCAAGACACCGCCCGCAGAGGCGCACGCCGCGAACACGATCGCGAAGAACCTGGCCCGATCCGCGCAGAACGAGGCGAAAAAGGGGCCCTCCATGGAACAGAGCTCGCAACGCACCGGGCAGGACGCCGGACCAGGACCGGCCGTGCTGCAACTGGCGACTCTCCTGGACGCGATCAACGACCGGCACTCGTCCGACGACGGAGACCGGAGATCCCTGGCCCAGACGGCGAGCGACGCGAGTTCGTCGCTGGACGGATCCGACGATCCCGGGGCATCGGACGAGGAACAGGAGAAAGCGCGACAGGAATTGCAGAAGCAGCTCACCCAATTGGAGCAGGGGCTGGCGAAGTACCTGTCCGCTCAGCCCCTGCCGTCCGAAAAGCTGGGCAAGGCGGCCGAGGCCTGCACCAACGCCATTTTCGAGACCACCTCGGAGGGCACACTGGCCAAAGACTTGGAGAGCGTTCTCCCTGGTACGTGGAACACGGAGGGCGTCAACGACTTCTGGAAAACCGAACAAAAAGGGAACGAATCCCTTGAAGTCTTCACCCAGTTGCGGAACGAGCAGATCGCCGACGCTCCGATGGCCATCAAACGACTCGTCCCCAAGCTCGCCGACTCGGTGCCGGCAAGTCAGCTTTTCACCGCCGTCGGCAGATCGGCACTGCACTGCCTACGGGCCGCTTCGCAGCTCGACCAGGATGGGATCGATTCGGGTACCTGGGTCAAGATGGCCGAGGAGCAGAAATAGAGCGCGTCAGTTCCGCCAGGGACACCTCCGTGCTGGTGTGGACCGTGGACAGGCCGAATCTTTCGACCTCTCTCTTCTCCTCCGCAGAAGAAGGCCGTCCCGGACTCTCGAAGTGATATGAAGAAATAGAGTATTTCAGAGGAGCACTGGGACCCCAGCCCGCCAATACATAGCGAGGACCGTGTGTCACGTTGACCAGGTTGTTGTTGTGGTGCACCCTGCCGAGGTACAAGAGGCGATCCCGGCACCAATCCATCAGGCAGTGGAACTTCCCTACGTCCCAGGACGGGTGCTTTTTTTCGAACTCGCTCACCTCGATCCGCCCTCGGTCCTTCCTCATGAAGGTGAGCTGGAGGTCGACGCTCAGCAGGTCGTACGGTGCGCTTCTGGGAACCTGGAGAACATGCTCCTGAGTGTCCTCCTGTCCGCTTTCGAGTACTTGCCCGGGCTCATAGAAACGCCCTCTGCTGAGGGCGGTATAGGATAGCTGGTCAACATTCGTTTCCGAATCCTCGGCGTTCTTCTGGCGGTCGACACTCCTCTCCCATTCATCCGCCGATGTGTCCCCCTTCTCGGAGTATGTCGCAGTCCTGCCGTAGACCGAGAAGTCATCGATGACGATGTAGACCGAATACGCTCCGGTGTTCTTCACGGAAAGCTTCAGCGGCACCTGGAGGAAGGGATGCCGGGGATCCGCACGCGCCGTGCCGAATTCCGCGTCGAGAGTGAAATGCAAGGGGGCTACTGTGGGGGCGTACATGGTCGAGTACGTCAGGCTCAAAGCAGTGAAGAGAGCCGATACGGCCACTCCGGCCGCGAATTTCCTGGGATGCGGAACTCCCGCCCAGGGCCTTTCCCGGAGCAACAGGCACAGTGCCCACACCGACCAGCACCAGAGAGGCATGAACGCCAGCATGTAGCGCGTGTATTCCCTCTCGTCCAGCCACATGAGTATGAGGAGACTGTCGGTGGCCAGCGCTATGAGAACGCCGAGCAGGGAGACCGCGCCGGATATTCTGGACCTCCGTTTTCCCCAGTGATCGAGTGCCGCCGCCGCTGCCGCGATCTGCACCAGACCGGACAGGACGAACACGGCTCCGGTCACCCGTTGCGCGAAGGTCAGGGCGCCGAAGACGTCCGGCCGTCCGATCGACACGTTGAGGGCCGCGGAGGCGAACAGCCCCGTCACCATCAGGACGCCGGCCGTCCGCCTTCTCCAGGTCCGGTCGGGCCACGTGTCGCTGCCCCCGCCGCGCCAGTACACGTACGCCGGGTCGTCCACGTCCACGTCGGGGTGTCCGAGGCGGGCCAGCAGTCTCCGCAGTTCGCGCAGCGACCAGACACCGCCGACAGTGTCGCTGCCGACGGTGACCCGGCGTAGACCCCGGCCGTCCGGTGCCTCGACGACGACCCAGGGACGGATGCTCATGGAGCAAGCCTCGGACCGGAGCGGGTACCGCGCACGCGCGGTTGCTCCGGTCGGGCGAGGTTCAGCAGCTCGACTTGCCGGCGTATATCGCCAGCGCCGTGTTCGAGCCGAGGGTGGCGGTGAACCACCCGCCGGAGTCGACGGTGACCGCCGTGTTGTTCTGGACGTTGCAGTACGTGCCCGCCGGCAGCGAGGTCCGGTAGGTCCGGCTGAGGGGCGAGGACTCGTGGTTGATCGCCACAAAACCCTTGCCGCCCCGCCCGAAGGCGATCGCGTTGTCGCCGTCGTCCCACCAGTCGGTGACGCCCTGCCCCCGGGCCGCGTTGCGGAAGGCGACCATCGACTTGATCTCCGGCCAGGCGTGCTGGCACTTCCAGCCGTCCTGCCAGCAGGCGTTCACCGTGCCGCCGTTCGGCGGACCGGCGTCGGCGTCCGTCCACTCGTAGCCCGAGTTGATGTCCGGGGCTCCGTAGGGCCAGGCCAGCATGAAGACGTTGGCGAGGGTGTAATCGGCTCCGTCCTTGTAGTTCAGGGTGGAGCCATTGCGTTCGGTGTCGTGGTTGTCGACGAAGACGCCGGCGACCGAACTGCCGAGGTAGCCCCAGCCCTCGCCGTAGTTCTTCAGGTAGGCGAGCTTCTCGTTGGTGAAGACGCGCTTGAGGTCGTAGGCGTAGCGGAACTCCTGGACGTCCCCGTTGCCGGTGTACTCGGACGGCTGGACCGCCTCGCCGGCGCCGTAGATGACCTCCTGCTTCCAGTAGGCGGAAGGGTTCGTCAGGCGGGACTTGATGTCGGCCAGGTCGTCCGCCGGGATGTGCTTGGCCGCGTCGATGCGGAAGCCGTCGACGCCGAGGGAGAGCAGGTCGTTCAGGTAGCCGGCGATGGTCTTGCGGACGTACTCCTCGCCGGTGTCCAGGTCGGCCAGGCCGACGAGTTCGCAGTGCTGGACGTTCCAGCGGTCGGCGTAGTTGCTGACCTGGGCGGTGCAGTCGTCGAAGTCGTGGACCGAGTACAGGCCCGGGTAGTCGTACTTCGTGTACGACGAGCCGCCGGTGCCGGTGCCGGAGCCCGCCGACATGTGGTTGACGACCGTGTCCACCACGACTTTCACGCCGGCCGCGTGGCAGGTGTTCAGCATGTTCTGGAAGGCCGCGCGGTCGCCCAGACGTCCGGCGATCCGGTAGCTCACCGGCTGGTACGACGTCCACCACTGCGAGCCCTGGATGTGCTCGGCGGGCGGGGAGACCTGGACGTAGCCATAGCCGGCCGGACCGAGGGTGTGGGTGCACTCCTTGGCGACCGAGGCGTACTTCCACTCGAACAGGACGGCGGTGACGTCCTTGGTGCCGGGCGGGGAGGCGTGTGCGATAGTCGGGTTCATGACAAGGGCGGCCGTGAGGGCCAGCGCCCCGAGGAGGGTTCTGCGTGCCATGTGGGGTCCTTCATCGTTGAAGGTTCTTGCTGAAAAATTCCAGCCGACTTGCGGGTGACGCAGATGTTAAAGGCCCGCTGCCTGAAAAGGCAGCGGGCCGGGTGAAGTTGATGCGAGAAGTTTTCGAGGGGCCGTCAGGCCGTCGTGAACCACACCGTGGTGTCGGCCGGCACCTTCGCCTCGCCGTCGGCCTCGGTCACCTCACCGCTGGTGAGCAGGACCCGGCCGTACGCCGGGGTGGTCACCGCCTCCCCCGTGGTGTTGGCGACGCACACGAACTCCCCGCGCCGGAAGGCGAGGACGCCCTCGGCGGCGCGCAGCCACTCCACCGCGTCGCCCGCGCCGAGCGAGGGATGGTCCCGGCGGGCGGCGAGCGCGGCGCGGTACAGCTCCAGGGTCGAGCCCGGCACTCCGGTCTGCGCCTCGACGCTCAGCTCCCCCCAGCTCGACGGCTGGGGAAGCCAGCTGCCGCCGCTGCCGAAGCCGTACGAGGATCCCGCGCGGGTCCACGGGATCGGCACCCGGCAGCCGTCGCGGAAGCCGTCCTGGCCGGCGCCACGGAAGTACGCCGGGTCCTGGCGCACCTCGTCGGGCAGGTCCACGACGTCGGGCAGGCCGAGCTCCTCGCCCTGGTAGACGTACGCCGAGCCGGGCAGGGCGAGCATCAGCAGGGTGGCCGCGCGCGCCCGGCGCAGGCCCAGCGCGCGGTCGCCCGCCGTGCGGATCTGGGTGCCGAGGCCGGGCGGGTTGGCGAAGCGGGTGGCGTGCCGGGTGACGTCGTGGTTGGACAGCACCCAGGTGGCGGGGGCGCCGACCGGGCGCATGGCCTCCAGGGTGCGGTCGATGACCTGGCGGAGCTCGTCCGCGTCCCACGCCGTGCTCAGGTACTGGAAGTTGAAGGCCTGGTGGAGTTCGTCGGGGCGGACGTAGTTCGCGGTGCGCTCGACGGTCGGGGTCCAGGCCTCGGCGACGAAGATCCTGTCGCCCGAGTACTCGTCGAGGATCAGCCGCCACCGGCGGTAGATCTCGTGCACGCCGTCCTGGTCGAAGAACGGCATGACATCGTTGCCCAGCAGTTTCACCTGGTCGTGGACGCCGAGGTCGGGCAGCCCCGCCGCCTTGACGAGACCGTGGGCCACGTCGATGCGGAAGCCGTCCACGCCCATGTCCAGCCAGAAGCGCAGGATCGAGCGGAACTCGTCCCCCACCGCCGGGTGGTCCCAGTTGAAGTCGGGCTGCTCGGGCGCGAAGAGGTGCAGGTACCACTCGCCGGGCGTGCCGTCCGGTTCGGTGACCCGGGTCCACGCCGGGCCGCCGAAGATCGACTCCCAGTCGTTGGGCGGGAGCGCGCCGTCCTTCCCCTTGCCGGGACGGAAGTGGTAGCGGTCCCGCAGCGGCGAGCCGGGGCCCTCGGCGAGCGCCCGCTTGAACCACTCGTGCTGGTCGGAGGAGTGGTTGGGCACGAGGTCGACGATGACCCTGAGGCCGTGCCCGTGCGCGTCGCGGATCAGGGCGTCGGCGTCCAGCAGGTTGCCGAACATGGGATCGACGGCGCGGTAGTCGGCCACGTCGTAGCCGGCGTCGGCCTGCGGTGAGGCGTAGAACGGGCTGAGCCACACGGCGTCCACGCCGAGGTCGCGCAGGTAGGGGAGTCTGGCGCGCACGCCCTCCAGGTCGCCCATGCCGTCGCCGTTGCTGTCGGCGAAGCTGCGCGGATAGACCTGGTAGATCACCGCGTCCCGCCACCAGTCGCGGCGCTGGGCGACGGTGGCGACAGCTGACTCGGTAACGGGGCTCGGTGCCGGGTCGGCGGAGTGCTGGCTCATGGCGTCCTTGTGATGGGTGCTTGCAGTTCGATGAGGAGGCGTAAGCGGTCCGGTTCAGCCCTTCGTGCCGCCGGCGGTGAGGCCGGTCACCAGGTTTTTCTGGACAAGGTAGAAGAACACGGACACGGGTATCGAGATCAACACTGCGGTGGCGGCCATATAGTTCCACTGCGCGTCGTGCTCGCTGACGAAGCTCTGCAGTCCGACGGCGAAGGTGTACTTCGAGTCGTCGAGCATGAAGGTGGTCGCGAAGGCGACCTCGCCGACGGCCGTGATGAAGTTGTAGAAGGCGGCGACGGCGAGCCCCGGGCGGGCCAGCGGCAGGATCAGCCGCGCGAAGGTGCCGAAGGGTGTCAGCCCGTCCACGCGGCCCGCTTCGTCGATCTCGAAGGGGATGGTGTCGAAGTATCCCTTGAGCAGCCAGGCGCTGTACGGCACGGCGGTGGTGCAGTTGATGACGATCAGGGCCCAGTAGGTGTCGATGAGGCCGAGCTCGCTGAAGATCTCGTACATCGGCACGATGAGGATGGCGATCGGGAAGGCCTGGGTGAGCAGCAGCACCCACATCAGCGACTTGTAGCCGGGAAAGCGCATGCGCGAGACGGCGTAGCCGGTCGTGGCGGCGACGAAGACGCCGATCAGGGTGGTGCCGAGGGCCACGATCATCGTCGACTTGAACCAGTCGAAGAACGCGGTGTGCTGGAGCACGAAGCCGTAGTTGGAGAAGGTGAGCTTGCCCAGGATCTTGCCCGGGTGCAGGTAGTCGTCCTTGTCCGGGCCGAGGGACAGGAAGACCAGCCAGGCCACCGGGGCGAGCGCGACGAGGCTCGCCAGGGTGAGGCCGGTGTGCAGGAGGGCGGCGCCGAGCGGGCCGCGCTCGCCGCGCCGGCGGGTACGGCGGGCGGGCCGTGCGGCGGGGGCGGCCCCGGCCTGTGTCTTTTCCAGGGTGGTGGTGCTCATGGCGGCGGCTCCTGCGGCGTCAGACGGCGAGCTGGTCATTGCGCTTCAGCCAGCGGAAGTAGAAGGAGGTGAAGACGGTGAGGACCGACAGCAGCAGCACGCCGTACGCGGCGGACTGGGCGAAGTCGCGCGGCTGCTGTCCGAAGCCCAGGTAGTAGGCCCAGGTGACGAGGATCTGGGCGTCGGGCGCGCCGGTGGGGCCGAACAGCAGGAAGATGATGGCGAACTGGTTGAACGTCCAGATGATGCCGAGCAGCACCACGGTGGAGCTGACCGAGCGCAGGCCCGGCAGGGTGACGTGCCTGAAGCGCTGCCAGGCGCTCGCGCCGTCCATCTCGGCGGCCTCGTAGAGCGAGGAGTCGATGGACTGCAGGCCGCCGAGCAGGGAGAGCATCTGGAACGGCACGCCGCACCAGGTGTTGACCATGATCGCGGCGAACCGCTGCCAGAAGGTGTCCTCCAGCCACTGCGGCTGGGGCAGGTGCAGCGTGTGCAGGGCCTGGTTGAGCACGCCGGAGTCGGAGAGCATGATCCGCCAGGAGAAGACGGTGACGAACGTCGGCACGGCCCAGGGCAGGACCAGCAGTACCCGGTAGAGGGTCCGGCCGCGCAGTTTCTCGTTGAGCATCAGCGCGAGGCCCAGGCCGATGGTGTAGTGCAGGGCCACGCAGGCGACCGTCCAGAAGACGGTCCACAGGAAGTGCGACCAGAACCGGTCGTAGGACAACGGGCCGAACAGGATGTCCTTGTAGTTGTCGATCCCGATGAACTTGTAGGTGGCGTCGATGTGGTTGACGCCGATGGTGCGGGCCGAGTTGAGGCTGTTGGCGTCGGTCAGGGTCAGGTAGAAGCCGCGGAGCAGCGGGTAGCCCACGATGACACCGAGCACGAGGACCACCGGTGTGATCATCGCGTAGGCGTACCAGTGTTTGCTGATTCCGTGTCTGACGCGCTGTCCCAGCCCGGGCCGGGGCGCGCGGTCACCGCGGCGCTTGCCGGTCGCGCGGTCGATGGCGACTGTCATGGTTCGACAACCTTCTCAAGGGCCTGTGGATCAGGGGACGGGCTGGGGCGCAGGCCGGTGGCCGCCGGATCCTTCCCCCCTTGAGTAGGATCCGGCGGCCACGCGGGCGTCACTTGCTGAAGTCGGGCACCAGCTTGGTGATGGCGACCTCGGCGTTGCTCAGGCCCTTGTCCAGCGACTCCTTGCCGCCGGCGACCTTGGGCAGCTCGATGTCCAGCGGACCCCACAGGGAGCTGTACTCGGGCAGCGCCGGGCGCGGCTGGGCGGCGGCGAGGACGCCCTGGTAGCCGGCGATGCCGGGGTCGGCCTTGACCTGGGCGGTGTAGGCGTCGTCGCGGGTGGGCAGCGTGGAGTTCTTCAGGGCGATGGTCTCCTGGGACTTCGCCGAGGTCATGAAGTTCACGAACTTCAGTGCCGCCGCCTGGTGGGCCTTGTCGGAGCCGGCGTAGACCGACAGGTTGTGGCCGCCGGTCGGGGCGCCGGCCTTGCCGGTGGAGCCGGCCGGGACGGTGGCGATGCCGAGGTTGGACTTGTCCTTGAAGGCGGAGCCCTTGTAGAAGTTCGTGATCTCCCAGGGGCCCTGGATGATCGCGGCGACCTTGCCGCTGACGAACGCGTCCTGGATGTGGGCGTAGGCGTCGGCGGTGGTGTCGGCCTTGTGCAGGCCCTTGCCGGAGAAGAGGCCCAGCCAGGTGCCGTAGGCCTTCTTCGCGGCGGCGGAGTCGACGGTGATCTTCTTGGCGGAGGCGTCGACGGTGTCGGTGCCCTCGCCGTAGAGGAAGGTCTGCGCGTAGTAGGCCGCGGTGGAGCCCCAGTAGCCGTCGGCGCCGGTCTTGGCCTTGACCTTGGCGGCGTCCGACTTCAGCTCGTCCCAGGTCTTGGGGGCCTCGGTGATGCCGGCCTTCTTGAACAGGGCCTTGTTGTAGACGAGCGCCAGGGTGTCGGTGACCAGCGGCACGCCGTAGGTCTTGCCGCCGTACTGCGCCTGGGTGATCAGGCTGGACTTGAACTTGTCCTTGTCCGCGAGGGCCTCGGTGCCGTCCAACGGCAGGAAGTAGCCCTTCTTGGCGAAGGCGGGGGTCCAGCCGACCTCGGAGCGCAGGATGTCCGGGGCGCCCTGGGAGCCGGCGGCGGTGTCGAACTTGTTCTGCGCCTGGTCGAACTGGACGTTGACGTACTTGACCTTGATGTTCTTGTTCGCCTCCTCGAACTGCTTGATCAGGGCCTGGTACGTCGGTGCCTCATTGGTGGCGTTGGAGGTGTCCCACCAGGTGATGGTCACCGGGCCGTCCGACTTTCCGCTGTCGCTGTCGCTCCCGCCGCATGCCGTCGCCGAGAGGGCGAGGGACGCCACCAGCGCGGAGGCCGCTATGCCACGCCGCATGAGTTCTCCTTGAGGGTCGAGCCCGGGCTGCGGGGGGCGGTCCCGTCCGCCGCCCCTGCCGTCTTGCCGACTGCGCCGTTGCGGGCGGCCGGGCGACAGGGAAAGTAACAGCGATGCAAGCGACGCGAAAGACCTTGCAGCAAAAAAATGCAAGACAGCGGCCGGGTTACCGTGTCGTGACCTGTTCCCGACCCGCTCGCGACCGGGTTTCCGGGCCGCTCAGCGGGGATGGGGACACTTGTGCAAGACTCTGCAAGCTCTTTCCATCAGAGGCCGACCAGAAGGACGAGGGAGCGCGATGACGCAGCAACCGGCAGCGGGCCGTCCGACCGCCCGTGCACGGCGTCCGATCGGTGGGCAAGGCGATTCCCGGCCGGTACAGTCCATGCCTGTGACCACACGGCTTGCGGACATCGCTGCGCAGGCGGGGGTGAGCGAAGCGACCGTCAGCCGCGTCCTCAACGGGAAGCCGGGCGTCGCCGCCACCACCCGTCAGTCCGTGCTCGCCGCGCTGGACGTGCTCGGCTACGAGCGTCCGGTCCGGCTGCGGCAGCGCAGCGAGGGCCTGGTGGGCCTGATCACCCCTGAGCTGGAGAACCCGATATTCCCCGCTCTGGCGCAGGTCATCGGCCAGGCGCTGACCCGGCAGGGGTACACGCCGGTGCTGGCGACCCAGACCCCGGGCGGGTCGACGGAGGACGAGCTGACCGAGATGCTCGTCGACCGGGGGGTCGCCGGGATCATCTACGTCTCCGGGCTGCACGCGGACACCACCGCCGACATGGAGCGCTACGAGCGGCTGCGGGCGCAGGGCGTGCCGTACGTGCTGGTCGACGGCTTCTCGCCGAAGGTGCAGGCGCCGTTCATCTCCCCCGACGACCGGGCGGCGATGACCCTGGCGGTGACCCACCTGGTCTCGCTGGGCCACACCCGGATCGGCCTGGCGCTCGGACCGAAACGGTTCGTCCCGGTGCAGCGCAAGATCGAGGGCTTCGTACGCGCCATGCAGGACCAGCTCGGCCTCGGCGCCGAGGCCGTCGAGTCGGAGCTCGTGCAGCACTCCCTCTACACGCTGGAGGGCGGTCAGGCCGCCGCCACCGCGTTGATCGACCGGGACTGCACGGCCGTGGTCTGCGCCAGCGACATGATGGCCCTGGGCGCGATACGGGCCGCACGGCAGCGCGGCCTGCAGGTCCCCCGGGACGTGTCGGTGGTGGGCTTCGACGACTCCCCGCTGATCGCGTTCACCGACCCGCCGCTGACCACCATCCGCAAGCCGGTCCCGGCGATGGGCCAGGCGGCGGTGCGGACGCTGCTGGAGGAGATCGGCGGGACCCCCGCGCCGCACAGCGAGTTCGTCTTCATGCCGGAACTGGTGGTGCGCGGGTCGACCGCGTCGGCGCCCGGGGGCCGCAAACGCCCCTAGGGGGTGTCTTGTGGATCAGGCCGGTTGAGACCGACGGTGCCTTCCTCCGCCTTGCAGCCGGACGCTCCCCCACGCTCGAACCGAGCTCGCGCGGGGGGACCCCCATTCGCCCCGCTCACCAGCGCCGATGAGGCACCGCCCGTGCCCTGCGACCTGATCCGCCGGACAGGCCCCAGGGCGCCTCCCCCGGGTGGTCCTGGGTGTACAACGCGTGACCAGATCCCGGCCGCGCGATGATCCGGGCTTGATACCTTTTCTGGCAGACTCTGTGCCTATGGGTGATTCGACCGTGACTGATCCGGAAGGTCGCGCACAGAAGACCGTTCCGCACCCTGTCACGGACTCGGTGGCCGCCGGTGTGCTGCGCCGGATGCGCGTTCCGCGTCACCCCCGGCTGTGGTTCGAGATGCTGCTGATCACGGTCAGTTACTGGACGTACTCCATGGTCCGCAACGCCGTGCCCGAGCAGCACGGTGAGGCACTGCGCAACGCCGACTGGATCTGGCGGCTGGAGCACCACCTCGGGGTCGCCGTCGAGAGGTCCGTCAACCAGACCGTGAACGCGGTGAACTGGCTGATCGTGGGCATGAACTACTACTACGCGACACTGCACTTCGCGGTGACGCTGGGCGTGCTGGTGTGGCTGTACCGCTGCCATCCGGGCCGGTACGCGGCGGCCCGGACGGTGCTGTTCGCGACGACGGGGGTGGCCCTGCTCGGCTACTACCTGTTCCCGCTCGCCCCGCCCCGGCTGATGCGCGGCGGCGGTTTCGTGGACACGGTGGCGGTCCACCAGACCTGGGGGTCGATGGCCTCCGGCGACCTGAAGCACATGTCGAACCAGTACGCGGCGATGCCGTCGATGCACATCGGCTGGTCCCTGTGGTGCGGGCTGGCCCTCTTCACGCTGGCGAGCGTGCCGTGGGTGCGGGTGCTGGGGGTGCTGTACCCGGCGGCGACGCTGCTGGTGATCGTGGCCACCGCCAACCACTTCTGGCTCGACGCGGTCGGCGGCGCCCTGTGCCTGGGCTTCGGCCTCACGGTGGCCCGGGCCTGGTACGGGTCCCTGCCCCACGCCCTGCCACGGGTGACCCCGGCGCGGACGGCGGCCGAGCCGGTACCGGCCGGCGAGGCGTGAGACGGCCCTCGCGGGCTCAGCCCTCGTAGAAGAGTTCCTCCACCACTCCCCGCGCCCGGCGCGCCGTACGGCGGTACGCGTCGAGCATGTCGCCGGCGCGGCCCTCGCCGTAGCCCAGGTAGCGGCCGACGGCGGCGAGCTCGCGGGCGTCGGAGGGGAAGGTGTCGCCGGCCCGGCCGCGGACCAGCATGACGGCGTTGCGGACCCGGGTCGCGAGGACCCAGGCCTCGTCGAGGGTCGCGGCGTCCTCGGCCGGGATGAGACCGGCGTCGCGGGCGGCGGCGATGGCCGCACGGGTACGGGTGGTGCGCAGCCCGGACTCGCGCCGGCCGTGCCGGAGCTGCAACAGCTGTACGGTCCACTCGACGTCGGACAGCCCTCCGGGCCCGAGCTTGGTGTGCAGCTTCGGGTCGGCGCCGCGCGGGAGGCGTTCGGACTCCATGCGCGCCTTCAGCCGGCGGATCTCGCGCACGGCCTCCTCACCGAGGCCCTGCTCCGGGTAGCGCAGCGGGTCGATCAGCTCGATGAAGCGGCGGGCCAGGTCCTCGTCCCCGGCGACCGGCTCGGCCCGCAGCAGCGCGTGCGACTCCCAGGTCACGGACCAGCGGCGGTAGTAGGCCTCGTAGGACTTCAGGGTGCGCACCAGCGGTCCGGACTTGCCCTCGGGGCGCAGGTCGGCGTCGATGAGCAGGGGCGGGTCGGCACTGGGGAGCTGGAGCAGGCGGCGCATCTCGGCGACGACCTTGTTCGCGGCGTCCGCGGCCTCGCGTTCGTCGACGCCGTCCTGCGGTTCGTGGACGAACAGGACGTCGGCGTCGGAGCCATAGCCCAGCTCGTGCCCGCCGAAGCGGCCCATGCCGATGATCGCGAACCGGGTGGGCAGGGTGTCGCCCCAGCCCTCGCCGACCACGGCGCGCAGGGTGCCGGCGAGGGTGGCCGCCGTGAGGTCGGAGACGGCGCCGCCGACCCGGTCCACCAGCGCGCCCTGGTCGGGCTCGGCCGGGTTGGCCTCGGTGCCGTAGGAGTCGACGATGTCCGCGGCGGCCGTGCGGAACAGCTCCCGGCGGCGGACGCCACGGGCCGCGGTGACACCCTGGGCGGCGTTCTGGGCGCGGCCCACGGCGGCGAGGATCTCCTGCTCGAGGTGGGCGCGGGAGCGGGGTTCGAGGCCGCCGCCGTCGCCGTCGCCGAGCAGGGCGACCGCTTCGGGGGCGCGCATCAGCAGGTCGGGGGCGAGGCGGCCGGCGGACAGGACCCGGGCGAGGTTCTCCGCCGCCGCTCCCTCGTCCCTGAGCAGCCGCAGGTACCACGGGGTCTTGCCGAGGGCGTCGGAGACCTTGCGGAAGTTGAGCAGACCCGCGTCCGGGTCGGCGGAGTCGGCGAACCAGCCGAGCAGGACGGGCAACAGGGTGCGCTGGATGGCGGCCTTGCGCGTGACACCGGACGCCAGGGCCTCCAGGTGGCGCAGTGCGGCGGCGGGGTCGTTGTAGCCGAGGGCGACCAGGCGTTCCCGGGCCGCCACCGGGCTGAGCCGGGCCTCGCCGGGGGCGAGCTGGGCGACGGCGTCGAGCAGGGGCCGGTAGAAGATCTTCTCGTGCAGCCGGCGTACGACGGCCGCGTGCCGTTTCCACTCACGGGTCAGCTCGGCCACCGGGTCGGCGCGCAGACCGAGGGAGCGGCCGAGGCGCCGCAGGTCCGCGTCGTCCTCGGGGACGAGGTGGGTGCGGCGCAGCCGGTAGAGCTGGATGCGGTGCTCCATGGAGCGCAGGAAGCGGTAGGCCTCGTCGAGCTGCACGGCGTCCGCCCGGCCGACGTAGCCGCCGGCCGCGAGGGCCTGGAGGGCGTCGAGGGTGGTGCCGCTGCGCAGGGCGGGGTCGGTACGGCCGTGCACGAGCTGCAGGAGCTGCACGGCGAACTCGACGTCCCTGAGGCCGCCCGGGCCCAGTTTCAGCTCGCGTTCGACCTCGGCGGCGGGGATGTTCTCCACCACGCGGCGGCGCATCTTCTGCACGTCGGCGACGAAGTTCTCGCGCTCGGCGGCCTTCCAGACCAGGGGTTCGACGGCGGCGACGTACTCCTGCCCCAGTCCCAGGTCCCCGGCGACCGGGCGGGCCTTGAGCAGGGCCTGGAACTCCCAGGTCTTGGCCCAGCGCTGGTAGTAGGCGAGGTGGCTGCTCAGCGTCCGTACCAGCGGCCCGTTTCTGCCCTCGGGCCGGAGGTTGGCGTCCACGGGCCAGATCGAGCCCTCGACGGTCGTCTCGGAACAGATCCGCATCATGTGCGAGGCGAGCCGGGTGGCGGACTTCAGGGCCTTGCCCTCGTCGACGCCGTCGGCGGCCTCGCCGACGAAGATGACGTCGACGTCGGAGACGTAGTTCAGCTCGTGGCCGCCGCACTTGCCCATCGCGATCACCGCGAGCCGGCACGCGGCGGCGTCGGCGGGCGCGGCGGCCTCGGCCAGGGCGAGGGCCGCGCGCAGGGTGGCGGTGGCGAGGTCGGCGAGTTCGGCGGCGGTCTCGGCGACGTCCGTGGTGCCGCACACGTCGCGTGCGGCGATGGACAGCAGGCAGCGGCGGTAGGCGACGCGCAGGGACACGGGGTCGGTGGCCTCGGCCAGCCCCCGCTCGAACTCCTCCACCCCCGGGTGCAGGTCCCTGGGCTCGTAGGTGACGAGCGCCTGCCAGTCCTGCGGATGCCGGGCGAGGTGGTCGGCGAGCGCGGTGGACGCGCCGAGCACGCCCAGCAACCGGTCCCGCAGCGGCTTGGCCGCTATGACGGTGTCCAGCAGTTCCCGGCCCTGCTGCGCCTCCAGCAGCCGTACGAGTCCCAGCAGCGCCAGATCCGGGTCGGCGGTCGCGCCCAGCGCCTCCAGCAGCACCGGATCGTTGCGCACGGCCGCCAGTTCGGAACCGTCCAGCAGCCGCTCGGCGGCCGACGGATCGGTGAAGCCGTGCCGCAGCAGCCGCGTGAAGGTACTGCTTCTGCGCCCCGGCCCCGCCATCCCCGGCCTCCCTCGGATCAAGGTCGTACTGGCCAGAGCCTAACCGGAGTCCCCGCCACGCGCTCCGTCCCGGTTCCTGCCCGCTTCCTCGTACAGACGCAGCAGGAGCCCGTGGAGTACGGCGGTCTCCTCGGCGGTGAGGGGCGCGAGGAGCGTGTCCTGGACGGCCGTGGCGTCGGCCTGGAGATCGGCGAGGGTGCGCCGGCCGGCCGGTGTGACGGCCACCAGCACACGGCGGCGGTCCGCGGGGTCGCGGTCCCGGGTGACGTCACCGCGCCGGGTCAGCTCGTCGAGGAGCTTGGCCGTGTCGCTGGTGTGGATGGCGAGCAGGTCGGAGAGCTCGCGCTGGGCCCGCGGCCCGAAGTCGGCGAGCGCGGCGAGGGTCGCCATGTGCCACAGGCGCAGCCGCCTGGAGGCGAGGCGCTCGGCCAGTTCCCCTCGGGCGTGCTTGCCCACCTTGGACAGCAGATAGGTCGTGAGGGCGGTGAGGCTCGGGGGTGTTCCGGACATGCGCTTCATTGTAAGGTCACCACCAATCATTGGTCGCCACCTACGAATAGAGAGCCCTGATGGACGCCCTGCACCCCCGCCTGCTCGTCACGCGGTTCACCGACTGCTTCCGGTTCTACGCCGCCGTCCTGCCCGGGCTGATCGGCGCCGACCTGGCCCACGGCGACGAGCAGGGACCGTACGCGCACTGGGACGTCCGCGGCGAGGGCGCCGTGACGCTGTTCGACCGCGCGGCGATGGCCGAGGTGGCGGGAACCGCGAGCCTGCCGGCGTCCGCGCCCGCCCCGTCCCAGGACGCGGTCATGCTGGTCACCCGGGTCGACGACGTCGACACCGCCCATGCCCTCTGCCTGTCCCACGGCGCCCACGCCGTCACGGCCCCGGCGGCCCGCCCGGAATGGGGCCCGACCCTGCGCACCGCACATGTCCGCGATCCGGAGGGCAACCTGCTGGAACTGCAGTCGTACTGAGCCGCGGACCCCCGGGCCCATGTCAGCGCCGGCCGGCATTGCTCAGCCCGTCCGGGGGTGCCCCCTCTGGGGGAGTTCGAGATCGAGGCCGTTCAGGCCGATCGGGGGTCCAGGAGGCGGAGCCCCCGGTGGGGTGCAGGGGCGAAGCCCCGCGAGGGGTCCAGGTGGCGCAGCCCCCTGGCGGGGTCGAGGGGGCGGAGCCCCTGGGGACGGGAAGGGCAGGGGCGGCGGGAGCGAGAAACGCTCGGCCCGGCCGCACGCACCGGTCAGCTCCCCGCCCCGCCCCCACCCACCGCCGCCGGTGCCCGCCGCACCTGGTGGGGCAGCGCCGCCGACACCAGCAGCCCCCGCATCATCCCGGCCGCCCGGACCGCCGCGTCGGCGCAGCAGTTGTTGAACAGCAGGTGCAGCCGGTCCGTGCGTTCGGCCAGGGACCGCACCGCGGGCAGCCACTCCGTCAGCTCCCGCTCGGTGTACTCGTGCCGGAAGCGGTCCTCCTTAGTCCCCGTCCCCCAGTGCGGGCTGCGCCCGTGGAACCGGACGACGTCGAGCCGCCGCGCCGCCACGGGCGCGACCGGCGGCATCGAGGTGGGCAGCCCCTGCGCCGTGTCCACGGCCACGGCCACCGCGTCCAGGTCCGCGAGCAGCGCGACGGTGGACGCCTCGCGGTCGTCCCGCCACCACCCCGGGTGCCGGAACTCCACGGCGAAGGGCCACCCCCGGGCCCGTTCCCGGCACCGCCGCAGGAACGCCTCGGCCTCCGCCCCAGGAGCGAGCGAGGGCGGGAACTGGAACAGCAGGGTGCCCAGGCGCCCCGCCTGCCGCAGCGGCTCCAGCGCCTCGGCGTACCGCGCCCACACTTCGTCGAGCAGACCCGGATCGGCCTCGGCCGACCACCGCCGGGTCAGCGCGGGCCGTAAGTCGGCGGGCAGTGCCGCCGACCGCGTCGGATGCCCCGTGAGCAGGGAGAACGCCTTGACGTCGAAGACGAAGCCGTCCGGGGTGCGCTCCACCCACAGCCGGCTGGTGCGCGCACTGGGCAGCGCGTAGTACGCGGAGTCCGCCTCCACCACCGGGAACTGCTCGGCGTAGTACCGCAGCCGCCCCTCGGCGTCGCGCCGCCCCCGCGGATACCACCCGCTCGTCACCAGCGCCCGGTCCGTCCAGGAACACGTCCCCACCAGAATCTCCGCCATGCGCCCGCGGGTACCCGGAAGATCCCGTCCTCAGTACGACCGGCATCGCGGCAGCAGTTCACCCGATCTTCACCCCCCGTGCCGGATGCCGTGACGCGCGGTAGCGTTGACGTGCGCATGCTCTGTCAGCACCGCCAACCCCGCTCTCCCCCCTCCGGAGGTTGATGTGTCCGGCAGTTCTGCCAAGTCCGCGTATCGCCGTGCCCGTACCGCGGTGGCGTCGGCGACCGCCTTCGCCGCTGCCGCGGTCGGCCTGTGGGCCGGTCTCGGCGGTGGGTCCGCGCACGCCGCGGGCGCCGTACCGACCCCCGACCACGTTGTCGTCGTGGTCATGGAGAACCACGCCTACAGCCAGGTCATCGGCTCCTCCAGCGCCCCGTACATCAACTCGCTGAAGACCGGCGGCGCGAACCTCACCCAGTCCTACGCCATCACCCACCCGAGCCAGCCGAACTACTACGCCCTCTTCTCCGGCTCCACCCAGGGCGTCACCGACGACAGCTGCGTCAGGCCCGGCTTCTCCTCCGCCGCCAACCTCGCCTCCGAGGCCATCGCCGCGGGCCGCACCTGGGCCAGCTACAACGAGTCCCTGCCCAGCCAGGGCTCGACCACATGCAGCAGCGGCGACTACGCCCAGAAGCACAACCCGTGGTTCGGCTTCGGCAACGTACCGACGTCCACCGCGAAGACGTTCGCGCAGTTCCCGACCGACTACTCCACCCTGCCGCAGATCTCCTTCGTCACCCCCAACCTGTGCAGCGACATGCACGACTGCTCGGTGTCCACCGGCGACACCTGGCTGAAGAACAACCTGGGCGCCTACGCCACCTGGGCCAAGACCCACAACAGCCTCCTGGTCGTCACCTTCGACGAGGACAACCGGCTCAGCGGCAACCGCATCCCGACCGTCCTGTACGGCCAGCCGGTGACGGCCGGGTCGTCGTCCGCCACCACGTACAACCACTACGACCTGCTGCGCACCCTGGAGGACACCCAGGGCCTGACCGCGCACGCGGGCAACGCGGCCTCCGCCAAGGACATCACCGGAATCTGGGCGTCCTGAGGTGTACGTAGCGGACAGCCGCGCGAGTGCACCGAGCGCGCCGGCGTCCGCGAGCGGTGCCGTCCGGCCTCCCGCCGGGCGGCGCCGTGCCGCGGTCGCCCCCACGGTCCTCGCGCTGGGCACGGTCAGCCTGGTCACCGACGTGTCGTCGGAGATGGTCACGGCGGTGCTGCCGCTGTACCTGGTGACGGGCCTCGGCCTCTCACCGCTGGGCTTCGGTCTCCTGGACGGCGTCTACAACGGCTTCTCGGCGCTGGTCCGGCTGGCCGGCGGCCACCTGGCCGACCGGGGCGGGGGCCGCCACAAGTGGGTGGCGGGCGCGGGATACGCCCTCTCTGCGCTCTGCAAACCCCTGCTGCTCCTCGCCCACACCCTCACCCCCATCGGCCTCGTCCTGGCCGCCGACCGCACCGGCAAGGGCCTGCGCACCGCCCCGCGTGACGCCCTGATCTCCCTGTCGTCCACACCCGAGACCCGCGGCCGGGCCTTCGGAGTGCACCGCGCGATGGACACGGCGGGCGCGCTGCTCGGCCCGCTGGTCGCCTTCCTGATCCTGCGGGCGACGGTGGACGGCTACGACGCGGTGTTCACGGTGAGCTTCTGCGTGGCGGTACTGGGCGTCCTGGTGCTGGTGCTGTTCGTACCCGGGGGCGGCGGCCGACCGGCCCCGGCCGGGAAGCGCCCCACCCTGCGGGCCGGGCTCGGACTGCTCCGCCACCGCGACCTGCGCCGCATCGCGGTGTGCGCCCTGCTGCTGGGTCTGGCCACGGTCGGCGACTCGTTCGTGTACCTGCTGCTGCAGCGCAGGCTGGGCGTCCCCGACCGCTGGTTCGCCCTGCTCCCGCTGGGCACGGCGGCGGCGTTCCTGCTGCTCGCGATGCCGCTGGGCCGGCTGGCGGACCGGGTGGGCCGCTGGCGGGTCTTCCTGGGCGGGCACGGCGCGCTGCTCCTCGCGTACGGCCTGCTGCTCACGTCCTGGCACGGGACGGTGCTGCCGTACGCGGTCCTCCTGCTGCACGGCACGTTCTACGCGGCCACCGACGGCGTCCTCATGGCGGCGGCCTCGGACAGCGTCCCGGAGGCCCTGCGCTCCTCGGGCCTGGCCCTGGTCCAGACGGGCCAGGCGCTGACCCGCTTCGCCTGCTCCCTCGGCTTCGGCGCGGCCTGGACGGTGTGGGGCGACCGTACGGCGCTGGCGGCGGCGACGGCGGCCCTCGCGGTCTGCGCGGTCTTCTCCTTCACTCTCCGCCCGAAAGGCACGACAACGGTATGACGGTACGGAACCGCATCCTGGCACTGCTCGCGGCCCTCCTCGCGCTGGCGGGGGTCGCCACGGCCTCCGTCCTGCACGCGTCGGCCCGCGCGGACCGCCGCGACCGGACTCGGGCGGACGGTCCGAAGGTCACGCCGGGAACGGTGACCCTGACACGCCCCGGCCGCATGATCTTCCGCAACATGGCCTGGGGCCCGCACCGCGACGAGCTGACCACCGTCCCGGCGTCCGACCCGTCCGGCCCCCGCACCGCCTCCGGCGTCAAGTGCCTGCGCTTCTACGCCGCTTCGGGCACCGGCGTGTGCCTCCAGGCGGTGCACGGCGCGGTCTCTGACACGTACCGGGCGGTGATCCTGGACGCGCGTCTGAAGGTGACGGCCCATTACGACGTGCCCGGCATCCCGTCCCGGGCCAGGGTCTCGCCGACCGGCCACTTCGCCGCGTGGACGGCGTTCGTCGGCGGCGACTCGTACGCGGGCACCGACTTCTCGACCCGCGCGGCGATCGTGGACACCCGCACGGGGAAGCTGATCCCGACCCTGGAGTCCTTCCGCATCCTCAAGGACGGCCACGCCTACCGGGCGGCGGACGTGAACTTCTGGGGCGTGACGTTCGCGTCCGACGACCGCACGTTCTACGCGACGCTGGCGACCAAGGGGAAGACGTACCTGGTCCGGGGCGACCTGAAGGCCCGCACGGTCACCACCCTCCACACCAATGTGGAATGCCCGTCCCTGTCCCCCGACGGCACCCGCGTCGCGTACAAGAAGCGCGTGAAGGGCCTCTCCAAGGACGCCCCTTGGCGCCTGTACGTCCTGGACCTCCGCACCATGCGCGAAACCCCGCTCGCCGAGACCCGCAGCGTCGACGACCAGGCGGTGTGGAAGGACGCCCACACGGTGGTGTACGCCCTGCCGGGCGACTACGGGGCGGACCTGTACGAGATGCCGGCGGACGGCACGGGCGCGCCACGCCGCATCAGCACGTCGGCGGTGTCCCCGGCCTACGTGGGGTGAGGTCGGGGCCGACACGGCGGTGAGGTGATGCCGACGTCTCGCGGCGACCACCCGGGCACGGGAGGGCGCATCGTTGGTGGACTCGCCTTTCGTACTGATGTCCCGCACGGTCGGCCCGCCACTGCACGACCAGATCATCGGCCTGTGCACCGCAGCAGGGTTCACACCGCAGGTAGTCCAGCAGGCGGTGGAGTGGCAAACCGTGTGCGCCCTTGTGGAAACCGGGTTGGGCGTCTCCCTGGCCCCGGCGAGCATCCGGCGTATCCGCCTCAAAGGCGTCGCCTTCCGCAGGATCACCCCCGGCACCGCCCGTACACGAGTGGCCGTCGCCTGGCGCGAGAACGACCATAACCCCCTGGGCACACGCCTGCTGGCGACCATCAGCCAAGATCCGCCGGGGTGTCCCCCCGCGTTCCTCAGCTGCCCACCGGGAGAGCGCCAGGTCAGAGATCGTCCGGAAGGATCCGGAAGTGGGTGTGCCCGCCGGACAGCGGACGGACGGCACGGAAGTCGCGGAGGTCCCGGGTGAGAACGGCGTCCGTGCCGTACTCGGCGGCGAGCGCCACGTTCACGGCGTCCACCAGGTCGAGGTCGAGTGATCCGTACCGTGCTCGTACGGCCAGCGCCGCGTCGAGGATCTCGGGCGTGGGCGGAGCCAGGACGAGCCGCATCTGGCGCACCCGCGCCGCGAGTGAGCGCAGGATTCCGTCGGCGGCGGCCCGCCCGGCTCGGACGGTGGCCACCTGATGGACCTCAGTCAGCGCCAGAGGCGTGGCGACGAGGAAACCACACTCGTCCGCGGCCTTTCTGGCCGCCCGGTGGTCGGGATCGGAGCGGTTGAAAAGCGTGAGGATCCCGGAGGTGTCGGCGATGGCGATCAAGCCGCGTGTTCCCCGTTCCGGCGTTCCCGCGCCTCGTAGCCCGCGGTCACCGCGGCGCGAACGTCCTCTCCGGTGACGGGACCGCCGAGGTCGAAGGTCTCCTCGTCGGACACGAAGGGCTCATCCCAGACCCGGTGCGCCAGGGCGATGCGATGGATTCCTTCGCGGATTATCTCGGCCTCGGAGACGCCCATGCGGGCGGCGGCGTCCTTGATCAGCGCGAGGTCGCTGTCGTCGGCGTAGACATTGGTGCGCTTCAGAGCCATGCCTGCATGGTACAGGATATGTACCAGCCACATGGCGCCCTCGCGAGCACCAGTCCGGCCCCGGTCAGGCACGGCGCCGGAGGGCGGACCGCCCTACGCTGGTACGGGAGGAATCTCGGCGCAGCCGGCCTTCCGGGGTGACCAAGATGCTCGACGTGTCCGCCACGTTGGTGTTCGACGGCGTCGACCTCCACCGCCCCGCCCACCTTCCGGACTGCCCGCGTATCGCAGGCTCGCGCCTGCCGGCCCGCGGTGTCCTTGGCCAGGCGGTCTGGGAGACCCTCGACCCCGCCGGGTACGAACGCACCCGCTCCGAGACCGCCCTGCGGCCCGAATAGCAAGGCTCCAGGCGATCACACCGTCTTGACCTGGCCACCGTCGATGGTGAACTCGGCTCCTGTGATGTTCCCGGCGAGTGGCGAGGCGAGGAAGAGAGCCAGATCGGCGACTTCCTGAGGTTCGGTGACCCGCCCCGTGGAGATGCCCATGCTCTGCGGCACGACCACATCGATGGCCTCCTGCGCGGTGGTGCCGGCCTGCGCCGCCGTCGCGTCGGCGAAACCACCCGGAGCGGTCCAGAAGGGAGTGCGGACCGGTCCTGGTGCGATCGCGTTGACCCGGACGCCGCGCGGCGCGAACTCCTCCGACAGCGACTTGGTCAGGCTGCTCAGCCCGGCCTTGGCCGCGGAGTAGTCGACGACCGCGGGGAAAGGCAGGCGCGCGTTGATGGAGCTGATGTTGACGATGGAGCCGCCGTCCGCCAACAGGTGAGGAAGCGCCGCGCGGCTCGTCCGGACCGCGCTGAACAGGGTCATGTTGAAGATGCGTTGCCACTCGGCGTCGTCGATGTCGAGGAAGCTCGGACGGGAGGTCGCCGCGCCAAGGTTGTTGACCAGGATGTCGACCCCGCCGTACTGGTCCACCGCGAGCCGGACGAGCGTGTCCGGTCCGTCCGCGGTGGACAGGTCGACCGGGACCGCGGTGACGCCGTGGTTCTCATGAAGCGCCTGCAGCTCGGGAGTGATGCTCCGGCTGCCGGCGACGACGTGTGCGCCTTCCCGGGCGAACGCGTCGGCGATGGCGAGTCCGATGCCCTTGCTCGCCCCGGTGACGACGGCGACCTTGTCCTTGAGCTGGAGATCCATGGCGCTCCCTCTCCGAGTCGATCACCGCATATGTCGAGGGTACGCGGATGCGGCGCCGTCGGCTCGGGCGAGCAGCAGGCCTCTCGGAAACCCGCCCGTCAACGCGCGAAGGGTGGTTTCCGTCCGCGGGGTGGTTTGGTGCTCGCCCCACCGGCGGCGGCACCGGAGCCGCCGGACACTCGGCCATAGGCGGCGTGGGCCGCCGGAGGGGGGGGCGGCATGGCCGAGAACGGGATTCTGATCGCGGTACGGGAGCACCAGCGGGACGAGGGTGCGGGCGCCGAGCAGTTGCGGCGGATCCGGGACGCCATCGAGGCGGGCGGCTTCGGGGTGCGTTGGGCGGTCGGTGCCGCCGACGCGGAGGCGGTCCTGCGCACCGAGGCCGGGCTGGCCGCGGCGCTGGTGGCCTGGGACCTGCCCGGGGACGGGGGCGAGCCCGGCGGGGCCGCCGTGCTGCGCCGGATCGGCCGGCGGTTCCAGGACCTGCCCGTGTTCCTGGTGATGGCGGACGACGGCGTACGGGACCTGCCGCTGTGGGTGTCGGAGTCGGTGGTGGGGTATGTGTGGCCGCTGGAGGACACCCCGGGCTTCATCGCGGGGCGAGTGACGACCGCCGCCCGCGCGTACCGGGAGGCGGTCCTGCCGCCGTTCTTCCGGGCGCTGCGCCGCTTCGACGACGCGCACGAGTACTCGTGGCACACCCCGGCCCACTCCGGCGGCGTCGCCTTCCTGAAGTCGCCCGCCGGGCGGGCCTTCCACGACTACTTCGGTGAGCGCCTGCTGCGCAGCGACCTGTCGATCTCGGTCGAGGAGCTCGGCTCGCTGTTCGAGCACACAGGCCCGATCGGCGAGGCGGAGCGGAACGCCGCACGGGTCTTCGGAGCCGACCTCACCTACTTCGTGCTGCACGGCGACTCCACCTGCAACCGGCTGGTCGGCCACTTCAGCGTCACGCGCGACGAGATCGCGCTGGTGGACCGCAACTGCCACAAGTCGGTGCTGCACGGCCTGGTCGTCTCCGGCGCCCGTCCCGTCTACCTGATCCCCACCCGCAACGGTTACGGCCTGGCGGGGCCGCTGCCCCCGGCGGAGCTGGACGCCGGTGCGGTGGCGGACCGGATCGCCACGCACCCGCTCGCGGCGGGGGCCGTCTCACCGCACGCCCAGTACGCGGTCTTCACCAACTCCACGTACGACGGCCTGTGTTACGACGCGGCGGCGACGGCGAGGGCGTTCGCGCCCAGCACGCCCCGCCTGCACTTCGACGAGGCCTGGTTCGCGTACGCCCGCTTCCACCCCCTCTACGCGGGCCGCTACGGCATGTCCGTGGACGAGGAGGCCTTCCCCGGCCCGGACCGGCCCACCGTCTTCGCGACCCAGTCCACGCACAAACTGCTGGCCGCGCTGTCGCAGAGCGCCATGGTGCACGTCCGGCCCGCGCCCCGGGCGCCCGTGGAGCACGACCGGTTCAACGAGGCGCTGATGATGCACGGCACCACGTCACCGCTGTACCCGATGATCGCCTCGCTGGACGTGGCGACCGCCATGATGGACGGGCCGCAGGGCCGGTGGCTGGTCGACGAGGCGGTGACCGAGGCGGTCCGCTTCCGCCAGGAGATGGTGCGCGTCGGGCGGCGCATCGAGGCCGCCGGGGACCGGCCGCCGTGGTTCTTCGGCGTGTGGCAGCCCGAGACGGTGACCGATCCGGCGAGCGGCAAACGCCTCCCCTTCGACGAGGCACCGGCCGAGCTGCTGAGCAGCGAGCCGTCCTGCTGGACCCTGGAGCCGGGCGCCGACTGGCACGGCTTCCCCGGGCTGAGCGAGGGCCACTGCATGCTGGACCCCATCAAGGCCACCCTGACCTGCCCGGGGATCAGCGCCACCGGCGAGATGGCGGACACCGGCATCCCGGCCCGTGTCCTCACGGCCTACCTGGCCACCCGGAACATCGTCGTGGAGAAGACGGACAGCTACACCACGCTGGTGCTGTTCTCCATGGGCATCACCAAGGGCAAGTGGGGCACCCTGCTGGACGCTCTGATGGACTTCAAGGCGCTGTACGACGGCGCGGCCCGACTGGACCGGGTACTCCCCGCGCTCAACGCCGCACACCCCCAGCGGTACGCCGGCCTGACGCTCCCCGAACTCTGCCGGCAGATGCACGACCACCTGCGCTCGGTCCGCCTCGTGGAGCTGCTGGACACCGCCTTCCAGCAACTGCCGGAGCCGGTGGCCCAACCCCAGCTCTGCTACCAGCGCCTGGTACGCGGCGGCACCGAACGCGTCCGCCTCACCGAGGCGGCGGACCGTATCGCCGCGGCCATGGTCACCGTCACCCCGCCCGGCATCCCGGTCCTGATGCCCGGAGAGAACACCGGCACCCCCGACGGCCCACTGCTGTGCTACCTCGCCGCCCTGGAGTCCTTCGACCGCCGCTTCCCGGGCTTCACCAGCGAAACCCACGGCGTGACCGTGGACGAGGAAACCGGCGACTACCTGATCGAGTGCTTGCGCCCGGAGCACCACCCCCACCGAGCCACCACCCCGGCCCAACGCCACGCCCCCGAGCCGGCTCACCCGCGCCGCTGAATCACCGACCACACCGCTTGCGGATGGCCAGCCCCAGCCGTGTCCCCACCGTCACGCTCACTCCCAGCGACACGGCCAGGGCCACGGCATCTCCCCATGAGTGCCCGAGCCATACGTGCCACAGCACGGCGGCCAGCCCGTACACGACAGTCGTTTCAGCCAGGACCGCCACTAATCGGGGTCCCCGGCGCCGTCCCTGCCGTGCGCGCCCTCCCGCTCTCCCTTGCCGGTGCTCCGTCATGCACAGTCCACTACCCCCCGGACACACTTCCTGTTCCGGCCGGACGACCCGGAGACGGCCGACGGCCCGGAGACGGCCAGGGTGACGTGAAACACCGTGGGGCCGACGGTGCACGACCGTCGGCCCCATCCGTCGCCCCTGCTCAAAGCACCGGCAGGTTCTTCCGCAACTCGAACGCCGTCACCTCGGAGCGGTACTCCTCCCACTCCTGGCGCTTGTTGCGGAGGAAGAAGTCGAAGACGTGTTCGCCGAGGGTTTCGGCGACCAGGTCGCTGTTCTCCATGAGGGTGAGGGCCTCGCCGAGGTTCTGCGGGAGGGGTTCGATGCCCATGGCGCGGCGCTCGGCGTTGGAGAGGGCCCAGACGTCGTCCTCGGCGCCGGGCGGGAGCTCGTAGCCCTCCTCGATGCCCTTGAGGCCGGCGGCCAGCAGCAGCGCGTACGCCAGGTACGGGTTGGCGCCGGAGTCCAGGGAGCGGACCTCCACGCGCGCGGAGCCGGTCTTGCCGGGCTTGTACATCGGGACGCGGACCAGGGCCGAGCGGTTGTTGTGGCCCCAGCAGATGTAGGACGGGGCCTCGCCGCCGGCGCCCGCGGTGCGCTCGGAGCCGCCCCAGATGCGCTTGTAGGAGTTGACCCACTGGTTGGTGACCGCGGAGATCTCCGCCGCGTGCTTGAGCAGGCCCGCGATGAAGGAGCGGCCCACCTTGGAGAGCTGGTACTCGGCGCCGGATTCGTAGAACGCGTTGCGGTCGCCCTCGAAGAGCGAGAGGTGCGTGTGCATGCCCGAGCCCGGGTGCTCGGAGAACGGCTTCGGCATGAAGGTCGCCTGCACGCCCTGCTCCAGCGCCACCTGCTTCATGACCAGGCGGAACGTCATGATGTTGTCCGCCGTGGAGAGCGCGTCGGCGTAGCGCAGGTCGATCTCCTGCTGGCCGGGGGCGCCCTCGTGGTGGGAGAACTCGACCGAGATGCCCATCGACTCCAGCATGGTGATCGCCTGGCGGCGGAAGTCCATGCCGATGTTCTGCGGGGTGTGGTCGAAGTAGCCGGAGTTGTCGGCGGGCGTCGGGCGGGAGCCGTCGAGGGGGCGGTCCTTCAGGAGGAAGAACTCGATCTCCGGGTGGGTGTAGAAGGTGAAGCCCAGGTCGGAGGTGCGGGCGAGGGCGCGCTTGAGGACGTAGCGCGGGTCGGCGAAGGACGGGGAGCCGTCGGGCATGAGGATGTCGCAGAACATGCGGGCCGTGCCGGGGGCCTCGGCGCGCCAGGGCAGGACCTGGAAGGTGGAGGGGTCCGGTTTGGCGATCATGTCGGACTCGTAGACCCGGGCGAAGCCCTCGATCGCGGAGCCGTCGAAGCCGATGCCCTCGTCGAAGGCCTGTTCCAGCTCGGCGGGGGCCACGGCCACGGACTTCAGGAAGCCCAGCACGTCCGTGAACCACAGGCGTACGAACCGGATGTCGCGCTCCTCCAACGTCCGGAGCACGAACTCCTGCTGCTTGTCCATCTTCCGCTTCCCCATCCTTGCTGGTCAGGCCGCCTGTCCCTCGTACCACGGGAGGCGGTCGGGCACCTGAGCATCCCACCACAACACCATTTCACGCGTGTTGCCGACCTTGATCGGCCGACCGTCCAGGGGCTGAACGGCACGGGTGCGGCGGGTGTACTGCTCTCGCCCCATCTTGCCCCCTGGGAGTCGCCCTTGTAATGGCCGGTCCGCCTCGGTTCCGTCGTCCTCCGTGAGCAACACCACGCCCCTTTAATTTGCATCTAAAATGCAAATTTAAATAGCGTCTGGATCAGTGCCGGACCCGTGTCGGGTCCGTCGTCCCAGGAGTCCGCCATGCTCTCCGAGCAGTCCGCAGCCACCGTCCGCGCCACGCTCCCCGTCGTCGGCGCCGCCATCGGCGAGATCACCGAGCGCTTCTACGCCGGTCTCTTCGCCGCCCACCCCGAACTGCTGCGCGACCTGTTCAACCGCGGCAACCAGGCCGCCGGCACCCAGCGCCAGGCCCTCGCCGGTTCCGTCGCCGCCTTCGCCACGCACCTCGTGGACCACCCGGACCAGCGGCCGGACGCCATGCTGTCCCGCATCGCGCACAAGCACGCCTCCCTCGGCGTCACGCCCGCGCAGTACCAGGTCGTGCACGAGCACCTCTTCGCCGCCATCGTCGACGTCCTCGGCGAGGCCGTCACGCCGGAGGTCGCGGCCGCCTGGGACGAGGTGTACTGGCTGATGGCGAACGCGCTCATCGCCGTCGAGAAGCGGCTGTACGAGGAGAGCGGCGGCCACGGATGGCGGGAGTGGGAGGTCGTCGAGCGGGTCGCGGAGACCGGCGACGTGGCGAGCTTCCGGCTGCGCCCGGTCGACGGCGGTCCCGTGCGGGACTTCCGCGCCGGGCAGTACGTCTCCGTCCGCGTCGAGCTGCCGGACGGCGCGCGGCAGATACGGCAGTACAGCCTCTCCGGGGCACCGGGCTCCGCGCTGCGGCAGATCAGCGTGAAGCGGGTGTCCGGGGACGCCGGCGGCGCGACTCCGGAGGGCGAGGTCTCCCACCACCTCCACGCGCGCGTGCGCGAGGGCGACGTCCTCGAGCTGTCGGAGCCGTACGGCGACCTCGTCCTGGACGACGTCACGGACACGCCCCTGCTGCTGGCCTCCGCCGGCATCGGTGTGACCCCGATGACCGCGATGCTGGCGCAACTGGCGGAGACCGGCCACCGCGCCCCGGTCACCGTCGTCCACGGCGACCGCTCCCCCGCCGATCACGCCCTGCGCGCCGACCACGAGGCGTACGCGGCGAAGCTGCCGGACGCGGCCGTGCACTTCTGGTACGAGGCGCAGGCCCCGGCGGGCGCGCGGTCCGGGCTGGTGGACCTGAGCGGCATCGTCGTACCGAGCGGCACGCGCGCGTACCTGTGCGGCCCGCTGCCCTTCATGCGCGCGGTGCGCACCCAGCTCATCGAGAAGGGCGTGGCGCCCGCCGACATCCACTACGAGGTGTTCGGCCCGGACCTGTGGCTGGCCTCGCAGGGCTGAGTCCCCAGGGGTGGGCCCTCACGGCTGAGCCCTCAGGACGCCCTTCCGATCTCCAGCAGGAGCGGGCCGGTCGGGGCGGTGACCATGTCCGCCACCGTGAGCGGGTCCAGCGTGGCGAAGAACGCCTCCTGGGCCCGCCGCAGCGCGCCGCGCAGCCGGCAGGCGGAGTTCAGGGGGCAGGGGGTGGCGCCGCCCTCGCAGTCGACCACGTCGCCGTCGCCCTCGAAGGCGCGGACCACGGCGCCCACCGACGCGGTGCGACCCCGCTCGGTGAGGGTGAGCCCGCCGCCCCGGCCGCGCCGGGCGTCGACCAGGCCCATGTGCTGCAGCTCGGCGACGACCTTGGCCGCGTGTGTGTACGGCACGTCCATGTCCCCGGCGACTTCGCGGGTCGTGGGGCTGGTCTCGCCGGCGACGGCGAGCCGCATGAGCATCCGCAGGGCCAGGTCGGTGGAGCGCAGCAGCCGCATGCCGCCAGCGTAGATAATGCGCATCCGGCATTCAAATTATCGTTTCCGTACAGTTACCGGACCTCACTGCGGCCGGTGACCCGTCTGCCACTACGATCAGCGGGCCCACCGTCCCTTGCCTTTCCCCCAGAAGGACACCGCCCATGGGTTCCGCGAAGAAGACCGGCAACGCCGACCGCAAGGCGCGAATAGAGGAGATGCGGCGTGCCGAGCAGGCTCGCGAGCGGCGCAACCGGATCCTGACCGTCGCCGCGAGCGTGGTGGTGGTCGCCGGTCTCGTCGTCGGCGGCGTGGTGCTGGTGCGCTCGCAGGACGACTCCGGCGACAAGGAATCGGCGGGCGGTTCCAAGAGCTCCGGGGACTCGGGGCACTTCACGACCGGCAAGGACGGTGTGCGGACCTGGTCGGGCAAGCTGTCCCGGACGCACGTCACCACGTCCGTGAAGTACCCGATGCACCCGCCGGTGGGCGGCAACCACAACCCGGTGTGGCTGAACTGCAACGGCAACGTCTACACCTCGCCCGTGAAGGACGAGAACGCCGTGCACGCACTGGAGCACGGCGCGGTCTGGGTGACGTACACCGCCAAGGCGAAGAAGGCGGACGTGGACGCGCTCGCCGCCAAGGTGAAGCAGACGCCGTACTCGCTGATGAGCCCGTACGAGAACCAGGCGGCGCCGCTGATCCTGTCGGCGTGGGGCCACCAGCTGACCGTGAAGAGCGCCGACGACCCGGCGGTGAACAAGTTCTTCGCCACCTACGTGCAGGGCGAGCAGACCCCTGAGCCGGGCGCCTCGTGCACCGGCGGGACGATGAAGTGACGCGGCTCGTCGGCTGGGTCGCGGGCGCGGCGGCGGCGGCACTCGTCGCGGCCGGGGCGATCACCTACGCGGTGGCCGAGGACGGGGACTCCGGCACGAGCACACCGGGCGCGGAGTCGGCGGACGCGGGCTTCGCGCGGGACATGGCGGTCCATCACCAGCAGGCCGTCGAGATGTCGTACATCGTGCGCGACCGCACGAAGGACGAGGAAGTCCGGCGGCTCGCCTACGACATCGCGCAGACCCAGGCCAACCAGCGCGGCATGCTGCTGGGATGGCTCGACCTGTGGGGGCTGCCCAAGGTGTCGGCCGAGTCGCCGATGACCTGGATGGGGATGGGTGACATGCCCGCCGGCAAGGACGGCGCGCTGATGCCGGGCATGGCCACCAACAGCGACCTGAAGAAACTGCAGGGCCTCAGCGGCAAGCAGGCCGAGGTGTTCTACCTGCAGTTGATGACGGACCATCACAAGGGCGGCATCCACATGGCCGAGGGATGCGTGGCCAAGTGCACCGTCGGCGTGGAGAAGAGGCTCGCGCAGGGCATGGTGGACGCGCAGCAGTCGGAGATCCAGCTGATGGCGGACATGCTCAAGGAGCGCGGGGCGCAAGCGCGTTCTTAATGCTCCCGCAAGGATAAAAGCCCCAAATTCCCCTGGATGACCGTTCCTTGGGTTTCTCTTGACTTTTGCGTTCCCCTGGCATGAACGGTTCATCGAAAGAGTGGCCCCGATCGTGTGATCCATCGGGCCGAACCGCCGCGGGCCCGGCGCGGATCGCCGATGACCGACCACACATGCCTACATGCGCCTCTCATCAGGGGCGCATCGCAGGGGGTTACATGAGATCCAACCGCGCCAACCTGCGCACCGTGAGCCTGGCAGCGACACTGCCCATGGTCGCCGGTGCGCTGGCGCTCGGCATACCCGCGGCGCACGCCGCGGGCAACCCGGGCCGGGACACGCTCGCGGGCACCAAGCCCGCCTGGGCCACGGCCAAGGCGGACAAGGGCGCCGCGTCCGACAGCGCCCTGGTCAACGCCCGGGTGTACTTCGCCGGCCGCGACGCGTCCGGCCTCGCGGCCTACGCCAAGGCGGTGTCCGACCCGAGCTCGCCGAGTTACGGCAAGTACCTCAGCGCCAAGCAGGCCCAGGTCCGCTACGGCGCCACCAAGGCCCAGGTGGCCGCGGTCAAGTCCTGGCTGAAGTCGGCCGGGCTGCAGATCACCGGGGTCACGCAGCACTACGTCTCCGTCACCGGTGACGTGGCCGCCGCCGAGAAGGCGTTCGGCACCCAGCTGCACAACTACGCCAAGGGCTCCAGGACCTACCGCGCGCCGTCGAAGACGGCCTCCGCGCCGGAGAGCCTGAAGGGCGCCGTCCTGACCGTCACCGGCCTGGACAACGCGCCGCACAAGGCGAACCACGACGACCAGCTGCCCGGACCGGGCAAGGTGTTCAAGAACTCCGGGCCGTTCTCCTCGTACTACGGCTCGAACATCGCGAGCACGCTGCCCGACGCCTACGGCCAGAAGATCCCGTACGCCGTCAAGGGCTACACCGGCAAGCAGCTGCGCGCCGCCTACGGCGCCGGCACGTACACCGGCAAGGGTGTGCGGGTCGCCATCACGGACGCGTACGCCTCGCCGACCATCGCCTTCGACTCGCAGACCTACGCGAAGAAGAACGGTGACGCGGCCTGGAAGACCGGCCAGTTGAAGCAGGTGCTGCCCAAGAACTACACGCACACCGGCGCCGACGAGTGCGACGCCTCCGGCTGGTACGGCGAGGAGACCCTCGACGTGCAGGCCGTGCACGCGGTGGCGCCGAACGCGAACGTCACCTATGTGGGCGCCGCGTCCTGCATGGACGACGACCTGCTCGACTCGCTCAGCAAGGTCGTCGACAACCACCTGGCCGACATCGTCTCCAACTCGTGGGGCGACATCGAGGCCAACCAGACGCCGGACCTGGCCGCCGCCTACGACCAGGTCTTCCAGTTCGGCGCGGTCGAGGGCATCGGCTTCTACTTCTCCTCCGGTGACAACGGCGACGAGGTCGCCCACACCAAGACGAAGCAGGTCGACACCCCCGCCAACTCGGCCTGGGTGACGGCGGTCGGCGGTACCTCGCTGGCGGTCGGCAAGGGCGACACGTACCTGTGGGAGACCGGCTGGGGCACCGAGAAGGCCACGCTGTCGGCCGACGGCAAGAGCTGGACGGGCTTCCCCGGCGCGTTCACCTCGGGTGCGGGCGGCGGCACCAGCAAGACCGTGGCCGAGCCCTTCTACCAGAAGGGTGTCGTCCCGGACTCGCTCGCCAAGGCCAACAACGCCGCCGGCAACCGCGTCGTCCCGGACATCGCGGCGATCGCCGACCCGAACACCGGCTTCCTCGTCGGCCAGACGCAGACCTTCCCCGACGGGTCGGAGCAGTACAGCGAGTACCGCATCGGCGGCACCTCGCTGGCCGCGCCGGTGATCGCGGCCGTGCAGGCCCTGGCCCAGGAGGCGCGTGGCGGCAAGGCGCTCGGCTTCGCCAACCCGGCCATCTACGCCAAGGCCGGCTCGAAGGCCTACCACGACGTGGTGGACAAGCCGACCGGCACGGACCTCGCGGTCGCCCGCGTGGACTTCGCCAACGGCCTCGACGCCACCGGCGGCCTGCTGTACTCGGTCCGCAGCCTCGGTAAGGACAGCTCGCTGTCCGCGGTGAAGGGCTACGACGACGTCACCGGCGTGGGCTCGCCCGCGAACGGCTACGTGCAGTCGTACAAGAAGCACTGACGCCCTCCCGGCACCGTGCGCCCGCTCCTCCTCGTCCGGAGGGGCGGGCGCACGCGTGTGCCGGGGTCAGCCGGTTCCGCCGCGCCGACGGTCGAGAACCAGGAAGACCAGCAGGCCGGCGGCGAAGAGCAGCGCACCGGCGATCAGGAACGGCACCGGGGCGTACTCGTCGGTGCAGGTCTCCCCGCCGGCCGCCGCCCGGCACACCGTCCCCGGGCCGCCCCGGTTCAGGTGGGCGAGGAAGAAGAGGGGCAGGGACAGGCCGGTGACGCCGCCGACGACGGCGTTCCGGTGCCCCTTGCGCAGCAGGAGGAGGACGGCGGCCAGGACTCCCGGGACGATCAGGACCAGGCCCACGGACAGCAGCGCGGCCGGCCCGAGCGCGACACATCCGCCGACGCGAGCCACGCCATGAACCAGCCCCACTCCGACCTGCGGCGGCCTGGGCCCACGACAGCCGTGCGTTGCACGGCGCCTCCTGCTCGAAGGGGACGATTCAGGGTACGACCGTGCCATGGTCACGACCATCGCGGTGCGCCATACACGGGTGCGAGGCCCCACCCTCGATCGCGTCGCTCTGACGATTACACTGGCCCTCGTGCCTCAGTCGAACTTCTGGTCCATCTATCAGCACGGGTTCGCACGCGTCGCCGCGTGTACGGGTCACACCGTCATCGCGGACCCGCCCGCCAACGCCGAAGCGGTCCTGCGCCAGGCACGCCGGTGCGCCGAGGAGGGCGTCGCCGTCGCCGTCTTCCCGGAGCTGGTGCTGTGCGGCTACTCGATCGAGGACCTGCTGCTGCAGGACGCGCTGCTCGACCGGGTCGAGGAAGCGCTCCAGGAGGTGGTGGCCGGGTCGGCCGACCTGCTGCCGGTGCTGGTCGTCGGCGCCCCGCTGCGCCACCGAAACCGGGTCTACAACTGCGCGGTGATCGTGCACCGCGGCCGCGTCCTCGGTGTCGTACCCAAGTCGTACCCCCCGAACTACCGGGAGTTCTACGAGCGCCGGCAGATCGGCGACGGCTCCGACGAGCGCGGCGGATCGATCCGCCTGGGCGGCGAGACGGTGCCGTTCGGCGTGGACCTGCTGTTCGAGGCCCAGGACGTCCCCGGTCTCGTGCTGCACGCGGAGATCTGCGAGGACATGTGGGTGCCGGTGCCGCCCAGCGCGGAGGCGGCCCTCGCCGGCGCGACCGTCCTCGTCAACCTCTCGGGCAGCCCGATCACGGTCGGACGGGCCGAGGACCGCAAGCTGCTGTGCCGTTCGGCGTCCTCCCGCTGTCTGGCCGCCTACGTCTACGCGGCGGCCGGCCTGGGCGAGTCGACCACCGACCTGTCCTGGGACGGCCAGGCCATGGTCTACGAGAACGGCGTACTGCTCGCCGAGACCGAGCGGTTCCCGCTGGACGACTCTCACGCGGTGGCCGACGTGGACCTCGACCTGCTGCGGCAGGAGCGGCTGCGGATGGGCACGTTCGACGACAACCGCCGCACGCACAGCGCGCGGACCGCCGACTTCCGGACGATCACGTTCGCGCTCGATCCGCCGCTCACCGACCTGGGGCTGCGCCGTCGCCTGGAACGCTTCCCGTTCGTGCCGGCCGACGCCGACCGCCTCGCCCAGGACTGCTACGAGGCGTACAACATCCAGGTGGCGGGCCTGCAGCAGCGGCTCGCCTCGATCGGCGGGCCGAAGGTCGTCATCGGCGTGTCCGGCGGCCTGGACTCCACGCACGCGCTGATCGTCGCCGCCCGCGCGATGGACCGCGCCGGCCGCCCGCGCAGCGACATCCTGGCCTTCACGCTGCCCGGCTTCGCCACCAGCGACCACACCAAGGACAACGCCCACAAGCTGATGAACTCGCTCGGCGTCACCGCGGCCGAGCTGGACATCACACCGACCGCGCGGCTGATGCTGCGGGAGATGGGCCACCCGTTCGCGTCCGGCGAGCCGGTGTACGACGTCACCTTCGAGAACGTCCAGGCCGGTCTGCGCACCGACTACCTCTTCCGGCTGGCCAACCAGCGCGGCGGCATCGTGCTGGGCACCGGCGACCTGTCGGAGCTGGCGCTCGGCTGGTCCACGTACGGCGTGGGCGACCAGATGAGCCACTACAACGTCAACGGCGGAGTGCCGAAGACCCTGATCCAGCACCTGATCCGCTGGGTCATCAGCAGCGGCCAGTTCGACGAGGAGACCGGCGACACGCTCGCCGCCATCCTCGACACCGAGATCAGCCCGGAGCTGGTCCCGGGTGAGGAGATGCAGTCGACGGAGTCGAAGATCGGCCCGTACGCGCTGCACGACTTCACCCTCTTCCACGTGCTGCGCTACGGCTTCCGCCCCTCCAAGATCGCCTTCCTCGCCTGGCACGCCTGGCACGACCCGGAGTCCGGCGCCTGGCCGCCGAACTTCCCCGACGCCAAGCGGGTGGCCTACGACCTCCCGGAGATCCGGCACTGGCTGGAGGTCTTCTGCCGCCGCTTCTTCGCCTTCGCCCAGTTCAAACGCTCGGCCATGCCGAACGGGCCCAAGGTCGCGGCCGGCGGTTCGCTGTCCCCGCGCGGCGACTGGCGGGCGCCTTCGGACGGCAACGCGCGGGCGTGGCTGCGGGATCTGGCCCGGTTCGACGTGCCGGAGGCGTGACGGGCCGGCGAAATCCGGTGGTTCAGGGGCCCGGCCGCCACGCGCAGGAGGGGTGTGCTGGGTGGCCAACGACGGGCGGTCGGTTTCGGCCGCACCTTCTTGCCCTGGCATCACCGCATGCCTTCCCCAACAGCCCGTCGCCACGTGCTGACGACCTTGCTGGTCGCGGCGCTGGTCGCATTCGGCTACTACGCTCTGCAGCCCGTACGGGAAGCCTGCACACTCACCTCCGATCCGTATGGGTCCACCTTCAGCCCGAACAGCGTCCACGCCTCCGGCGGCGGCCGGTGCGGCGACGAGCGCACACGCTTCATGTCCTGGCTCAAGGGATAGGAGTGGGAGCCGCTGTGAGCTACAGCCCGTCGATCTACACATTCGTCGAAGGCAGTGACGTACCAGTTCCCTTGGACATGGACGTCGTTCGAGCGGTCCTCAGCCCTTACGACGTCGGTGACCCGAACCTCACGGTGCTGGACGGCGGACGTATGCAGTACTGGGTCCGGGCCGCGGACGGCAGTGCGGCCGAGATCTTCGTCGACGAGACCGGCATCCTGGTGGAGCGTCCGCATTCCGGGCCGGGAGTCTTCGCCATCGTGGCCGAACTGGCCGCACGGCTGGAAGCGGTGATCTTCGATCCGAGCGAGGGCCTGTTCGTCTGCGGCGCCGAAGCACACGCGCGCCTTCCGACAGACATGCGGGAGAAGGCCCTGGTGATCGAGATGACGGGTGACGCCGTCGAGGCCGCCCTGATCGGCCCGCGGTGAAGGCGCCGGGGAGGCGGACCTCGCCTCCGCATGCTCCGGAAGAGGTCATCGCCGAGTGGCACGAGCTGGCGGAGACGGTATGCCGCGAGCTGCAACGCGCCGGTCTCCCCGCCTACGTGGAACACCCCGGCGCCCTGGCCGACCTACAGGCCGGCGCGTGCGTCCACGTCGACACCGTCGAAGGGCCGGCAGGTGGCGTCCACGTCACCTGGAACGCCGGTGCGGCCCTGACCGAGGCCGTCTTCGCCTGTATGCGGCCGGACGGGGTCGACCTCCAGGAACCGGTGATCGCGCACGGTACGCGGATCGTCTCACTGATGGACGAGACGATCAGGAGCGTGCTCACGCTTGCCGGTTTCCGCACCTGCGATGCGGCCGGGCTCAACGACCTGGCCCCGGGAACGCATGTCGCGGGCCGGCAGCCGCGGCAGTGGTACATCGAGCACATCCTCGCGGAGGGTGTGCTCGGTCTCATCGCGACCATCCGTTCCTGCGGTCCCAGCGATGACGATGGCGGTGAACCGGCCGGTGTCAGCGCGGAGGGCAAGGCCCGGCTCACCGGACGGGGCATCCGGATCGTGCGGGACCTGATGTGTGTGGTCATGGCCGCGGGCCGAACTCGGTGCTGTGGTCGATGGCCCACTGCGCAAAGGGGCGGGCCGGCCTACCGGTCAGGCGCTCGACATCATCGGTGACAAGACGTGACTCGGGTCGCCGCGTTGACGCCGCGATGAGGGCATCGACCAGCCGTTCGGGACGGCCGTCCGCGAGCATTCGTGCCCGCGCGATATCCACGGGGACCGGCTCGAAACGCAACTTTCGTCCGAGGGCGGCACCGAGGATTCCCACCTGGTCGGCCCTGCTGAGCGGCTCGGGCCCGGTCAGCAGGTAGGGGATGCGATCCGAGTCGTCCTGGCGTCGAAGGAGCACCTCCGCGGCTGCGGCCGCGACATCACCCTCGTCCACGACTGCTGTGCGCGCTATGTCCGGACCTCTGACCACGTCGCCTGCGCGCAGCTGTGCCGCCCAGCCCCGGGCGTTGGACGCCAGCGTGTCGCTGCGCAGCACGGTGGGATGCAG
Source organism: Streptomyces sp. NPDC001544 (assembly GCF_042894285.1). NCBI lineage: Bacteria > Bacillati > Actinomycetota > Actinomycetes > Kitasatosporales > Streptomycetaceae > Streptomyces > Streptomyces sp. NPDC001544. Next base: position 742,283 of record NZ_JBIAVN010000001.1, on the reverse strand, counting down.
GCCAGCAGCATGGAGCTGGCGTTCCATGTCCGCGTGTACCTGCACAATCGGGTCACTCTGGCGAAATGAGGCGTCATCGATCGCAGTCGAGGAGAGGTAGACGACGCGCGGTGCTGCTGCGGCGAGTTCTGCGATCAGAGGCTCGGCGGGGGCGGTGTCGAGCAGCGGCCATATGAGGAAGACGGTGTCGATGTCGTCGAGCGCCGCACGGACGGAGGCGGCGTCGGTCAGGTCACCGCGTACCGACTCGATGCCGGGTCGAGGGCCAACACGGCGACGATCGAGGCACCGCACAGCTGCCGCGCGCGCATGCAGCCGGGCGAGGAGCTCACGGCCGAGGTTGCCCGTCGCGCCGGTGACCAGGACCGATCGGGAACAAGCAGGAGTAGGCGGGGTGGGAGAACTGTCAGGCATGCTGGGGAGGCTAAAGGTTCAGGTCGACATCAAGGCAAGGCGGAATGGCGATAACGATCGGCGAGGCGGCTGCGCAGCTTGGAGTCGAGGCCCATGTCCTACGGCACTGGGAGCACGTCGGAGCACTCACGGTGCACCGGGACGCGAACGGTTACCGCCTCTACGACCACGACGTCCTGGAGCAGGCACGAACCGTGCTGAAACTGCGACAAGTCGGGCTCTCGCTGCCAGAGGTCACCGCAGCGATGTCCCCGAAGAAGTCCGCCGCGCAGGAGGTCGTGCGCGCGAAGATCGCCGTGCTCGAAAGTGAGGTCCGCAGCAGACAGCAAGCGATCACCTTCCTCCGGCACACCGTCGAGTGTCGCCATCGGTACCTTGAGGAGTGCGCGGACTGCGCGACATTCGTCTGGGACCCTTGATCATCCAATGTGAGGAATTCGCGGTCGATGACCATAGCCCTTGATCAGTAGCAAGTGACCGCCGACATCAACGTCTTGGCCCGCAACAGCTAACCCCGGGGAGCCGAACATGGGTGCGGAGGAAGTCATCGCCGCCGGGTACGAACTGGCAGGCCGGGTCTGCCGGGAACTCCACCGTGCCGGTCTTCCCGCCGGTGTCGAGCGCCCGGGAGCGCCGGTGCAGCCCGGCGTTCGGGTCGAAGTCGACAGCCAGGGCAAGCGCGCCGGAGGCCTTTACGCCCGCTGGAGCGCTCCGGAAATGACGGAGGCCGCGGTGCGGGCAATGACGGAACGACAGGACCCGGCGGCGCCGGAGTGGAAGCGCTTCTCCGAGGTCGTTCTGCTCATGCAGACGGCACTGATCGGAATCCTGCGGCTGGCCGGCTTCTCCGCCGTACGGGCGGAAGAGGTCGACGACATCGTCAAGGGGGACGTGTACGTTCACGCCGATGCGCCCTCGTCTTCGTGAGCGCCCTGGCCGCAGCCTAGGCTCCGGTGCATGCACACCAGCCTGACGGAGCACGCCCGGTGTCTCTACGGGGACGAGTACCGACCCGTGCCGGAGTGCGGCCTCGCGCACGAGGAGCGCTACTTCGTCGAGGAGCTGACCTTCGCCGACCCGGCGTCGATCCTGGCGATGCTGCGTGCGCTCTGCCCGAATCCGGTCGACGGTCGTCTCCCGGTCTGGGTCCGGAACCTGTCGTACCGCCTGGTGCTGTTGCAGCGGCCGGACGAACCGGCACTGTTGCGGGAGGCCGCCCAGAACCTGTGGTTGCACGGGCCGGACTGGGACGGCATCGCGGCGGACCTGGTGAGGCGGGCGGACGCCCTGGAGCAGGCGGGCTGACCTGACGAGGCGACGTGATCGCGCCAACTCCCAAGCCAGACGGGTCCGGATGTCGATCAGTTCGGGCTGTCCCTGTAATACTTCCGACCGGTCGCGCGTCGGCGTCGTCACGCATGGCCAGTCGGAACAGTGTGACCCGCTCGTGGGCGACTGCGGGGGACTTACTCAGGGAGGGTACATGCGGAAAAGAACCGTTGCTTCCGGACTTGTCGTGGCAGTGGCGGCCGTGGGGGCCACTTTGATCACCGCGCCGGCGGCGAGTGCCGGAGGATACGGCTGTTCCGGGTCACTTGTCAGTACGTATCCGGTGAAGGACAACGGTGGGGTGTCGAGAGGTGATGTCTACCTCTATTTCGACTCCTCCACCGGTTACAACTGCGCGGTGACGGTCAAGAATTCGGCCGGCGCGTACGGTACACCGACCCTGACGAATGTGACCCTTGACCGCTGCAAGGCCGGCACTTCCGGTTCGAGTTGCTACTCGGAGAAGAAGGTGACCGACGAGGGGCTGTACTCGTCCTACGCCGGACCTGTTTCATTGTCCGCTTCGGGTCGGTGCATATCGATCTACGGGGAAATACTTGGCTCGTGGGGCACGGCGCAGGTTTCCCACGAAGGCGTCCACTGCGGATAGCTTGGGGACGGCAGGGCACGGGCGGCGGGGCCTGACCCCGCCGCCCGTCGGCCCGCCGCACTCAGCGGTGCAGCGCCTCCGCCTCCTGCGGGACGTGGGAGGCGACCACGCGCTCCCGCCCGGCGGCGGGGACGCGGCGGCGGTCCACCGCGTAGGCCACGCCGGCCACCGCGAGGCCGAGTACCGCCAGGGCCGCCCCGGCGAGCGCCGGGGACGTCGCGCCGAAGCCGGCCGCGAGGGCCAGGCCGCCGATCCAGGCGCCGCCGGCGTTGGCCAGGTTGAAGGCGGCCTGGTTGGCGGAGGAGGCCAGGGAGGGGGCTGCGGAGGCCTTCTCCATGACCATGAGCTGGAGCGGGGAGCCCGTCGCGAAGGCCGCCATGCCGAGGAGGACGACCGCGAGGGCCGCGCTCCACTCCGTGCGCATGAGGACGGGGAACAGCAGCAGGACCGCGGCCAGGGAGCCGAGTCCGCCGAACAGCGTGCCGCGCAGGGAGTGGTCGGCGAGGCGGCCGCCGAGCAGGTTGCCGGCGGTGGCGCCGACGCCGAACAGCGCGAGCAGCAGCGTCACGTTGGACTCGGCGAATCCGGCGGACCGGGTCAGCATCGGCGTGATGTAGCTGTACGCCGAGAACAGGGCGCCGAAGCCGGCCACCGTCGTACCGAGGGCCAGCCACACCGGCAGCGGGCGCAGGGCGGCCAGTTCGCCGCGCAGGCCGGCCGCGGTGGCGTGCGTGTGGTCGTGCGGGATCAGGGCGGCCAGCGCGGCTATCGCCACCAGGCCGATCGCGCTGACCCCGAGGAACGTCGCCCTCCAGCCCAGGTGCTGGCCCATGAGCGTGGCGGCGGGCACGCCCGCGACGTTCGCGACGGTCAGGCCGAGGAACATCAGGGACACGGAGCGGGCCTTGCGCTCCGGCGCCACCATGGTCGTCGCGACCACCGCGCCCACGCCGAAGAACGCGCCGTGCGGCAGACCGCTCAGGAACCGGGCGGCGAGCAGCGAACCGTTGCCGGGGGCGAACGCCGAGAGGGCGTTGCCCGCGACGAACAGGCCCATCAGGCCGATCAGGACGGTGCGGCGGGACATCCGCGCGGTGACCGCGGCCAGGAGCGGGGCGCCGATGACGACGCCCAGCGCGTACGCCGAGACCAGGTGCCCGGCGCTGGGGATCGAGATGTGCAGGTCTTCCGCGACGTCGGGCAGCAGGCCCATCATCACGAACTCGGTCGTACCGATGCCGAAGGCGCCCACGGCAAGGGCGAGCAGGGCCAGGGGCATGAGGGGACCTCTCAGAGCGTTGCGTGCAGTTCCGTACAGGTGCGCGACTTCTCAGTCGTATCACTATGTTCAAGTACGGAACAAACGCGCTCCGGGGCCCTATTCCAACGGGTCAGGACCCGGTTGCCGATGTGGTGACCTTCACACGCGCGGCCACCGGCAGATGGTCGCTTCCCGTTCGCGGCAGGGTCCAGGAGCTCTCCGGCTCGATGCCCTTGACCATGATCTGGTCGATCCGGGCCATCGGGAACGACGCCGGCCAGCTGAAGCCGAAGCCGCTGCCCGCGGCGCCCTGCGTGGAACGCATCTGGGAGGTCACGCCGTTGAGGGCGCGGTCGTTCATCGTGCCGTTCAGGTCGCCGAGCAGTACGACCCGCTGATCCGTCTCGTCGGCGATCGCCTCACCGAGCGCGTCGGCGCTCGTGTCGCGCTGCCGGGCGGTGAACCCGGCCTCCATCTTCACCCGCACCGACGGCAGATGGGCGACGTACACCGCGACGGGACCCTCCGGGGTCGCCACCGTGGCCCGCATGGCCCGCGTCCAGCCCAGCTTGATGTCGACGGCCCGGGCGCCGCTCAGCGGGTACCTGCTCCACAGCCCGACGGTGCCCTGCACCGAGTGGTACTTGTACGTCGACGCCAGCGCCTTCTCGTACACCGGCACGGCGGACGCCTTCAGCTCCTCCAGCGCCAGTACGTCCGCGCCGGACGCGGCCACGTCCCGGGCGGTGCCGGAGGGGTCCGGGTTGTCGGCGTTGACGTTGTGCGTGGCCACCACCAGGTCACCGCCGGTGCCGGACTTGTCGGTGAGCAGCCCCCCGAAGAGGTTCAGCCACACGATCCCCGGCAGCAGCGTCGCGATCAGCGCCGTCGCCGACTTCCGCACCAGTCCCAGGACCAGCAGTACCGGGATGGCCAGCCCCAGCCAGGGCAGGAAGGTCTCCGTGAGGCTGCCGAGGTTGCCGACCCGGTTGGGGATGCGCGAGTGGAGCAGCATCACGAGGGCGAGCAGCAGCGCGAGCCCGGCGAGGACCACGCCCCGGCGCCAGATGCGCGGGTCCCCGCGCCAGCCGCCGAGGAACCGGTTGGTCAGGCGCCGAAGCCGAGATCCCTGGTGCTCGGGCCCCGAGCCGCCGTTGTCCGTCTCCGTCATGTACGCCTGCTGCGCCATACCGTCTGCCTCACTGCCTGCCGTGCACACCGTGTTCCCCGTGTCCCTTCCGACCCTAGGGGATGATCGACCTCGTTCCCGCCGTCCCATGACGGCCGTACGGGCACGAGGACGAACAAGTCGGTTCAGGAAGTTCCGGTTACCGGAGTGACCAACGCGGTCTGTGACGAAACACGCACATTCCGGCCGCCGCTGTCCGGGGAACTGACGGGGCGTAGGCCGGCCAGGACCGTGTCCACGATCTCCTCCGCGAGTCCTTCGTGGAGGTCGGCGTCGGGCCGCATGACGGTGCGGGTGAGCATGGGGCCGACCAGGAGGTCGTTCGCCAGTTCCAGGTCGACGTCCGCGCGGAGTTCGCCGTTCAGCCGGCCCCGGCGCAGGACCTGCAGTCCGATCTCGCGCCGGGGAGCTATCACGCTGGCGTGGTAGGCGGCCCAGATCTTGGGGCTGCTCTTCATCTGGGCGTGCACGTTGTGCAGGATCGCCGAGGAACGGCTGAGCAGACCGCGCCGGCGCAGCGCCTCCAGCAGGACGACCAGGTCATCCCGCATCGAGGTGCCGGGGAGTTCCGGGTCGTCGGGTTCGGCAGCGCGCACGACGTCGACGAACAGTTCCTCCTTGCCGCTCCAGCGGCGGTAGATGGTCGCCTTGCCGACGCCGGCGGTGCGGGCGATGCGCTCGATGGACAGTTCGGCCAGCGAGACGCCCTCCTCGAGGAGCTTCATCACACCGTCGAGAATGGCTTGTTCCACCGCCTCGCTGCGGGGACGGCCCCGGCTGGGGGCGTCCGGCCGGGACCGGCCGTCGGCGGACCGGTCCTCTGCAGACCGGCCGTCGGCGGACCGGCTGTCGGCGGGCCGGCTGTCGGCAAGGCTCACGTCTTTCCGTCCTTTCGCCTGCTGCGCCGATTGTCGCGCAGCTGCCTCCTCCCCCGTCGGTCGACTCTCCTGCGTCGCTCTACCCCGTTCTCCCCCGTCGGCTATTCTCCCGCCGCCACCAACTGCGTCTCCTCCTTGTCCTGCTGACGCGCCGACGGCTTGCCCGGCAGGAAGAGTGCCGTGACGACGGCGCCGACGAGCGCGACACCGGTGCCGCACAGCGCGGTGACGTGCATGGCGTGCAGGAACGCGTCGTTGGCGGGGTCGACCAGGGCCTTGCCCTGGGGGCCGAGCTTCGCGGCGACGCCGAGCGTGGCCTCGATGGACTCGCCCGCCGTGTCCCTGAGGCCGGCCGGCAGCGGTCCGAGCTTGTCCTGGATGCCGGTCCGGTAGGAGGTGGACAGGACCGAGCCGAGTACGGCGATGCCGAGGGCGCCGCCGACCTGGCGGAAGGTGTTGCTGAGGGCGGAGGCCGAACCGGCCTTCTCGCGGGGCAGGGCCTGCATGATGACCACGGACGTCGGGGTCATGATGTGCGCCATGCCGGCGCCCATGAGGAAGAAGACGACCTCCAGCAGCCAGATCGGCGTGTCCGCCTGGAAGGTGGCGAACGCGGCGAGCGTCGCGGCGATCACCAGCAGACCCGCCGTGGTGGTGGCCTTGTTGCCGAACCGGTCGACCACCAGCCGGGCACGCGGCGCGAAGATCATCTGGGCGGCGGCCAGCGGCAGCATCAGCAGACCGGACTGCAGCGGCGAGTAGCCGCGCACGCTCTGGGTGTAGAAGACCGAGAAGAACGTCACGCCCATCAGCGCGAAGAAGACCAGCGCGATGGCGCTCATCGCGGCCGAGAACACCTTGTTCTTGAAGTAGGTGACGTCCAGGGACGGGTGGTCGCTGCGCTTCTCGAAGACCACGAAGGCGGCGAGGACGGCGAGACCGGCGAAGATGGTCGCCAGCACCTTGGCGTCCGTGAAGTCGGCGAGCTCGCCGCCCTTGATGATGCCGTAGACGAGCAGGACCAGACCGACGACCGACAGGACGACACCGACGGGGTCGACGCGGCCCGGCTTCGGGTCGCGGGAGTCGGGCACCAGCCACACCATGAGCCCGAGGGCGAGGATCACGATGGGCACGTTGATGAGGAAGACCGAGCCCCACCAGAAGTGGTCGAGCAGCACGCCGCCGGTGATCGGGCCGATGGCGATGGCCAGGCCGACCCCGCCCGCCCAGATGCCGATGGCCTTGGGCTGCTCCTCGCGCTCGAAGACGTTCATCAGGACGGCGAGGGTGGCGGGCATGACGAAGGCGGCACCCAGGGCCATCAGGGCGCGGTAGGCGATGAGCTGGTCGGGCGAGCCGGACTCGGCGGCCAGGGCCGAGCCGATGCCGAACACCACGAGGCCGCCCAGCAGGACCTTCTTGCGGCCGATCCGGTCACCGACGAGCCCGGCGGTGAACAGCAGGCCGGCGAAGACGAGGGTGTAGGCGTTGATCGCCCATTCGAGCTCGCTCTGGGTGGCGCCCAGACCGGTCGGCGCCGGGGTCGAGATCGTCTTGATGGCGACGTTCAGGATCGAGTTGTCCAGCACCACGATGAGCAGGCTCAGCATCAGCACGCCGAGGATCGCCCAGCGGCGCCGGTGGACCTCTTCCGGTATCCGGCGGGCAGGGACGGCAGGAGTAGTCATGGGGACGAGCCTAGGGCAATTCCAATACGGCACCGTCTCGTATCTGTATTCCTTTACGAAGGTCTTACGCGAGCGGGACTCGAGGCCGCGAGCAGGGGTGAGGCGTGCGCGAGGGATCACGCCGGGCCCCCTTGGCCGTCACTGGCACGAGGTGCCACCATGGAGACGGTCCGGGGACGCCGTCAGGGCGCCTCGAGATGACGTTAGGAGCCGTTGCAATGACGCAGCTTTCGGCTGCCCAGACGAAGCCCTCCGACGGCAGCAAGGCGCTGTACGGGGGCAAGGGCACGCGCCGCATCACCGTCCGCGACATCGCCCTCGCCAAGGAACGCGGCGAGAAGTGGCCCATGCTCACCGCCTACGACGCGATGACCGCGTCCGTGTTCGACGAGGCGGGCATCCCCGTCATGCTGGTCGGCGACTCCGCCGGCAACTGCCACCTCGGCTACGAGTCGACCGTGCCCGTCACCCTCGACGAGATGACCATGCTGTCGGCGGCCGTCGTACGGGGTACCAGCCGCGCCCTGATCGTCGGCGACCTGCCCTTCGGCTCCTACCAGGAGGGCCCGGTGCAGGCGCTGCGCTCGGCGACCCGGCTGGTGAAGGAGGCGGGTGTCGGCGCCGTGAAGCTGGAGGGCGGCGAGCGCTCGCACGAGCAGATCCGGCTGCTGGTGGAGTCCGGCATCCCGGTCATGGCGCACATCGGGCTCACCCCGCAGTCGGTCAACGCCATGGGCTACCGCGTGCAGGGGCGGGGCGAGGAGGCTGCCGCGCAGCTGCTGCGGGACGCCAAGGCCGTGCAGGACGCGGGTGCGTTCGCGGTGGTCCTGGAGCTGGTGCCGGCCGAGCTGGCGGCCGAGGTCACGCGGGTGCTGCAGATCCCGACGGTCGGCATCGGGGCCGGGCCGGAGACGGACGCGCAGGTGCTGGTGTGGACGGACATGCTCGGGCTGACCTCGGGTCGCGTGCCGAAGTTCGTCAAGAAGTACGCCGATCTGCGTGAGGTCATGGGCAACGCGGCCAAGGCCTTCGCCGAGGACGTCGTCGGCGGGACGTTCCCGCTGGAGGAGCACTCCGTCCACTAGGACCATCGCCGCACCACGGGCAGCCCGCCGATCGTCCCCCGTCGGCGGGCTGCCGCTTTCCGCCTGAGGTGCGGCCCCCGGACCGGCGACCCACGATGAAGTCATGGCGCACGCGAAAGCACCGCCACCGCGTCCGGACGCCGCCGGCCGGGGCCCGCGGGTGTGGGCCCTGCCTGCCGTGCTCGGGTTCGTGCTGTGCGCGGGTCTCTTCCTCCTGGTCTTCGTCCATGCCCTCGCCTGGTGGTGCGGCACCCACACGTGGCAGTGGCCCGGCACCGGCGGCTGACCGCACCCGCAGGTCGGGACCGTCCGGGTCAGGCGGGTGACCGGCCGGTTTCACGCAGGAGCCGGCGGCGTTCCGCGTAGGCCAGGTCGTCGCGCCAGAGACGGCCGACGGCGGCGCGCACGAGGGGCCTCAGCAGGGGGGCGGCTGCGCGGGCGAGGCCGAAGCCCGGCCGGTCGGACGTGGCCAGTACGGCCTCGACGACGAGCGTGCGGGGTCTGCCGCGGTCGTCGGGATCCAGCGGCGTGGCGTGGGTCTCGACGACGGATGTCTCCCCTTCGCCGTCCGTGATCCGCATGACCACGGTGCGGGGTTCGGGCGCGGTGAACTCGGCACGGACGGGTACGACGAGGCGACGGGTGAGGCGGAAGGAGACGTCCACGACGAAGCGGTCGGCGTCCTGTGGGCCGGCCGGGGCTTCGACGACGGTGAGGTCGACGAAGGTGTGCGGGTGGTACCAGGCTCCGTGCCACGGGTCGAGACGGTTGGCGATAACGTCCTCCGGTTCGCAGACCCCGACACCGTGCCACACGGTCTGGAGAGCTGTCGCCGGCTCAGGCCTGAGGGGGACCACGGGAGCACGCGTCGGTTGTTCCCCTCCGACGGCGTCGAGCCGCACCCACACCAGTACGCCGTCGTCGTGCACCGGGAGGGGCTCCCAGCCGGCGCACCGGGAACCGTCGAGGGCGAGGCCGTGCCAGTGGCAGACCAGGGTGCCGCAGTGCACCGGGCTGTCGCCCAGCGGGGCGCCGAGGTGCGGGCAGACGCCGGGCCCGCCCACCAGGCGGCCGCTGCCGTCCCGCCACACCACCACCTCCAGGCCGGCGACGTTCCGCGACAGCGGCCGGGTGGCCCGCAGGTCGGTGACGGCGCCCACGACGAACCAGTTGCCGGACGGCCGGGCCGTGGCCCGTTCGACGGCGGCGGCGATGACGGCGGGCCGTGCTTCCCGCCAGGTCGGCCGCTGGCGCGCCCAGGGGGGCGAGCCGCGCCGCAGCCGCAGCGGGACACGTCCTCGGGCCGGCGTGCGTCCGGGGCTCATCCGGTCTCCTCCACGTCACCCGACGACGGCACGGACCTCGTGGCCGAGACGGCCGTGACCGCCGTGACCGCCGGAAGCGCCGGGACCGCCGGGACCGCCGGGACCGCCGGGACCGCCGGGGCGGAGGTGACCGGAGGGCGTCCGCCGCCGTGCCGGACCTTGAGGCGGGCGGTCGCGACCCGGACGAGCCCGTCGGCGGCGATGACCGCCCGCCGGCGGCGGGGCACGACGGCGCGCCGGTGCAGCACGGCGTATCCGTCGCGGGCGATGGCGTCCAGGATGCCCTGGTACAGGATGTAGGCGGTGCGGATGCACGGGCGTGCCAGCGGGTCCAGCATCGCGAGGCCGGGCGCGGCCTGACGGTAGACGCCCCGGGTGAGGTCCTCGGCGGCCCGGAGCGCGGCGGTGATGCGGGAGTCCCGCCGTCCGGTGGACCTGCTCCACTGCAGGAGGGGCCGGTCCACGCCGTGGGCGGTGAGCAGGTCGGCCGGCAGGTACACACGGCCGCGGTCCAGGTCTTCGCCCACGTCGCGGAGGAAGTTGGTCAGCTGGAAGGCCCGCCCGAGCGCGGCGGCGTGCGGGGCGGCTTCTTCGAGGGGGCTCACGGTGCCGAGTACCGGCAGCATCTGCAGGCCGATCACCGCGGCCGAGCCGTGCATGTAGGCGCAGAGATCGTCGTAGGTGGCGTACTCGGTGACCGTCAGATCGCTGCGCATGGAGGCCATGAAGTCGGTGAAGTGTTCGGTCGGGATGGCGTAGCGGGCGGCGGTGTCGGCCACCGCCGGCACCACGGGGTCGCCGTCGGCGCCCGTGCTCCGGTGACCGGTCAGCGCCCGGCGCAGTCGCGCGTCGAGCCGGGCGAGGGTCTCGGCACGGTCGTCGCGTTCGGCGGTGCGGTGGCCGTCGACGATGTCGTCGGCCCGGCGGGCGAAGCCGTACAGGGCGTGCACGGCAGGTCGGCGGTCGGCGGACAGCAGGCGGGTGGCCAGGAAGTAGGTCCTGCCGTGGCGGGCGTTGAGGCGGCGGCAGCGGGCGTAGGCGGCGCGCAGTACGGGGTCGGTGATGCCGGCGGCGTTCAGTTCCCGTGCGGTCATGGGCGCACGCTCCCCGCTGCCGTGGGCGGTACGGAGGTGTGCGGACGGCGGCCGGGCGCGCCGGTGATGCGGGCGGCGGCCAGTCTGCCGGAGATCAGGACGGTCGGCACTCCGACACCGGGGGTGGTGCCGCAGCCCGCCAGGACCGCGTTGTCCGTCCCGCGCACGAGGTTGCGGGGGCGGAACGGGCCGGTCTGGGAGAAGGTGTGGGCCACCGAGAACGGGGTGCCCGCGGCGTGGCCCTGGGCGGCCCAGTGGGCCGGGGTCACCAGGCATTCCTCGTCGATGTGCCGGGTGATGCCGTGCAGGCCGCGTGCCTCCAGGACGGCCAGGAGGCTGTCGCGGTAGCGGGGTGCGAGGTCGTGCCACGCCGCGGCGGACGGGCCCACGTCGGTGTTGGGGCAGGGTGCCAGAACGTAGTGCAGGTGCCTGCCTTCGGGGGCGAGGGCGGGGTCGCCGGCCGTGGGGCGGGTGATGAGCAGGGACGGGTCGGTCATCAGGCTCCCGGTCCGGGTGAGTTCGTCGAACGTCTCGTGCCATGCGGTCCCGAAGGACAGGGTGTGATGCGCCAGGTGCGGCCAGGTGACGTCCGTGCCGACGTGCAGGACGACGGCCGACGGCGCGTGCCGCAGCGGTACCGGGCGGCGGGGCCGGCGGCCCAGCAGGCGGTGGGCGGTCGGCAGGTCGGGGGTGAGGACGACCGCGTCGCAGGGGATCCGCTCCTCGGCGGTGACCACGGCCGTGACCCTGCTGCCGGATCGCTCCAGGCGCGTGACCTCACGCCCGAGGAGCAGGTCCGCGCCGGCGTCGACCGCGGCGGTGGCCATGGCACGGGGCAGGGCGTGCATGCCGCCGCGCGGGAAGTACACGCCCGCCACGGTGTCCATGTACGCGATGACGGCGTAGGCGGCCAGGGCCCGGGCCGGTGCGACACCGGCGTACAGGGACTGGAAGGTGAACACCCGCCGCAGACGCTCGTCGGTCAGGAAACGGCCGATCGCTGCGTCGAGGCGGCCGAAGCCGCCGAGGGCGGCCAGTCGGGCCAGGTCGGGGGTGAGCAGCCCCAGCGGGGAATCGAAGTTGGCGTCGATGAACCGGCGCATCTGCACGCTGTAGAGCCGCGTCAGCCAGGCGCGCAGCCGCCGGTATCCGGCCGCTTCACGCGGTCCCGCGAACCGTTCGACCTCGGTCTCCATCGCCGTGGCGTCGGTGTGCACGTCCAGTCTGCCGCCGTCGGCGAAGCACGCCCGGTAGGCCGGGTCCAGGGGCAGCAGTTCGACGTGGTCGCCGAGCCGGGCGCCGACGGCCGCGAACGCCTCTTCGGCCAGGTGGGGCATGGTCAGGACGGTGGGGCCGGTGTCGATGCGGTAACCGCCGCGCTCCAGTCGGCCGGCTCGGCCGCCGGGCAGCCGATCGCGTTCCACGATGGTCACCCGCCGGCCGGCTCCCAGCAGGTGCAGTGCGGCCGACAGGCCGGACAGGCCCGCGCCGATCACCACGACGTGGTCGGTGCGGCCGTCCACCGTCCTCATCGGGGCCATCCCTGTGCCGGGCCGGACGGTGCCGCCTCCGGTTCCGTCGCGGCCCCGGCCTCCGTCCCGGCCTCGGTGCGGGCTTCGGTCCCGGCCTCGGTGCGGGCTTCGGTCCCGGCCTCGGTCCCGGCCTCGGTGCGGGCTTCGGTCCCGGCCTCGGTGCGGGCCTCTGCAGGGGACGCGGCCGCGTCCGGGTCGGTCACGACGCCCGCGGCGGCGCACAACAGGTCCCGCAGCCGCTCACGGCCGGGGGGCCGCAGGTCGGCATCGGCCAGATGGTCCAGGCTGCGGGCGACCAGTTGCTCGATGCGGTGCTCCACGGCGGCCCGGGCTCCGGTGCGGACCAGGGTCTGCCGCACTTCCGCCATCTGCGCCTCGGTCAGCCGGCCCGCACCCACGCATCGGTCCAGTACGGTCAGCGCCTCCGTGTCGCCGTCGGCGACGGCCCGGTGCCTGGCCATGGCCACGAGATAGGTCGGCTTGCCCTGCCGGATGTCGTCGCCCGAGGGTTTGCCGGTCACGTGCGGCTCGGCGAAGACACCGAGAAGGTCGTCGCGCAGTTGGAAGGCGATGCCCGAGCATCGTCCCGCCGCGCGCAGCGCCGCGGTGGTGCGCGGATCGGCCTGCGCCAGCGCGGCGCCCAGCGCGACCGGTCGCTCGACCGAGTACAGGGCGCTCTTGAGATGTGCGACGCGCTCGGCGGCGGCCGGGGAGCGGGCGCCGGTGACCTGGCCGTGCAGGTCCAGGTACTGCCCGGCCACCATCTCCGTGCGCAGGGCACGCCAAAGGGCGGCGACGGTGTCCGCGGCGGCCAGGTCCGCCATGGTGGCGGTCACGACGTCGTCCGCCCAGGCCAGCGCGAGGTCACCGACCAGGATGGCTGCGGCCCTGCCGAAGCCGCCGCCGGAGCCGCCGCGCCGTGGCGGGTACCGCCGCGCGATGTCGGCGTGCACCGACGGCCGTCCGCGGCGCCGGTCGGAGTCGTCCATCACGTCGTCGTGCACCAGGGCGCAGGTCTGGATCAGTTCGAGTGCGGCCGCGATGCGCAGGGCGGCCTCTGCCTGTGCCGGTTCGCCGCCACCGCCGCAGGAACGCAGCGTCCACCAGAGAAACCGTGGCCGGATGCGTTTGCCTCCCGCCAGGGTGAAGGCGGCCAGTCGTGCCGCCAGGTCCCGGCCGAACACGGGGTCGAGGGACGACGCCTGTGCGACACGTTCGTCCAGGATCTGCCGCAGACTCCGTTCGACGGCGGCCGGTACGTCGGCGTCCACAGCCTCCCCGTACGGGACGGTCCCTGGCTCGGCCCCTTGCGGCCCCCGCGCGGGCGCGGTGCCGAGGCCCAGGACCGGCTGCCGTACCGGCCGTGGACCGGGAGGGTGCTTGTCACGCGTACCCTGCTGGGCGCTGCTGGGGCGCATCCCGGTTCCTCTCGTCGGTGCGGGCACGGAGCTGTACCCATGCGTTCGTCTGGAGGCGGCGTACCGGATGCAGCCGAGGCAACTCCGCGCAGCCGGCCCGCCGGTCGCAGCGGCGGCAACAACACCCATTCCACTCGGGAGCGCCGGTGACCGGGGCCTTCGCCTGATGGGACGCGTCGGCCACCCGGTAGGGGCACGTCCAGCGCGGCTGCATCCGCGCACGGCGGCGGTACGGAATGCTTCTGCACAGCGCGCCCGGCGGCGTCGGGCCACCAGGAGCAGCACTCGCGGTGTCGTGGAGGGTTACCGTGGCCGAGACGGACGTCGCGATCGTGGGCGCGGGGGCGGCGGGGCTCTCGCTCGCCCACCGGGTGTCGCTCGGCGCACCGACGGGGCCCGCGCCCTCCGTCGTACTGATCACGGCCCCCGCCGGTCCGCTGCGACCGCCCCGACGCACGTGGTGCTACTGGGAGACGGGCCCCGGCCCCTACGACGCCGTGGTGACGGACTCCTGGGAGCGGCTGCGGATGAGGGACCGGCACGGAGCGACGGCCGAACGGCGCATCTCACCCATGCGCTACAAGATGATCCGGTCCGACGACTTCCAGGCGCTGGTCGACCGCGACCTGAAGGCCTGTGCGGGTGTGCGCCGGGTCGAGGCCACCGTGGACGACATCACCGGCCTGCCCGACGGCACCGCCAGGATCCGGGGCGTCGACGCCGACGGCGCACGGGTGACGGTGGATGCCCGCTGGGTCTTCGACTCACGTCCCCCGCGGCGTCCGCCCCCCGCCCGCACCCATCTGCTGCAGCACTTCAGGGGCTGGTACCTGCGCACCGAGCAACCCGCGTTCGACCCCGGGGTGGTCGACCTGATGGACTTCCGCACCCCTCAGCCCGTTCCCGGACTGTCCTTCGGGTACGTCCTGCCCACAGGCCGGCACACCGCCCTGGTGGAGTACACGGAGTTCGGTCCCGAGCCGCTGAGCTCGGACGCCTACGACGCCGCACTGGACCATTACGCACACGGCGTCCTCGGGCTCGGCGCCCTGCGGGTGCTCTGGTCGGAGACCGGGGCGATCCCCATGACGGACGCCTCGTTCCCCAGGGAGAGCGCCGCTTCGGTGTTCCGGATCGGCACCGCGGGCGGGGCGACGCGTCCCGCCACGGGATACACCTTCGCGGCGATCCAGCGTCAGGTGGACGCCGTCGCACGAGCGTTGCGCGCCGGTCGGCGCCCGGTGCCGCCGCCCGCCTATCCGGCCCGGGCGCGCGGGATGGACGCCATCCTGCTCCGGGCGCTGGCCACGGGACGGGTCGACGGCCCCGACTTCTTCTACCGGCTGTTCACCCGTGTCCCCCCTCGGCGCCTGCTGCGTTTCCTCGACGGGCGGACCCGCCTGTCCGAGGACTTCGCCATCGGCCTGCGCACTCCCGTCCCGTCGATGCTGCGTACGGCGGCCGAGCTGCCCCTGGTCCCCCGCCGTCCCCCCACAGGAGCGAGCTGATGACGTTGCTGCGCGGTGCGGAACTGGCCGCCGCCTTCGACCGCGGCGCCCCCGCCTACGACCGCCTGGTCGCGCTGAATCCCGGATACCACGGGCAGCTGCGCCGCTCCGCCCGGCGACTGGGTCTCGCGGCCGGCGGCGCCGGCCGGCGGGTGCTCGATCTCGGCTGCGGTACGGGCGCCTCCACGGCGGCCCTCCTGTCCGTGCTGCCGCGGGCGGAGGTCGTCGGGATCGACGCGTCGGCGGGCATGCTGGAAAGGGCGCGTGCCAAGCACTGGCCGCCCGCCGTCACCTTCGTACGCGCCGCGCTCGAGGACCTGAGCGCGGGGGTGGTGAAGGGACCGTTCGACGCCGTGTTCGCCGCCTACGTGTTCCGCAATGTCGCCGATCCGGACGCCGTCCTCGGCATGGTGCGCCAGCTGCTGGTACCGGGCGGCCGGATCGCCGTGCACGACTACGCGCTCAGCGGGCGACGCGCGGATCGCGTGGTCTGGGCGGCGGTGTACCACTCGGTCGTCCTTCCGCTCGGCGCCCTCACCGGAGCCCGGGATCTCCACCGCCACCTGTGGCACAGCGTCGACGCCTTCGGCACCGCGCCGGCGTTCGGCGACCGGCTCCGCCGGGCCGGATTCGACCGGGTCCGCGTGGTGCCGTTGCCCGGCTGGCAGACCGGTATCACCCACACCTTCCTCGGCCGCCGCCCCGTACGGGAAACGGACGACCCGTCATGACCCCGCAAGGTGACCGGTATGCCCGGCGTCATGGGCGCGACCGGCGCGCCCGTGTCATCCGGCCTCGCCCCGGGCTGCGCCGGATCGAGGGGGATCCGCCCTCGACGGCGGTCATCGGCGGCGGCATCGCCGGGGTGGCCGCGGCCGTCGCGCTCGCCGAGCGGGGTGTCCGCGTCACGCTGTACGAGCGCGAACCCCGTCTGGGCGGCCGTCTGGCCGGGTGGCCCGTCACCCTCGCCGACGGCGGGACCGCCACCATGAGCCGCGGCTTCCACGCGTTCTTCCGCCAGTACTACAACCTGCGTGGGCTGCTGCGCAGGACCGACCCCGGGCTGGAGGGGCTGACCGCGCTGCCGGACTACCCCCTGCACCACAGCAGCGGTCTGCGCGACAGCTTCCGCCACGTGCCGCGCACCCCGCCCTGGAGCGCTCTGGCCTTCGCCGCCCTCAGCCCGACCTTCAGCGTCGGGGATCTGCTGTCCCTGAACGGTCCGGCGGCGCTGCCCCTGCTCGACGTACGCACGCACAGCGTCCACGAACAGCTCGACCACGTCAGCGCCCACGACTTCCTGGCCGCGATCCGCTTCCCTCCCGCGGCCCGCTCGCTGGCCTTCGAGGTGTTCTCCCGCAGCTTCTTCGCCGACCCCCGCCAACTGTCGGCAGCCGAGATGGCGTTGATGTTCCACATCTACTTCCTCGGCTCCGCGGAGGGGCTCCTGTTCGACGTGCCCCGCGCCCCGTATCCGGAGGCCCTGTGGGACCCTCTGGCGGCTTATCTCACCCGCCTCCGCGCCGAAGTGCGGACATCGGCCCCCGTGCACGGCGTCCGCCCTGATCCCTCGGGTGGTTTCCGGGTCGCGGCGGACGGTCTCGCGCGGCGGTACGACACCGTCGTCCTGGCCCTGGACACCGGTGGACTACGGGCGGTCGTGGAGGCCTCGCCCCGACTCGGCGACGCGGCCTGGCGCGCCCGGATCGCCCGGCTGCGAACCGCTCCCCCGTTCCTGGTGTCCCGTCTGTGGCTGGACCGCCCCGTCGACCCCGGCCGTCCGGGCTTCCTCGGCACCGGCGGCTATCCCTCCCTGGACAACATCAGCGTGGTCTCCCACTGGGAAGGGGAGGCCGCACGCTGGGCCGCACGCACCGGGGGCTCGGTCGTCGAACTCCACGCCTACGCCCTGTCACCGCACGCCGCCCGTGGCGTCGAAGAAGAGCGCCTGGTGAAGCAACTGCACCAGGTGTTCCCGGAGACCGGCGCCGCGCGGATCGTGTCCGCGTGCCATGAGTGGCGGGCGGACTGCCCGCTGTTCGCCGTGGGCGGGTACGCACACCGGCCCACGGTCCGCACCCCGGACCCCGCTGTCGTCGTAGCGGGCGATCTGGTCCGCACCGGCCTGCCCGTGGCCCTCATGGAGCGCGCCGCCACCTCGGGGTTCCTTGCCGCGAACGCCCTGCTCGAGAAGTGGAGCGTGCGGGGGCAGACCCTGTGGACCGTGCCCGATCACGGCCGTTCCGCGCTGTTGCGCGCACTCGCCCGACGGTTCGGGCGGGCGCCGGGAGCACCGGCCGCGCAGACGTGACGGGGTCGGGCGGGCCGTCCGGACGAGCCGGGCGCCGGCCCGACGGCCCGAGGGGTGTCGGTGGCGTGCAGACGGCTGTAGGTGAGCTGTCGGTGGTTTGTCGGTCGGGCCTGGCACCGTCTTCTGCATGACGCGAATCGATGACAACCCCAGCGGCGCGAGCCACGCGGTGAAGGTGCGGGGACTGGTCAAGCACTACGGCGAGACCAAGGCGCTGGACGGCGTGGACCTGGATGTGCGGGAGGGCACCGTGATGGGGGTGCTCGGGCCGAACGGCGCCGGGAAGACCACCCTCGTACGGATCCTGTCCACCCTGCTGGCCCCGGACGCCGGCCAGGCGACCGTCGTCGGCTACGACGCCGTACGGCAACCCCGGCAGCTTCGCCGGGTGATCGGCCTCACCGGGCAGTACGCGTCGGTCGACGAGAAGCTCCCCGGCTGGGAGAACCTCTACATGATCGGGCGGCTCCTCGACCTGCCCCGCAAGGAGGCCCGCGCCCGCGCCGACGAGCTGCTGGAGCGGTTCTCCCTCACCGACGCCGCCAAGCGCCCGGCGAGCACCTACTCCGGCGGTATGCGACGGCGGCTCGACCTCGCCGCCTCCATGATCGGCCGGCCGCAGGTGCTGTTCCTCGACGAGCCGACGACGGGACTCGACCCCCGTACCCGCAACGAGGTGTGGGACGAGGTCAAGGCCATGGTCGGCGAAGGGGTCACCGTCCTGCTGACCACCCAGTACATGGAGGAGGCCGAGCATCTGGCCTCCGAGCTGACCGTCGTGGACCGCGGCAAAGTCATCGCCAAGGGCGGCATCGAGGAGCTGAAGGCCAAGGTCGGCGGGCGCACCCTGCGCGTGCGGCCGGCCGATCCGCTGGAGCTGCGCCCGCTCGCCCGCATGCTCGACGAGCTCGGCATCACCGGGCTCGCGGGCACCACCGTGGACACCGACAGCGGCGCCCTGCTGGTGCCGATCCTCAGCGACGAACAGCTCACCGCCGTGGTCGGCGCGGTCACCGCGCGCGGCATCACGATCACCTCCATCACCACCGAACTGCCCAGCCTGGACGAGGTGTTCCTGTCCCTCACCGGCCACCGCGCCGGCGCCCCGCAGGACACCACGCCCGCCGACACCCGCCAGGAGGTCGCCGTATGAGCGCCGCCACCGCCACTGCCACCGCCACCGATGCCGCCACCGACGCGCGTATCCCGCTGCGCGGCCATCTGCGCCACACCGGCGCCCTGATCCGCCGCAACCTGCTGTGGATCAAGCAGGACCCCGAGTCGATGATGGACGCGGTGCTGATGCCGGTCGTCTTCACCCTGCTGTTCGTGTACGTCTTCGGCGGCTCCATCGGGCAGGCGCTGGGCGGCGGTCAGCACGGGTACGTGCAGTACGTCATCCCCGGCATGATCGCGATGATGAGCATGACGCTGTCCCAGGGCGTCGGCACCGGCTTCAGCCAGGACTTCAACTCCGGGGTCATGGACCGCTTCCGCTCCCTGCCGATCGGACGCGGCTCGGTGCTCTTCGCGAAGATCTCGGTGGAGCTGGCGCGGATGCTGTTCGCGACGGCCGTGCTGATGATCGTCGCCGTGCTGGTCGGCTTCGACATCCACCACTGGGGCGGGCTGTTCGCGGCCGTCGGCCTCTCCACGGTGTTCGCCTCGTCGATCATGTGGGTGTTCCTCACCCTGGGGGTGATCCTGAAGAACGCGCAGTCGGTGCAGGCGATGGGCTTCCTGGTGCTGTTCCCGCTGCAGTTCGGCTCGTCGATCTTCACGCCGACGAAGGACATGCCGGGCTGGCTGCAGTCCTTCACCGACTACAACCCCCTGTCCACGCTCGCGGACGCGTCGCGCGGACTGATGATCGGCGGCCCGGTCGCGCACGACCTGTGGGTGACGCTGGGCTGGTCGATGGCGATCACCGCGGTGATGGCACCGGTCGCGATCCACAAGTTCCGGACCAAGAACTGACGTCCGCGCCGGTCGTCCGGGTGGGTGCGTCAGAGCAGGGCGGTGGCCTCCGCGGGAGAGAGGCCACCGCCTTCGGCGTACGCGGAGTCGTAGGCCTCCTCGTCGAGCACGGCCCGGACGGCCGCCACGGTACGCCTACGGACCTCCCGCTCGATGGTCGACGCGACGTGACCGGACGGCAGCATCGCGTCGGCGGCAGCCAGGCAACGGGCGGCGTCGCGGGCGCGGGCGCCGCCGTCGACCGCGGCGAGGGCCGTCGCGGCGATGGTCAGGTACGCGGGCTGCAGATGCGGGGCGATGGTCCGGGACAGCGGGTCCGCCGCCTGCTCCAGCGCCCGCCGGATCCTGTCCAGGGCTTCGTCGGCGCGGCCGTCGACGGCGTCCACCCAGGCCTCCTGGCCGAGGATGACGGCGTCGAAGACGGGGAAGTGCGAGATCGCGAAGTCCTGGCGGATCAGGCGGAGTTGCTCGCGGGCCTCCGGGACGCGGTCGGTGAGCGAGAGCCGGCCGGCGAGGACGAGGCGGGCCATGGGCATCGCCTCGTTGGTGCTGCCGTCCTGACGGGCGAGGACCTCGCGCAGCATGCGCTCGCCGCGCTCCGACTGGCCGGCCTCCAGGAGGACGGCGGCCAGACGGACGCCGAGCACCGCCGTCTGGGCGCGGGCGCCGAGGCGTTCGGCGTGTTCGATGGCCGCCCGGAAGTCGGCGGCGGCCGACTCGTACCCGCCCTTGCGCTCGTGGGACTCGCCGCGCGCGGAGAGCGCCTCCGCGGCGCCCCAGGCGTCGCCGAGGCGCTGGAAGATCGCCAGTGCCTCGTCGGCGTCGCGCGCGGCGTCGCTCGCCCACTCGGTGCGGTTGGCGAGGATGTTGGCGCGCATCTGGAGGGTGGTGGCCAGTTCCCAGTCGAAGCCCGGTGTCTCCCGGGAGGTCTTCACACAGGCGTCGATGATGGTGCGCAGCCTCTCGACGCCCTCGGTCAGCAGCACGGCGAAGAACCACAGCATGCCGGGGGGACGGCAGGTCTGCGGCATGCCGGGTTCGTACACCTGGGTGATGGCGCGCAGCTTCGCCTGCGCCTCGGGGGTCTGCCAGGCGTCCAGCTCGGTGTCCATGCAGGCGAGATGGGCCAGATGCAGACCGCGCCGGGCCTCGTCGAGCAGGTCGCCGGTGTACGGGGGCGGAACGTCCGTGCAGCGCTGCCACACCGGTGCGGCGCGGCGGACCGGCTCGGCGAACGGGTCGGGGCCGAGCGCCATGACGTCGCTGCACAGATTGCGCGCCTCGATGCGCAGGTCACGCATCTGCCAGTACCAGACGAGGGAGAGGACCAGGCAGAGCGCCTCCTGCTCGTTCTGCCCGGCCACCGCGCGGCGCAGGGCGGTGCGCAGGTTCTCGTACTCGAGCTGGATCCGCGCGACGGCGCCCGCCTGGCCGGAGCCGCGCAGCAACGGGTCCGTGGTGCGGGCGAGTTCACGGAAGTACGTCAGGTGGGCGCGCTCGGTTCGTTCCCGGCGGCCGGACTCGTCGAGCCGTTCGCCCGCGTACTCGGCGACGGTCTCCAGCAGCCGGTAGCGCATCGCGCCGTCGGGTGCGGGGGCGGCGACGACGAGGGACTTGTCGACCAGGGAGCCCAGCGCGTCGAAGGCGTCCGGTCCGCACACCGCCTCGGCGGCGGCGAGGTCGCAGCCGCCCGCGAAGACCGACAGGCCGCGCAGCGTCTCCCGTTCCCCTTCGTCGAGCAGGTCCCAGGACCAGTCGACGACGGCCCGCAGGGTCTGCTGGCGCGGCAGCACGGTACGGCTGCCGGAGGTGAGCAGGCGGAAGCGGTCGTCGAGCCGGTCGACTATCTGACGGGGTGTGAGCATCCGCAGCCGGGCGGCGGCGAGTTCGATGGCGAGGGGCAGGCCGTCGAGGCGCCGGCAGATCTCGGCGCACGCCTCCGGGTCGTCCTCGATCCGGAAGCCGGGCCGGGCGGCGGCCCCGCGTTCGGCGAGGAGCCGCAGTGCGGTCGGCTCGGGCAGCGGCTCCACGGGGCGCAGCAACTCACCGGGGACGCCGAGGGGTTCGCGGCTGGTGGCGAGCACGGTCACCTCCGGGCAGCGGGCCAGCAGCCGCTCGGCGAGGCGGGCGGCGGCGTCCACCACGTGCTCGCAGTTGTCCAGGACGAGCAGCATCCGGCGCCGGCCGCAGTGCTCGACGAGCCGCTCCACGGGGTCGTCGTGCCGGTCGGCGACGGCCCGCATGCTCTCGGCACCGGCGCCGTGCAGCACGGTCTCGCGGGCGCCGATCGCGGTGAGCACCGCCTCCGGGACGGCCTCGGGGTCGTCGACGGGCGCCAGTTCGGCCAGCCACGCCCCGTCCCGGGCGATGTCCCCGGCCACCTCGGCGGCCTCCTGCGACAGCCGGGTCTTCCCGGCGCCGCCGGGTCCGAGCAGCGTGACCAGCCGGGCCGCCGTGAGGTCCGCCCGGATGGCCTCGATGTCGGCCTCCCGGCCGACGAAGGAGGTGAGGCGGGCGGGCAGGTTGCCCGGTGACGGGGACGCCCCGGGCGCGCGCACCGCCGCCGGGGCCGTCTCGGGGCTCAGTAACTCGGCGTGCAGCGCCCGCAGTTCGGGTCCCGGGTCGGAGCCGAGCCGCTCGGCGAGGAGCTGTCGTACGTCCTCGTAGGCGGCCAGTGCCTCCGCCGTGCGGCCGGTGTCGCGCAGGGCGCGCAGCCGCAGGGCCTGCAGGGGCTCGTCCAGGGGGTGGCTGTCGCACAGGGCGGTCAGCTCGGGCAGTGCCCCGTCGGCGTGGCCGAGGGCGAGGGCGGCGGTGTGCCGGGCGCGCAGGGCGTCCAGGCGGCGGGTGGCGCAGCGGGCGGCCTCGGCGGTGCGGTCGGGCAGGTCCGCGAGGGCGGGGCCGTGCCACAGCGCGAGGGCGTCGTCGAGGACCGTGGCCGCCTTCGCCGGGTCGCCGTCTGCCAGAGCGCGCAGCCCCTCGCCGGTCAGGCGCTCGAAGCGGTGCAGGTCGATGTCGTCGGGCGCGGCGGCGAGCCGGTACCCGCCGTCCGCGGAGGCGACGGCGTCCGCCCCCAGCGCCCGTCTGAGCCGCCCGACCAGCGCCTGCAGCGCCGCGGTCGCGTCGGCCGGGGGTTCTCCGTCCCAGACCTCGTCCACCAGCAGGCTCACCGGCACGGTCCGCCCGGCCCGCAGCGCCAGCACGGTCAGCAGCGCACGCAACCGCGCCCCGCCCACCGGAACGGACGTACCGTCGGGGCGGAGTGCCTGGGTGGTGCCGAGAACGCGATACCGCACGGGCCCCATTGTCCCCGCCGCACTCACCGCCGGTCACGCGGTTCGCGCGGCGCGGCACCCGCGGCCCCCAGGCCGACCGGCACCCGGTCCGCCCGCACCGGCCGCACCGGCCGCAGCGCACGCAGCCGCGCCCCGCCCACGGGAACGGACGTACCGTCGGGGCGGAGTGCCTGGGTGGTGCCGAGAACGCGATACCGCACGGGCCCCATTGTCCCCGCCGCACTCACCGCCGGTCAC